>OMOG01000232.1:20217-27768 GCA_900290305.1 Candidatus Sulfopaludibacter sp. SbA4
ACAAGCCATAGGGAGGCTGCGGCTCGTCGAACGCCATGACGTTGCCCTGGATCGCGGAGTTCTGGATGCCGTAACCGGCGCGGACGCTGGTCTTGCCGTTGCCCGGCGACCAAGCCACGCCCAGCCTTGGAGAGAAACGGTTTCTGGAAGGCGCCAGCGTATCGGGAACTCCCGGGTCGGCCGGATACACGAGCCCGACCGGAGCGTTGGGGTAGACCTTGGACTGTTCGCCGGGAAGGAAAGTGGGAACCTGGTTGTATTTTTCGGACCAATACTCCATCAGCTCCCAGCGGAGCCCGTAGTTCAGCGTGAGATTGGACCGGACACGCCAACTATCCTGGGCGTAGGCTCCGGCGTACTTGTGGCGCGGGTAGTAGGCCTGCGAATCGGCCTGATTGTAGTTACTGGCTACACCGACGAGGAAATCGGCGAGGTCCACACCAGTTTCCGAGCCGGAGAACAGGAAGGACCCGTTGAAGGTGGGATCCGGATTGACGTTGACCTGCTCGAAGCTGGCGGATGCGCCGGTCTTCAATGTATGATTGCCTAGCACTTTCGAAAAACTGTCACTTGCGGACCAAGTGTTGTTCGCCTGTCTCAGGTTGGTGATGGGTGTACCCATCACGAAGGAATTGAAGACGACGTTCTCGACGCCTTCAATCTGGGGCGCCAGCGGAACGATTCCGGGTGTTCCCACGCCGGTGACGAAGCCTTGAGAAGCCAGGCTGGGGCCGACGCCACCGGCAGGCTGGCCCACGTTGTTCGAATCGCGCATGTAACTCAGGCGAACTTCGTTGACGGCGGCGGAACCGAATGACCTGGTATCGCCAAAATTGAGTACCTGCCCGCGACCCAGTGTCAGTGCGTTGAAGCCGGGAACGCTGGCGCCTCCCTGGCCCGTGGGATAAGGATTGTTCACGGTGTAGCCGTCGACAAAGTAGTAGGCCGAGAGCAGACCCCAGCGCCGGGCGGCGCCGTCGATACGGAGGCTGCCTTTGTCATCGCGCACGGTTTCTCCCTGCGCGCCGGTGGAGAACGTGGACGATCCAACATTGGGAAGAGGAATGTACTGGAGCAGATGCCGGGCGGGAGACGACCACGCCGATTGTGGAATGACGGCATTCGGGAACACACACTGACTGCTCGAGACACAGCCGGCCGTGTAATAGGGCTCATTCGCGGAGACTGCGTAGCCGAGTTCTTGGGAAAGCAGGCTTGCGAGATAGGGACCACTCACCGCGCCGGTCAGGGAACCGGTTTCGTCCTGGAAATTCCCCGCTCGCTCGGCCAGCGAAGGAACGGAAATGAGGCCCGTGTCGATACCCTGATTGGTGCGCGTACCCTGAAAGTCAGCGAAGTAAAACACCTTGTCTTTGCGGATGGGTCCGCCAAGGGTGCCGCCGAATTGGTTTTGCCGGTAGAAGCTTCGCTGCGGGGAGAAGAAACTGCGCGCATCGAGATCGGTGTTTCTCAAGAATTCGAATGCGCTGCCATGGAGCCGATTGGTCCCGGACTTAGTCACTACGTTGACAATGCCGCCGCTGTAGTTGCCGTACTGGGCGTCGAAGTTATTAGTCAGTATGCGGAATTCGGCGATGGAATCGAGATTGGGAACGATGGCGGTGCCGCCGTTCATCAACTCCTTGACGTCGCCGCCGTTGATCATGAAGCCGTTGGCGTCTTCGCGCTGGCCGCTGATGGATTGATTGCCCGGGTTAAGGCCTCCCGAAGGGGCGATCGCGACGGTGGCGCCGGCCATGACGATCGAGTCGGGGGTTTGAGTGGACATCGGCACGATGCCAGGTTGCAGAGCCAACAGATCCGTGAAGCCGCGGCCGTTGAGCGCCACCGCGGCCATGGCAGAGCCCGTGACCACCTGACCCATCTGGGTACTGACTCTTTCCACCTGGGCGGCGCTGTCTGAAATGGTAACCTCTAGAGTTTGCTCCGCTACCTGGAGTACGGCGTCTTCCTTCAACGCGCTATCGGAATCGATCACGATACCAGTAAGCTTCAAGGATTGAAAACCCGGAGTCTGGAACTCCAGGTCGTAGGTTCCCACAGGCAGGCTGGGAAAGGCATATGTCCCGGAGCCGCCGGTGAGCGTCCGGGTGTGGATTCCTTGCGCGGTATTGGTGGCGACCACCACGGCGCCGACGATCACACGGCCGGTCTGGTCCATGACGGCGCCGGTGATGCTGCCGTTGACGGCGGACCAGGCGAGTGAGTGTCCCGCGAGGAGGAGTACCGTAGTCAATAGTCGTTGGCGCAGTTTCGAAAGCATCTAAGACTCAAAGAGGACCCGCTGAAGCGGGTCCGCAGGCTGAAAGCCTGCCCCACTTCACCGGACCAACTGGACGATAAATTGCTCCATGACGATGCGGTCGTCGGGACGCGCGTCGCGCATGCCTTTGTCGGCGGCGTAAATCAGGCCCATGGCCCGCTCGAGCTGCGGCTTGCTGAATTTGGTGGCGGTCTGATAGACCTGTTCGGCGCGCGACGACCACATGGGGACTCCCGCGCGGGTGAAGTGCGACTGAATCTGCTGGGCGTTTTTCAAGCCGGACTCGCGCGCCACCAGCGCCATGCGGAACTGCGTCGAAAGGAATGCGAGCGCGAGCGGGAGGTATTCACCATCGCGCGAGAGCGTGTCGAGGACCTCCAGGGCGCGGGCCCGGTCGCGGCGGCCCAGCGCGTTGACCAACGCGAAGATGGTGCTGGCGCGGGCATCGGGAACCAGGGCGGCGATGTCATCCACTCCCACTTCACGGCTGCCGGCGTAGAGCGCCAGCTTTTCGATTTCCACCGCGATGCGCGCGACATCGGCGCCCAGGGCCTCGACGAGAAGATCGAGGGTCTCGGAATCCATGCGGACGCCCGCGCGGCGCGCCAGCGCTTCGCCCTCCTGGCGAGCTTCGTGGCTGGAATAGCGGCGCAGCTCGACCACATCGCGCACCGCGCTGTAGAACTTGAGGACGCGATCCTGGCGGCGCTTGTCGTCGCCTTCGAAATCGAAGCGGATGGCCTCGAAGAGCAGCACCACACCGGGCGTGGGGTCCTTGAGGTACTCGTTCAGCGGGCCGGCGCTGGTGGCGGCGGACTCGCCTTCGGCATCGTCATCGACCTTGCCCTTGGGCAGGACGGCTTCGGCGTTGGCCACGCGGATCAGGCGTTCGGAAGCGAACAGGGAGAGCGAACGGGCGTCGTCCACGATTTCGGCCAGCGAGAGCTCCATGAGGTCGTGCAAGGTGATGGAGCCCTCGGGAAAGCCCGCGGTGAGCGCATCCAGGATGCGGCGCTTTTGGTAAGCTTCGGGGCCCAGCAGGAGGATGGCCGGCGGAACGGCGCCTTTCTGAATCCGCGACAGGAGTTGGGCCGGGGTCATGGGGCGCTCTAGAAATTCTCCAGGATGGCGGTGACCACGCTACGCGCCACATCGCGGCTCAGGCGTTCGATGGCGGTGCCGCTTTCGTCGAAGTAGGCCTGAGGATCGAGGGTGATTTCGAAGCGCTCGCGAAACTCGAAATTGGGGCGGGAGAGGATGGTCTTGCCGGTGTGGCGATCGGTGAACGTGATTTGCAGCGTAGCGACCGCCTCAATGCCAGTGGCGCGGCCCGAGACCGGGTCGGTAATGATGGGGAAGGAGTTGAAGCTGGTCAGCGCTCCGGACAGCACGGCGTCGGCCTGTTCCGGCGCGGCCACGATGGTGTAATGGGTGCGCGAGATGAATTCGCGGCTTACGTCGGCGGTGATCAAGCGGGCCAGTGTGGCGCGCACGGTCCCATTGGCAAACGCGGGGACGGCAATGGTCTTGATGTTTTTGGGCACCAGATCGGCGTGGCCCGCGATATGGTAACCGCATCCGGAGGCGGCGAGCGCCAGTGCGAGCGTGAGGAAGATTTTCATAAGGCAATGCCACTTCCTTTGGCGGTGGGGTGGACCCCCTCGCTCCGTGCAACGGAGTGGTCCGCCGGGGTCCCCCTGCGGGGAGCGCCCTCGTCGGCCTTCTTCGCATTCTGCCGGATCTTGAGTCTGCTGGCGAAAGCGGGTCCGGGGGGACCCGCGCGGACCAGGGGGTCCGCCCCACAATCCATGCAGAATCGAAAAGTAGGTGGCACTGTCCTCATAGGAGTTGCCTGGCAACGGCCACGGCGTTTTCGGCGGCTAGGCGCAGGTTGTCGGCCACCAGCCAGAACCAGCAGGCTTCCGGCTCATTGCGGTCGGGTGCGATGGCGCCCACCGAGATACCGCCCTGGCCCGCGTGCCCAACGTTGGCAGGGGGCTCCGATTCGCTGCCGCGCACTTCGATGGAGCCGGTGACCAGCCCGCTCTCCAGGGCTTCCACGCCGGGGTTCTCCTCGAACTCCACCCATGCCGAAAAACTGTAGCCGTGAAACACGGGGGCCTGAATGAGGCGCAGGGATGGAATGGGGGCGCCCTCGCCCTCGCCGGGCAGGGCAAGCAGCGTAGCCAGGTGGCGCTCGATGCGGAGTTCGGAATCCTCGAGCCGGACGGGCGCGTCTTCGCCGTAGCGCGCGAGCAGGTTGAAGGCGAGTTGCGTGTCGAAGATGGCGTGCGGCAGGCTCTTGAAGGAGAGCAGGCTCACGGTTTGCTGCTGAAGCTCTTCCACGGCGGTGGCGCCGTGCTCGCTGGCGGGGGCGAAAATCTGGATGACCGAGCGGCGGACGGGGTCGTGCATCTGCAGGCGGCGCAGGAACAGCGCCAGGGCGATGGCGGCGGGATGCGCGATGACGTGCACGGCAGTCTCGTGAGGCAGGTCGATCTCGGATTCGGCTTGCGATTCGGCTTCCGATTCAAGCAGGGGGGCGCGCAGGCGGGCGTCGGGCCGTTCTTCGGCGGCGTAGACGAGGTCGATGATAGCGGCGTCCGGATCCGCCAGATCGAGCGCCTTGCGGCTGGATTCGGGGGAGCCGGCGAGGAAGACCACGCGCGCGCCGGCAAGGCTCTCGGCGCCGAGGACTTCGATGAGCGACGGCTCGTCGCCGAGGCGGGTAAGGGTGCCGGGCTTCTCGTCGTCGGCGGCGATGAGACGGAGATCGAAGGCGGGGGAGGAGGTGGCGACGATGTCGCGGATTTCGCGGCCCAGGAGGGACTCGCTGCCGACCAGGGCGGCGCTAGCGGGCATGGGTCACCAGCTTTCGGCGGCAAGGACCCAGAACTCGACGCGGAGCCGCGGAGACACTGAGACAAGCGCGGAGAAGAGAATTCACCGCCGAGACGCCGAGGCGCCGAGCAAGAAAGATCAAAACCTGAGAGCCCAGAGGGGGCGGAGAAGAGGGAAGCCGAGGCGTGGCTTCGGGCGGGAGAGTCGCGGCTCGCGGAAGGGGGCTGGTCATGATGCGCGCCTCAAGCGGCGGCGGATGATTCCGCCGGCGCGAATCAGGACACCGCTGCCGACATAGGTGGACATCATGACCAGCAGCATGGGCTGCGCGTAGTTCCAGAGGCCGTAAATGAAGGCCGCCAGTACAATGATCAGCAACGGCGTATAGGGCTTGCTCAAGTTGATGCCCTTGAAACTGTAATAGCGCCAGGTGCTCACCATCAGGAACCCGAGCAGCAGCAGCAACGCCATCCAGACGACGGAGAAGGGCCACCATTCGAGCGGCTCGCCATCGCAGGCAAAGACCACGGCGGCCACCATGGTGGCGGCGGCGGGAATCGGCAGACCGACGAAGTACTTGCGGTCGGGCCGGCCGGGATTTTTGGGGACCGGGTTCTTCTGGATGTTGAAGCGCGCCAAGCGGGCCGCGCCGCAGATCAGGAACAGAAACGCGATGAAGTACCCGGCATCGAACAGGTGCTTGCGGAAGGCTTCGCCGGTGTTGGGTCCGACGAACTGCACGCCCCAGGCAAACGCCAGCACGGCCGGCGCGATGCCGAAGCTGATGACGTCGGCGAGAGAATCCATCTCGCGGCCAAAATCGCTGGTGGTGTTGGTCATGCGCGCGATGCGGCCGTCCAGGCCGTCGAGGAACATGGCCGCGCCGATGGCCTTGGCAGCGATGGCGAAGTGCTCGGGGGCGCCGGCCGCGCCGGACGCTGCAACCATGGCGCCCTTGAACGATCGCAGAATCGAAAGGTAGCCGAGGAAGATGTTGCCCGCGGTAAACAGGGTGGGGAGCGCGTAGGCAGCGCGGCGGGGGCGGCGGTCCGGCGACTTCGGATCCACCAGCCGGTCTCTAAATCCCATTTTCAGGCCCCATGCCGGTGCGGCGCGCGATGACACTGGACCCGGCGGCGACGCGCATGCCGGGCTTAACGACGATTTCCCACTCGGGGCCGAACAGGACATCCACGCGCGAGCCGAACTTGATGAGGCCCACGCGCTCGCCGGCAGCCACGCGGTCGCCCGGCTTCTTGCGGAAGACGATGCGGCGCGCGATCAGTCCGGCGATCTGTTTGAAGACCACGGTGCTGCCCTGGCCTTCGACCGTCACGATGTTCTGCTCGTTCTGGGTGGAACATTCTTCCCGGCTGGCCACGTGGAAGCGGCCCTCGCGATACTCGACTTGTGCGATGGTGCCGGCGATAGGCGCGCGGTTCACGTGGACGTCGAAGATGTTCAGGAAGATGGTGACGCGGTTCAGGGTGGGGCTCTCGGGTTTGACGGCGATGACTTTTCCATCCGCGGGGGCGACGGCCACCGGTCCCGCGGGGGCGGTGCGGTCGGGGTCGCGGAAGAAATAGAGGCAGAAGAGCGCCAGGATCCATAAGGGCGCGGCGAACCAGGCGCCGATCAGCCACCAGACCAGCGCGCCCGCGCCGGCGAGACCGAGCGCGTAGTAGATGCCATCGATTACAATCACCAGGACTATTTTCCCATAGGTGGACAGCGGCAAGACCCCCGGTCGCGGGCCGATGCGGCGCCAACGTTATCAACGTAGGGCCGGGCTGGACGGTGATCGGCATCCGGTAGCGGCTCCGCCGCGTGGGGCGTTCATGCTCAATATCAGGCCGATGCCGGTCAAGCATTTTGCTATTTGTAAATCAGCTAACGCGTAGGGAGCAGGTGCCGCTCGGTGGGCGTCAGCGAATCTGTCGCGATCGCAGGGAGCGGCGGGCGACTTTGCGGATGCGGCCGTTGCTGGAATCGGCGATAGAGATGTTGCCGGCGTCATCGGCGGCCACGCCCAGCGGGTAGTTGAGCAGGGCTCCGAGGGCCGGTCCGCCGTCACCAGCGAAGCCGGTCGAGAATTGCCCGGATCCCGCAAAAGTGCTGAGGACGCCTTCCGAAAACCTCTGGACCGACCCAGAGCCCAAATCGAAGTAGACGCTGCCCCAAGGATCTACAGCGACGCTCCGCGGAGAATGGACACCCGCCGGACAGAGATTGGAACCGCCACAGTGATCGTCGATGGTCACAACAGTGGTGATGATGCCGTCCGAGACCTTGCGAATGCTGCGGTTGTAGGTGTCGGCGATGTAGAGGCTCCCGGCGTCATCCACTGCCACACCCTCGGGAAAACCGAACTGGGCGCTGACGGCCGGCCCGCCATCGCCGCTGCTGCCGAAGGTCCCGTTGCCCGC
>OMOG01000293.1 GCA_900290305.1 Candidatus Sulfopaludibacter sp. SbA4
CGAGCGGGAAATTATAACCCATTCCCACAATTCCGTTGGGCAGGGCGGTGGTGGTGATCACCAGCTTGGGAATGATGGTCAGGGTGAACTGGGCGGTGGCCGTCTGCTGGCTGGTATCGCTGACCGAGACCGACACGGTGAAAGTGCCGCTGGCCGTGGGAGTGCCGGAGATGACACCGGACGAACTCGGAGTCAGTCCCGCAGGCAACCCCGTAACTGTCCAGGTATACTGCAGCACACCCCCGGTGGCCGCGAGCGGGAAATTATAACCCATTCCCACAATTCCGTTGGGCAGGGCGGTGGTGGTGATCACCAGCTTGGGAATGATGGTCAGGGTGAACTGGGCGGCGGCGGTCTGCTGGCTGGTATCGCTGACCGAGACAGACACGGTGAAGGCGCCGCTGGCCGTGGGTGTCCCGGAGATGACGCCGGTGGAGGAATTCGGAGTCAGTCCGGCAGGCAGCCCGGTAATCGTCCAGGTATACTGCGGCACACCCCCGGTGGCTCCGAGCGGGAAGTTATAGCTCATTCCCACAATTCCGTTAGGCAGCGCGGTGGTGGTGATCAGCAGCTTGCTGGCGATACTCAATGGGAACTGGGCCTGTGCGGCCTGCCCGCTTTGATCGGTGACGGTCACCGACACGGTGAAGCCGCCGCTGGCCGTGGTGGTCCCGCTAATAACGCCGGTGGCGGGATTCACCGAGAATCCGGTGGGCAGACCGGTAGCCGTCCACATATAGGCACCCGCTCCGCCGGTGGCCGCGAGCGGAAAGTTGTAACCGGCGTTGGGCAGCCCGTTGGGCAGGCCGGTGGTGGTGATGACCAGCCTGGGGACAATGGTAAAAGGCAGGCTCGGGGTCACGTAGCCATCCGCCGTGGCCACGGTCACAGGGACAACTCCGGGCGAGGCAATCAGACCGGCAGGCACGGTGGCACTGAGCGAAGCGCAGGGAGCCGCCGGGATTCCGGCCCCTGGCACGCAGGTAGCCGGCAGAGCAGTCCCGTTAAAGACGATCGACATCCCGGCGGCGAAGTTCGCGCCGGTCGCAGTCAACGTGAAGCCCGGTCCTCCCGCGACCGCCGTGTTGGGGTTCAGACTGAGGAGTGTCGGCGCCGCAAACACTGTGAATGTAACCGCGGCCGACCGGCTACCGCCGGGATTCACCGCGACTACGGTCATGGCTCCCGGATTCGCAATCATGGCGGCGGTGATGGGCACGGTCAGAGTTCCGGAGTTCACAAACGTCGTGGTCAGTGGAACTCCCTGGAAAAAGACTTGAGTCGAACTGGGGGGCTGCGCATTGTTGACGAAATTCGCCCCGGTCACGGTGAGTGTGAATCCCGGGCTTCCCGCCGTGGCGCCTGGCGGTGTGAGGGCAGAGATAGAAGGTGCATTCACCGCAAAGGGAACGGCGTTGGAAGTGATCGGCGAAGCGGAGTTCACTCCGCCCGACTGGGCCACTGTGATGCTTACGACCTGCGCCGCCGCCAGCAGGGATGCGGGCACAGTGGCGGTCAACTGCGTGGGAGACACAAAGGTGGTGGTAAGTGGCACTACCGTGGAACTGGGCGTAGTCCAATACACCACGGAACCCGGAGCGACTGCGTTATTGCTCACGAGGGGCGGCGGCGGGGTAAAATTGGCGCCGTTTACCGTAAGTTGCACACCCGAGATCCCGGCCGGCGTAGAGGTCGGGACCACGGAAGTAATTGTGGGAGGAGGCCCGCCCGCGGTGATCAGAATCGTGTCGGACGGAGTAATGGTGTTGCTCCAGACGTCGAAGATCGCAACCTGAAACGGAAAACCGCCGGCCTTAGTCGGCGTGCCGGTGATCGTGAGACCGTCCGTGGAAATGGCAAGGCCGTCGGGCAACGGGCCGGAGAGGAGACGGACCAGGTACCCCGGCGTGCCGCCCTTGAAGTATTTCTGGGAGTACGGAACACCCACCGTGCCCGATGGCAGATTCGGGCCCAGCGACGACATCGGCGGCAGTATCTGGAAAGTGCCGGCGTTCGAGGTGCCGGCCAACGTGGAGTCCCTGGGAGCCAGGCCGGGCCGCGCGAGGGGGCTGTTGGTCGCGGGTGTTTGGGTCACCGTGACCTGGATGGTGTCGGGGGCAGTGACCAAGGTGTCGAAGAGGCTGTTGGGTATGCTCACCGTGATCAGGTTATAAGTGGCGGTCAGGCTGGCCGCCCCAAACGTGGTGGTGGTATTGGTGAGCGGGTCGAACCACGCCACGCTGGAGACTTGGGTGGGGTCGAAGTTTCCATTTATGGCGAGGGTAAAGCTGGAGATCGGCGTGCCGGAAGTGATGGCGGGCGGAACCTCCTCCGAAGCCGTTACTAAAGCGCCCAACGAAGTGATCAAGGGCGTCGTACCGCTGGGCGCGATGTGAGTCACGTCGGTCGCCGTGGGGCTGGCCGCACGCTGCACCATACATTGACAGGCCACCGTAGCGGTATTGACGACGGTAGAGGGGGCATTGGGGAGCACATTCACGGTGAGGACGAGGGGAGGGAGGCTTTGGCCGGGAGCCAACAGGGAGGTTGGGACCGAGCAGCTACCGGCGGGCTGTGTGCAAGTCCAATTGGTTCCGGCAATATTCGTGGCGATCAGGCCCTGCGGCACCGCGTCCGAGACCGTGATCATCGAGTCGCCCGTGGTGGCCGCTCCCGTGTTGGTAACGGTAATGGTGTACGTAGCGCCGTTCTGTCCCTGGAAAAAGCCGGGGGTGTGGGTCTTGGTGATGGTCAGGTCCGACAACTGTGTGATGTTCGTCGGGTCGTTTGCTGGGGCCGGCGGAGCCGGAGCCGGGCCGCCGCCGGAAACAGTGGCCTTATTGACCACGCTGGGAGGAGCAGTCGGCGAGACATTCACTGTCAGAACGATGGAATCATACCCAGTGCTTGGATTGAGCGGGTCGTTACGTGTGCAGGGTCCGGCGGGTTGCGCACAGTTCCAGTTTGTACCGGCGATTCCGGTGGGGATCAGGCCGCTCGGCACAGATTCCGTCACCGTTACCGGGGCCGAGGTAGGTGCGGAACCGACATTGGCGACCGTGATGGTGTACTGGGCGCCCACCTGGCCTTGGAAAAAGGGGTCGCTGTGCTCCTTGTCGATAAAGAGGCTCGGCTGGGCGTGGAGGAGCGCAGCGGCGGCGAGCCCCATCCAGACTGGCAGAACCGATCGGCAAAATGCCCGACGTCGCGTCATAGCGCCTCCGTTAACAAGCGTTCACATCATTATTGGATACAGCTATTTAAAATGCAAACACACCCCTGGGTCGCAACTCGGACGCGCGCCGGACCCCCGCACCCGCGGGCGGCCTCAACGGAGTGTCACTATGGTAGCACCCCATCCGCCGGCTTCGCCCGGGGCATCGCGGAAGTCCGCCACGAAATCCGTTCGGGCGAGCACCGAGCGGACGATTTCGCGCTGCACTCCGATGCCGCGGCCGTGCACGATGCGCAGCGCTTTGAAGCCGAGCCGGCGGGCCTCGATGAGGTACTCTTCCACGACATCTTTCACATCGCGTGGAGGGACGGTGTGCAGATCGAAGACGTCGGTAATGGGAATACGAATCGGTTCCGATTCCATGGCGGTCAAGAATGAAACCAGGGCCCCAAAAGTCAAAAGCCCGGCCAGCCGAAGCCGACCGGGCTATGAATAACGCCGTGCGCGCACCTGACGTTAAGCGACCTGTTGAGACCGGTACTGGCTCATGATCGCTTCCATCTGATCCTTCAACCGAAGTTTGCCCTTCTTCAACCGCTTCTCCTCCAACTCTTCATCGTTGGTCAGATGGGGAAGCGATTCCAAGGCCTCCAGCTTGCTGGCGTACTCTGAATGCTGGCTGGCGAGCCTCGAAAACTCCTCGTTCGTAGCCATCAGATGCGCTCTCAATTCTTCTTGTGCATTCCGTTCCATGTTGGGCAATTCCTCCCAGTGAGGTTGCCGCGCCGAGTCGGTTGGTTCGGAAAGGGCTCGGTGGGTAATCTCTCTCATCGTGTTTAAGAAAGGACGGCATCACCGTCTAATCGCACCTTAACATGAATGAAACTTCATGACAATAGCCGATTCGGGTAAGGAATCGGGGGCATCGTAGTACCCCGGACGAATGCTAAACTCCTGGAATCCCAAGGACTTATAGAATTCACGCGCCACCCGGTTGGACTCCCGAACCTCCAGATAGACCGCCCCGCTAGTTTGCGCCAGGACGGAAAGCAGCAGATCGCGGGCGGCGCCCTGCCGGCGGAAATCGGGTGCTACCGCCAGGTTGAGGATCTCGCTCTCCAACCCGGCGAGCGTTCGCGAGACGAGGAATCCGGTAATGCGGCCGCCGGCCTCCGCCACACGGAAATCATACTGCAGATATTCAGTGACATTCCACTGGGCGGCTTCCGGGCTGGCTTCCTGGACCGCCGCCACTTGGGCGAGGTCTGCTGGACGGCCGCGGCGGACAACAAACATGTTCAACATCGTGGTGGGGCAGGCGCTTTCGCCTGCCAACTTAGCCGTTCAGCCGGCGATGGCGTAGCGTTTCATCTTGTTGATCAGCCCCTGGCGGCTCAGGCCGAGCAGGCGGGCCGCCTGCTGCTGGTTGTTGCGGGTGCCCTGCAGCGCCTCCAGGATCATCCCCTTTTCCAGATCGGCCACGGCCTTCTTCAGCGACTGCCTTTCGGCCGGCAGGGCGGGAGGGCGCTCGGGGGCGGGGGTCGGCAGCCCCTCCCACAGATCGTCCTCGGTAATGACGTTCTGGCGCGCGCAGGCCGCCAGGCGCATCACCTCGTTGCGCAACTGCCGGATGTTGCCGGGCCAGGCGGCGCCGGCCAGTTTGCGGATCACAGGGGACGAAAACTCCATGGCGC
This sequence comes from Candidatus Sulfopaludibacter sp. SbA4, assembly GCA_900290305.1. Classification (GTDB taxonomy): domain Bacteria; phylum Acidobacteriota; class Terriglobia; order Bryobacterales; family Bryobacteraceae; genus OMOG01. The sequence continues at coordinate 4,870 of OMOG01000293.1, forward strand.
CGCGGCCCGTTTCCCGGCAGTATTCCTTCAAGAAGTGGTTGGCCAACAGGGGGATCTCTTCGCGAATGTCGCGCAGGGGCGGCATGTGGATGTGGATGACCTTGATGCGGTAGTAGAGGTCCTCGCGGAAGGTGCCCTTGGCGATTTCGGCCTCCAGGTCCTTATTGGTGGCGGCCAGCAGGCGGACGTCCACGGAAGTGGAGGTGCGGCCTCCCACGCGCTCCACGACGCGTTCCTGCAGCACGCGCAGGATCTTGGCCTGGGCGGTGAGGCTGAGGTCCGCGATCTCGTCCAGGAACAGCGTGCCGCTGTCGGCCTTCTGAAACTGTCCGATTCGCGGATTCACGCCCGTGGCGACCCCTTTTTCGATGCCGAAAAGCTCGCTCTCGAGGAGTGTTTCGGGCAGGGCGGCGCAGTTCAGGGCCACGAAAGGGCGGCGGGCGCGCGGGCTGGTGTAATGGATCGCACGGGCCACCAGTTCCTTGCCGGTGCCGCTCTCGCCGGTGACCAACACACTCACCAGGCTGTCGCGGATACGCTCCACCAGCCGCACCACCTGCTGGATCTTCTGCCCGGTGCCGATGATTCCGTGGGTGGAGTACTTGCTTTCGACCTCGCGCCAAAGGTGCGCGTTCTGCTGCGCCAACTCGTCCTGGTTGCGCCGCAATTCTCCGATCAGTTGGGCGGTTTCGATGGCGATGGCGGCGTGCGAGGCCAACGCCCCGAGCGCATCCTCGTCGCGGACAATGAACGCTCCGGCCCGTTTGTTCAATACCTCGAAAGCACCTATGATCTCGCCCTGCTGGTTGCGCACGGCCACGGCCAGCAAGTTGCGGGTGCGGTAGCCGGTCTGGCCGTCGATGCCGCCATAAAACCGCGGATCGCTGTACGCGTCCTGCACGTTGACGGTGTTGCCGGTGAGGACGGCGCTCCCGGCAATTCCCAACCGGGCGTCGAACCTGAGAATCTCGTCGCTGCCCAGCGCCACTTTGGACCACAGCTCGTTGCGCTCGCGGTCGAGGAGGAAGATGCTGGCGCGGTCGCAATCCAGCAGGTCGGTGGCTTCGCGGGCGATGAGATCGAGCAGCGTGCCCAAGTCCCGCTCCGAATTCATCTTCTGGCAGATGGCCAGGATGGCAGCTAGTTTTTCGTTTAAATCGGGCCGAGCCAGGGATCCCATGGATTGTTTCCAGTTGTTTCAGTCTAGCTTATCGGCGTTTTCGTGTCTATGAAGTTGACAGCGTGACCACGGCCTTTACGGCTGTCCATTGGGTGTACACAGCCCCTTTCTTTTATGGCATTGAAAATAAAGCATTTAAATAATAGGACATTTGGCCCTAGCGGTGCATCTCAGGCGGTGCGGTGAGGCCCTCCCATTCGGAGGCTAGACCGGGCGAATCATCGGAGGAGGGTTCGATCCGGTCTTGTCGGGAGGCTGCCTCACCAGTTCGCACGCCATATGAGCCTGCATCCGGAGGATGGCATCGGGCCCTCGCATCCTCTGTAACTTCGGCCCGCCCCAGGTCACCTCGCCCTGCGCTTCCGGCGAAACGGGAGCGCAGGTCACGCCTTTCGGAGCGTCGCGAAGTTCCGTCCCTGGGTAAGACCGCTTATCGTAGATCCGTCCACAATTTCTCCGGCGACGGTCTCCGAGCAGAGCCGGACCCGGAGGGCACCCCGTCAGCAAGCGGCCCCTGGATACGGGAGAACCGGATGGTTTTTCTCAAATTCTCGAGCGGCCCGTCTCCGGTAGGGAGGGGAGGCCGCTCAAATCTTCTAGATCCGTCTGAGTTTGGGTAACTTCCACCCATCGAGCGACGCCTAAACGTCACGATGACCAAAAAGCTGCTTTTTGTAACCACGATTCTGCTTGTTGTTGCCTTCGCCGCATTTGCGGCCGATGTCAGCGGCAAGTGGGTATATGATCAACCAGGCCGCGGCGGTGGGGATCCTGTCAAGGTAACCGTCACCCTGAAGAACAGTGGCGGCAGTCTGACCGGCGACGTTTCCCGTCCCGGCCGCGACGGCAACGCCATGTCAACTCCCATCAGCGAAGGCAAAGTGGACGGCAACGACGTCTCCTTCAAAGTAACCACGCAGATGGGCGGCAACTCCATGACCACCGACTACAAGGGCACCGTGTCCGGCGACGAACTGAAGTTGAAAGTCACGCGTCCCGGCAGGAACGGTGGCGACCCTGTGACCACCGAATTCTCGGCCAAACGGGCGACCACCTAATCGACAATTCCGAGCCGGCCGCAGAGCCGGCAACGGCAGGATCTGGCGGTCTTCGTGCGCGTTGAGCGTACGGAGGTCGCCATTTGTTTTTTTTGGGCATCCGAACTCTTCTATTGCATTCCCATAGGAAGTGTGGCAATCTTACTATGGGTATCCAATAGGGGAGGTTCATGAACGAGAAAGCGGATGTCTGGCAGGGGACCCTGGCGCTGATGGTCCTCAAGACCCTGGAGACGCTCGGCCCCCTGCACGGCTACGGGATTGCGCGCCGCATCGAGCAGACCAGCGGCCAACTGCTGGAGGTCAACTACGGCACGCTGTATCCGGCGCTTCTGAAGCTGGAGCAGGAAGGCTACATCGCCTCCGAGTGGGGCGTATCGGACCACCATCGCAAGGCCAAATACTACAAGCTGACGCGCGCCGGCCACAAACGCCTGGAGAAGGCCGCGCACGAGTGGGAGCAGACCACCGCCATCGTGGCGCGGTTCCTGTGCCCGGGTGAGGAGCACTCGTGAGGGCGCTGCGGGCCGCCATCTGGCGCCTGCGCGCGCTGTTCTACCGGGAGCGGCTGGAGCGCGAGCTGGCGGAGGAGCTGGAAGCCCACGTCCACATGGAGGCCGAGGCCAATCTGCGGGCGGGCATGACGGCGGAAGAGGCGCGCCGGGCCGCACTGCTCCACGCCGGCGGCATCGAGCTGGCCAAGGAACAATACCGCGATCGCCGCGGCGTGCCGTTCCTCGAGACCACCGCCAAGGATTTTCGGTACGCCGTCAGGATGTTGGCCAGGAATCCGGCGTTTGCCGCGGTGGCCATCCTGTCGCTGGCACTGGGAGTGGGTGCGAATACCGCCATCTTCAGCCTCACGGATGCCGTGCTGCTGCGCATGCTGCCGGTGGATAAGCCCGAGGAACTGGAGCTGATCGGCGTGATGGACGGCCCGGCTCCGATGTTCAGTTTCTCGTATCCTATCTTTCGCGAGCTGCGCCGCCGCGACCAGGCGATGTCCGAGATCTTCGCGCGGGCCTCGGTGCCCGCGAGCCTGATCGTGGCGCGGCAGACCGGGCGCGGCGTAGCGGAGATGGTCTCCGGGAATTACTTCCGGGCTCTCGGCGTGCAGCCGGCGGTGGGGCGGCTCTTCACCGACGACGACGATCGGGTGCCGCTGGCTGCGCCGGTGGCGGTGGTGAGCTACCGTTTCTGGCGCGAGCAACTGGGGGCCGATCCCGAGGCCGCCGGCAAACAGATTCATATCGACAGTTTTCCGTTCACCGTGGTGGGGGTGGCGCCCGCGGCATTCTTCGGCGTGGAGGTGGGGACTGTCCCCGACATCTGGGTGCCGATGATGATGCAGCAGCGAGTGTTCGGGAGCGCCCCGGCGTTCGACAACAGCAACTGGGGATGGCTCTCGGTCCTGGGGCGGCGGCGGCCGGGCATGAGCGAGGCGCAGGCGCAGGCAGGACTGAATGTGGCATTCCAACAGGTGGCGCGGGAGGACCGCGGGAAGTTCTGGAACCATCCTTCGGAAATCGCGATC
>OMOG01000144.1 GCA_900290305.1 Candidatus Sulfopaludibacter sp. SbA4
TCTGCGCACGTTCAGGTCGTCGTGGCTGGCGCTGCGCAACGCCAGCATGATGCCGCCATTCAGGACCACCGCGAGCGCCGCCACTGCCACCATGATCCATTCGTGCACCGGCTCGGGGTGGCGCAGTCGCGCGGCGCTCTCGTAGAAGATCCACGCGGCCAGGGCCACCAGGGTCAGCGCGTTGACGAACGCCGACAGCACGCCGGCCCGGTGATAGCCGTAGGTCTTGATCTCGTCGGCGGGTTTGGATTGCAGGTAGGACCCGAACCACGCCAGAAACAGCGCCAGCGCGTCGGTGAAATTGTGGCCGGCATCCGAAAGCAGCGCCAGCGAATGGGCGGACATTCCGGCCACGGTCTCGATGGCCACAAAAACCAGGGTCGCGGCCAGCGACCACGCCAGGACGCTTCCAGTGGTTCCGTGATGGTTATGTGTGTGCGAGTGCACCGGCTCCCTTCTCCAGTGTAAACCGCGCGCGCCGGAGAGAAAAGACCCGAGCGCAGCGAGGCGCCAACCCCAACCCCTAACCCACAACCCCCAAGCCTGCGCCGTGTTACAAGTATGTAACTGGGGGAAACTGGTGTTCGAATTCTTCAGCAAGCTCTTCTCCAACCAGTTCATGCCGCACAAGATGTGCTTCCTCGAGGATTCCGGCGTCCTGTGGCTACACGTGGTCTCGGATTCTCTCATCGCGCTGGCCTACTACCTGATTCCGTTCCTGCTCTTCTACTTCGCCAGGAGGCGGCGGGATATCGGCTTCCACTGGATCTTCGTGGCTTTCGGCTCGTTCATCCTGGCCTGCGGGACCACCCACCTGATGAGCGCGGTGACGGTCTGGAATCCGGTGTACCGGCTGGAGGGTGTCATCAAGGCGCTCACTGCGATTGCCTCGATCGCCACGTTCGCGATGCTGAGCCGCATGATGCCGCAGTTGGTCGCGCTCCCCAGCCCCGCGCAGCTCGCCGCGGAGGTGGAAGAGCGCCGCGCCGCCGAGGACGAGGTCCGCAGCATCAATGCCGAGCTGGAAGGCCGGGTGGCCAGACGTACCGCCGAGCTGGTCCAGAGCGAGTCCATGTCCCGGCAATTGGCCGCCGAACAGAAACAGGCGGCCGATTCCCTGGAGCAGGCGCTCGATAATTTGCGCCGCGAGATGAAGCGCCGGCGCGGTCTGGAAAGCCAATTGATCCAAGCGCAGAAGATGGAGGCGATCGGCAGGCTGGCGGGCGGCGTGGCCCACGACTTCAACAATCTGCTCACCGTGATCCTGGGCTACAACGAGATGCTGACCGAGCAGGTGAAAGAGGACCCGGCGGCCCTGGACTACACCCGGGAGGTGCTGCAGGCCGCCGAGCGCGCCTCGGCCCTCACCAACCAGTTGCTGGCCTTCAGCCGCCGCCAGGTGTCGGTGCCGCGCATCGTCGATCTCAACCAGGTGGTGGCCCACATCGACAAGATGCTGGGCCGCATCATCGGCGAGGATGTGGAGCTCGAAATCCGCCTCGCGCCGGAGTTGGCGCCGGTGAGGGCCGATCCCGCGCATATGGACCAGGTGATCATGAACCTGGCGGTCAATTCCCGCGACGCCATGCCCAGCGGCGGCAAACTCACCATTGAGACGGCCAACGTGCAACTGACTGAGGAGTATGCCGGAAGCCACCTGGATTGCGCGCCCGGGCCCTACGTCCTGCTGTCGGTCAGCGACACCGGAACGGGCATGGATGAAGCCACCAAGTCGCGCCTGTTTGAACCGTTCTTTACGACCAAGGAGAAGGGCAAGGGCACGGGGCTGGGACTTTCGATCGTGTATGGAATCGTAAAGCAGCACGGCGGCGAAATCCTGGTCTACAGCGAGGTGGGCCAGGGCACGGTTTTCAAGATCTACCTTCCGGCCGCGGTGGCGCCCGCCGAGTCGGTGGCGCCCGCCGGACAGCCGGTACGCGCCGCAGCGGTCCCCCGCAACATCCTGCTGGTGGAGGACGAGGAGCAGGTGCGCAACCTGACGCGCACCATTCTCGAGCGGCAGGGACACCGGATTCTTCACGCCGGCGCGGGCGAGGAAGCGCTGGTGCTGGCTCGAGACGCGTCCCAGGCCATCGATCTGCTGCTCTCCGACATTGTGATGCCGCGGATGAACGGCCTGGAGCTGGCGAAGGAGGTCCGGGCGTTGCGTCCCGGGATCCGGATTCTCTTCATGTCGGGCTACACGGACAACGCCGTCGTGCGCCAGGGCATGATCGACGCCGATACGCCCTTCATCCAGAAGCCCTTCACGGCGGCGGCGTTGTATAGCAAGATCCAGGAGGTCATGGGCGGGTAGACGGCTCTGAGTTCACCGCGGAGACACGGAGGAACGGAGACCAGCGCGGAGAAAAACAAAGAGAAAATCAAAACCTGAGAGAACCCGGGGCGGGTAAACGCCGCGGGCGGAGGCACTCACTATCCTCCGCTTGCTCCGCGGAAACTTCCCTCAAGTCGTTGATTCCGTGTCGAGGCGTTTTTGTTTTATACAATTCCACCCTGCCGAAGGCCCGCCGCGGGAGCTTGCGGACGCGGCCAAGCAATCTTCCTCCCTACCGGCACCGGTACCGAACAACAACAACCGGCCGCAGCCGCCGCCGGCTGCGGAACGCCAGCAGCCCTAAGTTCCCTTTCGTTCCCTTTCGAGGAGGGTAGCCCCACGGATCCAAATTCTGGGATAATGTGACCGATGGCGAATACGCGGGAAATCCGGACCGAGCCTGTGCTGGACTTCGACCCACAAGTGCGCGACAAGATAGCTCTGTTACTAGAAAAACTGCGGACCACAAAAGATCGGGCCGCCCAAGAGCAAATCTGTGATGCACTCGACAAATTGATCTTCCACAGCGAGTGAATTGTGCGCAAGCTCGAATGGCACAACTTGCCACGCGCTGTGCGGCATCACCTTTACTTGCGTGGCATTGAGCGGGGTCTGTCGGCGGATGACCTTGCGCGCCTCGAACGCTGGAAACGCTCGCAACCTAACGTTCCAGACGGCCCCTGGTACAAGGACTTTGGCAGTTTCAAATTGTGCGGGGAAGGGCCGTATCCAAAGACTTTTCTCCTGCGCGGACAGGCCGCGCGCGGCCAAGCGATTGAGTAGTCAAACATGGTGCGCGGTCCTGGTAACTCCTATAACAGTTAATAACAGTTAGTTCGCCTAATCCTTCTTGATCCAGTCTGCGCCACCAATAGCCAGGCCTGTGAGAGGGAGTTCGGGCCGAGGTAACTAAGTTAATCGCTACAGGGGCAACCGTCGTGATGAAAGGCGCGCCCCCTTCATGTTGCAGATGTTGCAGTTTCCACAACGGTGCCATGTAGGAAGCGGTTTCTCAGCCTCCGAGACGGGCGTTATCATTCCCAACCGAGCGCAGGGTCCGAAAGCCGTCGATTGCACCTGGGACGGTAACAGTCTGGCGGCGAGCTGCGCATGCGACCCGCCGCTCTGCTATATAACGACGGTTTCAAATGCAGTTGGAAGATGCATCCGAAACTGGGATTTTCTTCAGGGGCCCCCCCCCGCGGGTGAACGCGCTGAAATAGCGGTCCGGCGGTGACTGAATCTAAGCCGGAACTATCGGAAGTGTCGAATGCGGACCGTGAATGTCGTGCGTGGTACCGTCGCTGGTAATTACCGTCAGATTCAAGCCCGCGGTGAACTGCTTCTACCGCACCTCCACCCAATAAGGCATCATCCGCAGAAACCCGCCCTTCATCCACGCATGCACGGGCACGCGCCCCAGCACCCGCGCGATCCTCGACTCCATAAGGTCGTCTTCCTGCGAGCGCTTCATGAGGATGTCGAGAACGCTGCGCCTGGGCGGGTAGGTGACCAGGCTCACCTGTTCGCCCGCGGGAATCTTGGCCTTCTGCTTCACCAGGTCGATGGCCGTGTCCAGCCCGCCCAATTCGTCCACCAGCCCGTTGGCTTTGGCCTGCGAACCGAGCCACACGCGGCCCTGCGCCAGGGGCTCGATCTCTCCGAACTTGCGGTGCCGCGCATCGGCCACCTTGGTGACGAAATCCTGGTAGCTTTCATCAATGCCCTCCCGCAGTTTCTCCCGCTCGTCCGTCGTCAGCGAAGTGTAATCGGAATCGATGGCGGCATGCTTGCCGCGCTCGATTCCATCCTTGGTGATGCCGAGCTTGTCGTAGAGGCCGTGCAGGTTGGGCTTGCCGAACACCACCCCGATGGAGCCGGTCAGCGTCCCCGGGTACGCCACCAGCGGGTCGCCGGTCAGCGCCATGTAGTAGCCCCGCCGGTCAGCGCCATGTAGTAGCCCCCCGAGGCCGCCGTGTCGGACATGGAGATCACCATCGGCTTCTTCTTACTCAGGAGGTTCATCTGCCGCCAGATGTCGTCGGAGGCCGTGACCTCGCCGCCCGGCGAATCGATGCGCACCACCACTCCCTTGATGGCCGAGTCGTTGGCCACCTGCTGCAGCAGCTTGTCGAAGCCGCTCGAAGTCAGGCTGCTCTCATCGGCGCCGTTGTCACCCGACGCCCCGCGCACGATATCGCCCTCTCCGATCACCAACGCCACGCGGCTCTTGCCTTCCAGGCCCACCGATTCGGCCGTCACCTTGGCGTACCTTTCGGCGGGCACCTTGATCGGCTCGCCCGAGTGCAGGCTGTCCTTCAGCTCTCCCCACAACTGGTCCTCGAACCGCAGCTCGTCCACCAGCCCGGCCTTCAGCGCCTGCGTCGCGGTGAACGGCCCCTGGTCGATGATCGCCTCGACATCCTGCGGCGATTTCTTCCGCGCGGCCGCGATTTTCTCCACCAGCCCGGCGTACAGATCGCCCACCACGCTGTTCATCACTTCGCGCGTTTCCGGGCTCATGTCGCTGCGCGTGAACATATCGCCGAAGTCCTTGTACTTGCCGGCGTGCTCCACATCCACCGCGACTCCCAGCTTGTCCAGCGTCTTCTTGAAATACATCAGCTCGGCGCGCAGGCCCTTGAGCATCAGGGGATCTTCCGGCCCCAGATAGATGCGGTCGGCGGCCATGGCGACATAGTAGTCGCGCGTGCCGGGCGCCCGCAGGTAGGCGTAAACGGGCTTGCCGGACTTGCGAAACCGCTCCACGTCGGCGCGCATTTCCTCGAGCTTGGCCCACCCGGCAGCGAGTCCTTCGGGTTCGAGCACCACGGCTTTGATATGCGGATCGGCGGCCGCCTTGCGCAGCGTCATCCAGATGTTGGAGACGGTCAGCGCCGGGCGGTCGCC
>OMOG01000018.1:0-5843 GCA_900290305.1 Candidatus Sulfopaludibacter sp. SbA4
CTCCACCCGATTGAGACGATGCAGCGCCGGCCTGCCGGGATTGGGCTTCTCGGCAGCGGCCCGGTCGAGCCCCGCTTCGAGCGATGCCGCGAAGGCGTTGATGGCCGCAACGTCCGGGCGCGGCATCCCCGCGGGAGGCATCATCCCGGCCCGCAACTTCCGTACGACCTTCTCCCACTCCTGCGCATCCGGCGCGACGTGCGCCGGGTCGAGCTTCGTCAGGTCCAGCCCGCCCGTCTTCAGTTTGGTGTTGTGGCAATAAGCACAATACCGGTCAACCAGGCCGGTTTGCCCGGACGCCATCGCCGACAAGATGATCAGAAGGCCGATCAACCGCACCCGCCCAGTTTATATTGTCAGCGGTACACTTTCAATGCCGCCCGGCAGATCGCCAGCGGAGCGGTCTCGCCCATCGCGCAGAACTTTCCGAACCCCTGGTTCGCGTACCCGAAGTGGAAGTGAGCGCTCCAGGAGCCGGCCCCGCTTGGATGATGGGGAGCATCCAAGTCGCATGGGCTGTCCCGGCTGAATTCCCGGTGATCGCCGAAGGGCGCGTACCGCAGAGTGAAGCCGCTGTCCGGGCTGTGGCCACAGCCCGGTGTCAGGGCCACTTTCTCGGCAACCTTCCACGCGGCGCCGATTTCGGTAGAGTAGGCCGCAACCTCGCCCGGTGCCGGTTCCGCCATACCGAGGACCTGAGACTCCACCATTCGATCGAGCTCCGCGCCAGCCGGCAGTTCCAGAGCTGCTCCGACCCGCGCCCGGCCGAGGATCTGCTCCGCCAGTCTCCGCACTTCCGCCAGGCGCGCCTCGTCACCTTGCGGAAGGGCCACCCATTGGCGGATGGCCTTGAAGAGCTGATGAGTGAGCGGGTGCCACTGCGAAAACGCACCCGGGTTGTCGTCCTCGATGATGGAATTGCAGACCGCAATGCACTCGTCGCAGATGTAGGCCCTGGGGTAATCCGAGGGCGAGGAGATAAGCTTCCCCACGACGGATTGCTCTTTATGGCAAAAGGAGCAGCGAAGAGAGTCGCCTTCGGATCGGCCCTTCATGACGTCCATGCTACATCAAAAGTGCTAACTCACACAGTGGTACCCAGCCGGTACAATTCGTGCGAATTGGAACTGGCCCGCCGGCCGGAGCCATGCGATAACTGCTCTTGGAGGAGTCGATCCCGCCATGAGATTTCGCCGGCTCGATTTGGTCTGCGAATGCGGACAACCCGCGATTCGCTTCCACGCGGTTGGATTCACATCCGAGTATGAACTGGTGATTCACTGGGTTTGCGTCAAGTGCCGGAAACAGGCCTACGTGGTGAAGTCTCTCGCCGATTGCTGCAAGCAGTGCCCCGACCAGGAGGACCCTTCCACGGTGTCCCTGCCAGACGTGGGCTTCGACCGCCGCGCCGAGGACGCGAGATTTCTCCAAAGCCTGGGCATTCGCCCTTAGCGCTTGCGCCACCGCAGCACTTCCACTAGAAACGCGTCCCGCCGCGCCCTGACTTCGTCCGCGCTCTTGCTGCTCCAGTCGTAGAAGCCCCTCCCCGTCTTCGCGCCGAGATCGCCGCGGCGCACCATCTCACGGAGGTACTCCGGCGCGCGCGGTTCGTTGTACAGGTCGCGGACCACGTACTCCAAAACGGAAATGGCCAGGTCCAGACCAGCCACATCCATGTGCTCCAGAATGCCGTAGGCCGGCATCCGCAGTCCGAGCCCGTTCTTGACCACCGAATCCACATCTTCGACATCCGCGATGCCCTCCGCGACGATGTTGGCCGCCTCGCGCACCAGGGCCATTTGCAGGCGATTCCCGAGTTGCCCGGGCCGGTCCTTCTTGACGATCACGGGCGTCTTGCCGCAGGCAATCAGCAGTTGCCGGACCGCCGACGCCGCGCCGTCCGAGGTCTTCTCGCCCTTGACGATCTCCACCAGGGGGATGAGGTGTGGCGGATTCCAGAAGTGGGTGGTCAGCACGCGCTCCGACAGGCGGCAGCCCGCGGCGATCGCCGTGATGCTCAGGCCCGATGTGTTGGACGCCAGCACCGTCCGCGGGCCCGCCAGCCCATCCATGCGGGCGAACAGATCCTGCTTGAACGCCAGGTCTTCGGGAGCCGATTCCACTACCAGGTCGGCGGCCGTGATGGCCTGGTCGAAGGCCGTCGAGCCGACGATCCGCGCGGCTGCGCGAGCCGCCCAATCGGCGGTCACCAGGCCGTTTTCGGCCAGAATCTGCGCTTGCCTCATCGCCTTATCGACGCCCCGCGCGGCGCCGTCGTCCGTCCGGCTGAGGATGGTCGCTCGCATCCCGCCCAATGCCAGGGTCAGGGCGATGCCCGGCCCCATCATTCCCGTGCCGATGACCGCCGCGGTGTTCCATCCCGTCCCGTAAGCCATGGCCCCATTCTATGCGCGCCGGAGATCGCCCGTCAGTACCTACCGAGTCAAATTCTTGCCGAGATTAGCACAACCCGTCCGCGCCATCGGGTGTGGTTTTCTCTGCGCTCTCTGCTGCCGGCGTTTACCCGTCCCGGGCGCTCTCAGGTTTTGACTTTGGTTTTCTCCGCGCTTTCTCGGGCCGGAGTTTACCCGTTTCGGGCGCCTCCGCGGTGAGCCTGTTTTTTCCTGTTTGGTTCGGCTACGCCGGGTTAGGTGGCGGCGGCCGGATTCAGCCGCGCTCCTCGGCGCGGCGCCGGTCGGCCGATGGCCTACCGCTGAAAGCTGACCGCTCTTTCCATTTTGTTCTTGCCAGAACGCGGACTAGCTGGTAACAATAGGTGCTTGGTCGAAACCTATGCGCATTCGGGTGCTGGGCATCGTGCTGGCCGGCGGGAAGGGAACGCGGCTCTATCCTCTCACCAAGGAGCGGGCCAAACCCGCGGTCCCGTTTGGCGGCAAGTACCGGATCATCGATTTCGTTCTCAGTAATTTCATCAACTCGGGAATCTACTCGGTCTACGTGCTGACGCAGTTCCGCAGCCAGTCGCTGTTGCAGCACCTCAGCGAGGGCTGGCAGTTCGGCAGCCTGCTCAAGACGCAGTTCGTGATTCCGGTACCCGCCCAGATGCGCTCGATCGGCGAGACCTGGTACCAGGGCACGGCCGACGCCATCTACCAGAACATCAACCTGGTGGAACAGTCCGACCCCTTCGTGGTGGCCATCTTCGGCGGCGATCACATCTACCGCATGAACATCACCAGCATGATCGAATACCACGTGCAGAAGGGCGCCGAAGTGACCGTGGCCGCCATCCCCGTGCACCGCAAACAATCCGTCGAGTTCGGCGTCATTGAAGTCGCCGACGACGGGCACATCCTGGCATTCCACGAGAAGAACCCCGATGCCCCCACCATGCCCGGCGATCCGGAGCGGGTCTACGCCTCCATGGGCAATTACATCTTCTCCACCCGCACCCTGCTGCGGCTGCTCCATGACGATGCCGCCGACGACGGCAGCAGCCACGATTTCGGCCGCGACATCCTGCCCAAGCTCGCCGGCAAAGCCGAAGTCTTCGCTTACGATTTCCAGTCCAACCGCATCCCCGGCGAGCCCATCGATGCCGTGAACTACTGGCGCGACGTAGGGACCATCGACGCCTACTACGAGGCCAACATGGACCTGCGCTCGGTCAGCCCGGCGTTGAACCTCTACAACCGGGAGTGGCCCGTGCGCACCACCAGCTACCCCGATCCGCCGGCCAAGTTCACGTTCGACGAAGAGAACCGGCGCGGGCAGGCCATCGACACCATCGTTTCCGGAGGCTCGATCCTTTCGGGCGGCATGGTGAAGAACTCAGTGCTGGGGCGCAGCGTGCGCGTGCACTCGGGCGCCGTGGTGGAGGATTGCGTCATTCTGGACAACTGCGATATCGGCCGCCGCGCGAGAATCCGCCGCGCCATCCTGGATAGGAACGTGCGGGTTCCGGAAGATGCCACGATCGGCCTGGATCTCGATCGCGACCGGGTGCATCACTACGTGACCGACAGCGGCATTGTGGTAGTGAGCGGGAACCGCACCCCGGTCGACATCACCGGCCTGGTGGTATGAGTGGAACAGCACATACTCGCCTGGATCACCGAGTACGGTTACCTGGCGATTTTCGGCCTCCTGATGTTCGGCATTGTCGGCCTGCCGGTGCCCGATGAGACGCTCCTCACCTTCACCGGCTACCTGGTGTTCAAGGGCCATCTGTCGCTGGCGCCGGCGTTCTTCACCGCGCTGGCCGGCAGCGGATGCGGCATCACCCTCAGCTACACGCTGGGCCGCGTGTTCGGCCTGAAGCTGATTCATCGCTACGGCCGCTATCTGCGCATTCGCGAAGACCACATCAACCAGGCGCACGCCTGGTTTAAGCGTGTGGGGCACTGGGGCCTGACCTTCGGCTACTTCATTCCCGGCGTCCGCCACGTCACCGCCTACGCCGCCGGGATGAGCGACCTGGAAGCGCCCCAGTTCGCGCTGTTCGCTTACAGCGGCGCGGTGTTGTGGGTCTCGGCCTTCGTCGGACTGGGCTACTTCCTGGGAGAGCGCTGGGAAGCGGTGGAGAGGAACATCCATCACTACGCCGTGCTCTTCACTATCGGCGCCGCTATACTGATTGCCGGCTGGTTTATTTGGAGGAAGTCAGTGTGGAGGAAGTGGCGGCGGTAATCAGCAGGGCGGTTGCCACTACCACCACGCAGCCGATCACGTTGAACCACAGGTACCCGATGTTGCCGTAGAAGAAAGTGGCGAAGATCACCACTTCGCCCGCCAGCATCCCGATGAAGGTGGCCGTTCCGCGAACCCGCGGAAACGCGAACGCCAGCACGAAGCAGCCCAGCAGCGAGCCGTAAAACAGCGAGCCCACCACGTTGACCGCCACGATCAGCGACCCCAGCTTCTTGCCCCATCCGGCGAACGTCACCGCGTATACGCCCCAGAACAGCGTGGCCCAGCGCGAGGCCATCAGGTAGTGGTGGTCCTCGGCCCCCCGGCGAACATAGCGCTTGTACAAATCCACCACCGTGACCGTGGCCAGGGAATTGATCTCTCCCGAGCTGGCCGACATGGTGGCCGCAAAGATCACCGCGATCACCAGCCCCACAATCCCGGTGGGCAGATAGCGGGTGACGAACGAGAGGAAGATGTAGTTGGTGTCGCTGAAGCCCTTCTCGCCGCCGGTGGATTCGACCAGCCTGGACGCCCGCTCCCGCGCGTCGTCGATCTCTTTCTGAGCCGAGCGATACTCGCTCACGTGGCGGCTCTCGGCCGCCGAATCGCCCGCATGGTGAGCCTCCGCCAGCGCCAGCGCCACCTGGCGCCGGTGCTCGAAGGCCTGGTTGTACTGCGCCTGCATGGGCTGGAAATCGGACATCCCCTGGATGCGGCTTAGCTCAGCATGCTGGAACAGGACGGGCGGCTGGATAAACAGGTAGAAGACGAAGACCATCGCGCCGATGAACAGGATGAAGAACTGCATCGGTATTTTGGCCACGGCGTTGAACAGCAGGCTCAACCGGCTCTGCGCTATCGAGCGGCCGGTCAGGTAGCGCTGCACCTGCGACTGGTCGCATCCGAAATACGAGAGAAACAGAAACGTGCTGCCGAGCAATCCGCTCCAGATGTTGAAGCGGTCGTTCCAGCTAAAGTCAGTGGTCACGGCATTCAGCCGGCCGGCCGCGCCCGCCAGGTACACGGCATCGCCGAAGGAGACCGATGATGGAAGCAGCACGATCACGGTCACCAGCGCGATCACCAGCCCCAGAAAGATGATGCACATCTGCTGCACGTCGGACCACGTGACCGCCTTGATGCCGCCGATCACCGTGTAAGTCACCACCGTCGCGCCCATCATCAGGGTG
>OMOG01000018.1:5853-6036 GCA_900290305.1 Candidatus Sulfopaludibacter sp. SbA4
GATCACGCTCGCCAGCGTGCGCGTTTTGCCGTCGAACCGCTTCTCCAGGTATTCGTAGGCGGTGTAGACCTTGGTGCGATGAAACACCGGGACCACAGTGGCGCAGATCACCACCATCGCCAGGGGCAGCCCGAAGTAGGCTTGCACGAAGCGCATCCCATCCACGTACGACTGTCCGGTGGT
>OMOG01000270.1 GCA_900290305.1 Candidatus Sulfopaludibacter sp. SbA4
GGAACATCGGGGGCCTGGGCCAGCGTGACCGCCTGGAGACCGAGCTTTTCGATCTCGCTCTTCACGCGCGGGCTGGAGGAAACCAGCAGCGAACCCGCGGGCAGCTCCGTGTCGCCGGCCTTGAAGGACTGCTCGATGGCCTCGAACTTGAGGTCCTTCAGACGATAGCGCAGCGTGACCAGGGAGTTGGCGCCGTTGTGCAGAATGGCGGTGACGGGGCCGTTGCCCTTGACGGATCCGGCGATGGTGAGGGTGTCGACCGGTTGCACCGGCACGTCGAGAACGGCCTTGTCGGCGATCTCGATCACCTGGGCGTGATTCATGAGCCCCATGGTCCAGGCAGTATCGTCATAGGTGGTGAGGGCGGGATCGGGGAAGTTCTGTTTCTCGAGCAGGATCTTGGCGAGGCGTCCGTAGGGCTGGTTACGCTTGATGACCAGCGATCCTGCAGGATATGTGCCTTCCTTGAGCTTGACTTCGGCAGTCGCGCGGCCGACCTCGATGCCCTGCAGGCGGAGCGTGTTGACGATGAAGGCCACGCGCGTCATGTCGGGCTGCCCGGCGGGGAGGACGTAGCCGAAGGGCGCTTCGGTCTTGCCGGATTCGATGGAGTTGCGGCTCTTGTCGTAGAAGTTCTCGAGCACCGTCTTGGAAAAGCCGGCGGTCAATTCGAGGGCCGAGAGAACTCCAGTCTCCGAGTAGTTGGTGTTGTTGCGCATCGACCATTCGACGTTGCGGTAGGGCGGAAGCGGGCGATACCATTCACGCGAAGTCGGGCTGCCGCCGCGGCCTCCGGGAGGGCCGCCTTCACCGCCAGGTCCGCCGCCCGGACCCCCGCCGCCCACGGTGCGCCGCATGGTGTTGGCGCCGCCGTTGCCCATGATCTCGTACATGCGCAGCATGCCGTTGTGGTTGGACGACATGAAGCCGAGGTAGCCGGGCGACCACATGTCCACGAAGGCATGGGTCCAGACGCCGGGCATACCGTAGGCGATCATCTTGGTCAACTCGAAATTCGAGAACCACGGCAATTCGGCGTAGAGGATGGGATCGAGCGTGGGGTTCTGGGGCGCCTGGCCGCTGAAGGTGTACAGGAACGGCTCGGATTCATGCAGGTCGTGCATGATGGGCGGGTGCCATTCCAGGTAGAACTTCAGCCAGTTGCGCATGGTGACTTGCGAATAATTGATGTCGCGATTGTTGTCGTGAAAGATGTACTTGCCCCAGTAGGGCGGGCCGGGGACGCGATCCTGCTCGCTCTCTTCGCTGATCTTGTAGTGGTAGTACCAATCCACGTAGCGGTCGCGGCCATCGGGCTCGGAGGCATTATTGATCATGACGATGACGTTGCGGCGGATCTGGTCGTAGAGCGGCGAGTCCTCGACGGCCAGCCGGTAGGCCAGTTCCATGAGCATCTCGGGCGGGCCGGTTTCCGCGCTGTGCAAGCCGCCGGTGAACATGTAGATGGGCTTGGCCAGGGCGATGATGCGGTGGGCCTCATCCGGGCTCAGGCCGCGCGGGTCGGCAAGCCGGGCGAGGTAGCCTTTGTAGGTGTCGAGGTTGCGGATGGTGTCTTCGTCGGCGATGGCCACCACCAGGCACTCGCGGCCTTCGTCGGTGGTTCCGGCGGGAAGTATTTTGACGCGCTTGGAGGCCGCGGCGAGTGCCCGGTAGTAGCGGCCCAGATCGGCCACGCGCGTGAGCTTCTTGGGAGCGCCGCTGTAGTAGCCCAGCACGTCCTTGGGGCTGGGAACGCCGGCAACCTTGGGAAGATGATCGACGAGCGGGCTCATGAACTCGGGCTTGGTGGTCCACTCCTTCACGAGCTTGGCGTAGTCCTCGTCTTGTGGCTGGCGGGATTGGGCAAAGGCGGCGGGACCCGAGAGGTTTACCGATACCAGAATGGAGAACGCGAGGATGCGGGCGGTTTTCATGGTGTTGCTCGTCATTGGCTTTCAAGTATACATCAGGGCCATGGTGGATCGGTTGGCAGGCGAAATCCGGAACGGACCCCCGCTTTCGGGTCTTCGGGACGCAAACCGGGGCGCCTGCCCCACCATGCAGGGTCGGGACAAACCCCGATAACTTCAGTCAGGGTACCGGTGGTTTACCAAGTACTAC
This sequence comes from Candidatus Sulfopaludibacter sp. SbA4, assembly GCA_900290305.1. Lineage (GTDB taxonomy): Bacteria > Acidobacteriota > Terriglobia > Bryobacterales > Bryobacteraceae > OMOG01. The sequence goes on from OMOG01000270.1 coordinate 2,122, forward strand.
ATTGAAGCCGCGCGACGGGGGGCGCTACACTGCTTTTCGAGATACCAAGATGACTTCGCTGCTTGTCAGTTGTCTCACGAATAACGAAGCCCAGGATCTGGTCGAGTACTCCCTGCTGATTGCGTTCGTGATCTGTACCATGGCCGGGCTGGTTTTGGGGATCGGAGACAGCATTCAGACCGTGACGAGCATCTCCAATTCCCAAATCAACGCGGCGGGCGCCCTGATTCACTGATGCGATCGGGTCGAGCGGACTTGACAGATGCCGGAAAGGGGTGCATCCCGGCATCGGCCGAAGGGCCGCCGGCCGGGAGTTCGCCCGAAGATGCCAGCCCGGCAAGTGAAGGCGCGCCTGCGCCGACCAGCTAGCGGGGACGGCGGTCCGCCCAGTATTTCTTCATTCTTTCCGAGACTTTCTGGCGCTCCTCCACACTCATCGACTTGCGTCCGCGCCGCGGCCGGCTCGGCGGCGACGCTTCGCCCTCGCTGTTGCGGAGCAACAGTTCGAGTGAGGCGATTACGCTTTCGAGCCTCTTTTTTTCGGCATATAGCTGTTGAAGAACTTCGCGCACATCCATTTTGTTCGAGTGCCGTTCCACCAGAACGTAGCGTCTTCGCCGCGCGGTGCGCCGGCAAGAGATTTTGCTATGTCAAGGCTAACATAGAATCGGGCCGGAGGTCAGCGGAAAACGAGTCTGGACTTCCAACATTTGAAGCGGCGGCATCGATGAAGAATCTGTTTGTGACATCCTTCGACCGGGAGATGTTTGCGGCCACGGGCGCCGTCCTGGCGATCTCGTTTCTGGACTTCGTGAGCGAGGGTACACTGCTGGTCTGTCACGAGGGATTCGAGAGCAGCGTGATATTTCAACACCCGGGCCTCCTGGCATACGATCTGCGGCAGGCGCCGCTTCTCCGGCAGTGGCTCGCCGATAACCGGGACATCATCCCCACCCACCTGGGTGGCACGGCCGGCATCTGCGGATGCCCGGATCCCGACAATCCATTCGGCCCTCACCGCGCCGGATGCCACTGGCAGTGGTTCAATAAGAACGCCTCGCGGTGGTTTCGGAAAGTAGTTTCACTGGACTACGCGCTGGAGCTTCGCGGATATGACAGCATGATCTGGGTGGACTCGGACTGCCGCTTCCGGAAACGTCTGCCGGAGGGCGAGGTGGAGCGGTGGTTCGGCGGCAAGAGCGTCTTTTACCTGAAGAGCCCCGACCGGGACGTCCTGGAGTCCGGGGTCTTGGGACTGCGAACCACCATGCCGGGGATGAAATTCGTTCGGGCCGCTGTGGAGCGCTATCGCACCGGCGCTTTCCGCAACGATGTCCGGTGGGACGATGCCTTCCAGTTCCAGAGATCGCTCGAGACGCATCCTGAGATCGAGTCGATCGATCTGGCGGTGTGCGCGACCGGAACCAAGCCTTACGGTCATGTGCTGGCACACAGCCCGGCCGGCGAATACATCGTCCATCGCAAGGGTTTCCACGGGAGCAAACTGGGGTTGATGAGATGAGAAGCCGGCCCGGCCGCCTGCGCGCCATTGCGCGCCAAGTTTGGCTTGATTTGCCCGCCGTTTGCGCCATATAGTATATGGATCTCGACCGGGTTCTCGCGGAGCTAATCGAAGAACGGAAGTTGATCGATCAGGCGATTGCCAACCTGGAGCGCCTGTCGGCGAAAGCGGGGCGGAGCGCGCCGCGCCGTGAACCGCAACCGAGCCTTTCGCAGAAACGTATTCGAGAGAAAGCCAAGAGCACCTCCCATTCAGATTAGTTTCAGTACTTCTAGTACGAATCTGCCAGATTCACTCTTCTGCCGGAAGCGACACCAGCCGTGAGTTGTGGTACCATCACTCGACACTTGGGACTATGAGTCCTTCGGCTCACGGCGAGATCACGCTCCTCTTGAACCGCGTCTCCGCCGGGGAACAAGAGGAGTACAACCGGCTGGCTGAGCTGGTGTACGCGGAATTGCGAAAGATCGCCTCTCACGTCATGGTGGCGGAATCGCGCGACCACACGCTGCAACCGACCATGATGGCGACTGAAGCTTACTTCAAACTGGTGGATCAGGGCAGTCACAATTGGCAGAACCGCGCTCACTTCTTCGCCGTCGCGGCGCAGGCCATGCGGCGAATCATGGTGGATTACGGCCGCAAAAGACGGTCGTTGAAGCGCGGCGGAACCTCCCGCCGGGTCGAGTTGGACGAAGCCGCCAACGTGGCGCTGGACAGCCACGAGGATGTGCTGGCGTTGGACGAAGCGCTGACACGCCTGGGAGCCATTGACAAACGCCAGAGTCAGATCGTGGAGTTGCGGTACTTCAGCGGGCTGACGGAAGAGGAGACGGCCGCGGCCCTGGGCATTGGGTTGCGGACCGTGAAGCGCGAGTGGGCGGTAGCGCGGGCGTGGCTTCACGCCGAACTGACACGCGGGCCCGGCTGAGCGCCGCTACGGCTTACCCTTGGATTTCTTGTACTCGGCCCACCGGCGTTTCTGGGCGGCGGCAATTCGCGCCCGTGCCGCGCGGGAGAGTTTGCGTTTCACCCGCGGGGGCGCCGGAGCAGGATCGCCCGTCTGGGCTAATGCATTCCGAATCTCTACAATAGCCTCATTGATATGGGCAAGCCTGTTTTCGTACCCGACTAATGCGGCTCGGAGAAGAGCTGGGTCAGCATTCATCGCGTCAAGTGTAACATGCGGCGCGGCCAGAGTGAGCCAGAGCTCACCGCGCGCCAATCTGGCATGTAGCGAGATTCGCCGCGGCCGCGCCCCGCGATGGAACCTGAAGTGAGTGGCCGCCCAATTCAACCTGTATGAAACGCGCTTGTGGATACCCAAGCAGTCAACCGCTCCTTTCCGTCGCTGCCGCACAAGCGCCGGCGCCCCAATAAGCCCTTCGCACCGTTCCGTAACCGCAGCCCGTTTCCCGCGCAATCTCGCGGAAACTCCGGCCCCGATGGCGCAATTCCAGGATGCGCTCCCGGGGCACGTCGCGAGGCGGTCTTCCCACAGGCCGCTTCTCGAATGCACTGGTCTCTGCCATATTCCTGCACTCTCTTTATAGAGGAAGCGCAAACGGCGCCAAGAAAGAGCCAAAATATTTCCGGCTCCGGACCAATGCGCCGGGCCATAACGCTAACCTAAACACACGGTTTCGCAAAATACGGCCGCGTATCCGAGCACCGCTTGCTCACGCGCGCGGCTCTGATGGAGCCGCTTCGAAGAAAAATCGGTTGGCAGGCGGAAGCGCCTGGCGGAAGCGCCTGCCCCACCAAGCCACCTGCCCCCAAACCCCAACCCACCCTGGGTCTCGGGGCCCCGCGCGGACCCGCAGCCGGTTAGAATGACGTCATATGGACGAGGCGGAAGCCAACGACGGGCCGGAGTTTCTGGCCGAAGAGTGGGAACAGGTCAAGGAACTCGTCTTCGAATACCAGCAGCAGGAGCCCGCGGATCTCAACTCCTGGCTGGATGCCCACAGCCCCTCGGACAAGGTGCGGCGCGAAGTGGAGCGGCTGTTGCGGTCGGCATCCACCTGTGGCGAGTTCCTGGAGCGGCCGGCGGCCCACGAGTACTTCGGGCTGCCCCGCCGCCAACCGGAGCGCATCGGCCGTTATCGCGTCTTGGAGCAGATCGGCTCCGGCGGCATGGGGGTGGTCTACGCGGCCATGGACGAGGAACTGAACCGCCGCGTGGCCATCAAGGTGCTCCTGGCCCACTCCGCCGACGATCCGGAACAGCAAAAGAGGCTGCGCTGGGATGCCACGGCCGCATCCGCGCTGCAGCACCCCAACATCGTTACGGTTCACGAGGTGGGCTCCGATGACGGCCGCGACTTCGTGGTCATGGAGTGCATCCCCGGCCAGACTCTGGGGCGCTTGATTCCGGCGGCCGGCATGGAGACCGCCGAAGCCTTGCGCTGCGCGGTGCAGATCGCGAGCGGCCTGGAAGCGGCGCACAACGCGCAGATCGTGCATCGCGATCTGAAGCCCGGCAACATCATGATTACGGAAACCGGGGCGGTCAAGCTGCTGGACTTCGGCCTGGCCAAGCACAATGCCGCCAGGCTAAGCGCCGGAGAGACGCCGCTCACCATCGAGGGCACGTTCGCCGGCACCGTGGCATACGTGTCGCCGGAGCAGGCGGAAGGCAAGCCCGTGGACGCCCGTTCCGACATCTTCTCTTTTGGCTCGGTGCTGTTCGAGATGCTGACCGGGCGCCGTGCCTTTCCGGGCGAATCTCCCATCGCCGTATTGGCCGACATTCTGCACCATGACCCGCCCAGCCTGAACGAGCTGAAGCCACGGCTGGACGCGCGCTTGGACGACATCGTGCGCCGCTGCCTGCGGAAAAAGCGCGAACGCCGTTTCCAGAGCATCGCCGAGGTGAAACTCCGGCTGCTGGAGATCGAAGAAGAGATCCAGTACGCGGAGCAGGACCGCACCGCGTCCCATGCCATCGTGACGCGGCAGCGTGCGGGCAGGTTTNNGGTGGCCACCGCCGTTCTGGCCGCCGGTCTGTTCTGGATGACGCGCCAGCGAGAGCCCCGGGTGGTGCTCTACCGGTCCACCAACGATGTGGGCTTGACGGAATTCCCCGCCATCTCGCGCGACGGCAAACTGCTGGCGTATGCTTCCGACCGGGCCGGAGAGGGCAATCTGGNNCGTATTTGTGCAGCAGGTCCGGGGCAGCGAGCCGATTCAGCCACTCACCACCGACCCGGCGGACGACTATGAGCCCACCTTCGCGCCGGACGGCACGCAGGTGGTGTACCGGTCCGACCGCAACGGCGGCGGCCTGTACGTTAACTCGTCCCTGGGCGGGGCGGAGAGGCTTCTGGTGGCGGGAGGACGCGGTGCGCAATTCTCTCCCGACGGCAAATGGCTGGCTTATTGGACCGGTGAAATCGGGGCCAGTCTCTATCCCGGCACGGCCAGGATCTGGATCATGCCGGCAACCGGGGGACCGGCGAAGCCCTTCCGGCCCGATTTTCCGGCGGCCGCGCTTCCAGTCTGGGCGCCCCAGGGCGATCGCCTGCTGTTCCTGGGGCGCGGGCGCGACACTGCCTCTGGCGACTCCCCGGTGGATTGGTGGGTGGCCTCCATCGAGAGAACCTGGTCGCACGCCACGGGCTTGCTGATGGCGCTCAACGACCAGGGGTTGAGGCCGCCGCCCATCACCTACCGGATCACGCCTTCCGCCTGGCTGGCGAGCGGCCTGGTGCTTTTCACGGCCACTCAGGAGGATGCCACCAACGTGTGGGCGGTGCGGCTGAACCAGGATGGCGTGGCTTCGCGCGCCGCCGAGCGCTGGACCGCAGGCACACTGCTGGAACTGCATCCGGCGTACACCTACTCCGACGAGAGTTCCTCGCTGGCCTACACTGCCCTGACGCAGAGCATCGGGGTCTGGAAGGTTCCGCTGAATGCGCGAGGAGAGGCCGCCGGCCGGGCGCAGAGCCTGGTCTCGGGCTTTGACGGCATCAGTTCTCCCTCCGTCAGCGCCGACGGCATGCGGCTGGTCTTCGCATCGCGCTGGTCGGGCGGCCAGTTCATCCGCATGAAAGACCTGAAATCGGGGGCGCTGAGCGTGATTGGCAGCGTCAAGAATCGGCGCGTGGCGCGGCCGGTGCTCAGCGGCGACGGCAAGACCATGGCGTACTGCGAAGGCGCAGCCGGTTATGTGAGGAATGTTCCCAACGGCGTGCCGGAGCGCATCTGCCAATCGTGCGGTCCGCCGACACACCTGAGTTTCGATGGACGGGACGTGCTCTTCGAGTCTCCGCAATCCCCCGAGCGGATCCTGATTTCCTCGGACCGGAAACCGCCGCGTCCGTTGCTTCAGTTGGCCGCGGCGCAACCCTGGATGGAATTCGGGGCCCGCTTTTCCCCGGATGGCCGCTGGGTAGTGTTTGCGGGCTCGCCCGCGGTATCTCCCGCGAGGCACATCTGGATTGCGCCGGTGCGGAAGGAGGGGCCGGTGCGGGAGGACGAGTTGGTCCCGCTCACCGACGGTCCGTCTTCGGACAAGGAACCCTACTGGTCTCCGGACGGGAAAAGGGTCTACTTTCTTTCCGACCGCGACGGTTTCGTTTGTGTTTGGGCCAGGGAAGTGGACCCGGTCACGGCCCGGCCGCGGGGCGCGGCCTTCCACGTGACGGATTTCCACCACGCGCGCCGCGTCATACAGGGCGCTACTGTGTATTCCGGCGATATCGGCCTCTCTGTAAGCGGGGACTCCGTGGTGTTTGCATTGTCGGAATACACCAGTAACATCTGGCTGAAGACCGAATATCCGCAGGGGCGCTAGTTTGTCGCTTGTGTCTCAGGGCACAGTTTAGTAAGCTGTGTTAGCACATGACTGATTCCCACGGAGCGCTTCCCCGAAATCCTCGAATCAGCGTCGTGGTTATTACCCGCAATGAAGGCGCGGAGCTTCGCACAACTGTAACCAACTTTATGGAAACGCTGCCGGCGGACCGGCGCGAGATGATCGTGGTGGACGACGGCTCCACGGACGGTTCGACGGCGTGTCTGGAAGCGATGCCGGAGGTGGTGCGGCTGCACTCTGACGGAATCGGTGTGGCGAAGGCCCGCAATCTCGGCGCGTCACGCGCGTCCGGCGACGTCATTCTGTTCGCCGATGCCCACATCCGCGCCCCCCGGGGATGGTATGAGGCCATCGTGCACGCGCTGCGCTCGCCAGGCGTAGGAGCGGTGGCGCCGGGCATTTACAGCCTCACGGAACCGCAGCGGCGGGGCTTCGGTCTGTATCTCACCGGTCCCGACCTGCACGCCAAGTGGCGTGTCCGGCAAAGCTCGGATCCCTACGCGGTGCCGATTCTGCCCGGCTGTTTTCTGGCCATGCGCCGCGAGACCTTCGCCCGCACGGCAGGCTTCGATTCGGGGATGCGCCAACTGGGCGGGAACGACAACGAGATCAGTTGCCGCTTCTGGCTGCTGGGCTACGAGCTTCTGGTGGTGCCGGAGATCGAGGTGGGCCATCTGTTTCGAGAGACTGCTCCATATGAGGCTAAGTGGGTGGCATTGGTACACAACCGGCTGCGCATGGCGTTTGTACATTTTGAATCCGGCCGCGTGGAGAGAGTGTTACACGCGTTACGGGCGTACGAAGCCTTTCCATCCGCCATGGCTCTGATGTTGGATACGGATGTGTTTGCGCGGAGAGCGCTGATGTCGGCGAGCCGGCGTTTCGACGACTCCTGGTATTTTGAAAAGTTCGCGTTAGAGTGTTGAGAGCTAAAGGAGACTAAATCATGGACGTTCTGATAGAAGAGCACCCGCTTCCCCCCGATACATTGGGAGAACCCCCGAAGGTGTCGCTGCCCGCGAGCGGCGGCGAATTCGCATCCTCCACGTGGCCGCCCACGGGTCCGCCCACCCACGCGCCCGACCAGAATTAATGAGCGGCCCCCTGAAGACCACTCCCTAACCCGGCGAAGCCGGAACCAAAGGAAACCGTGTCCTTGACGCGGAGGCGCGGAGGAGCGGAGACAAGCGCGGAGAAAACCAAAAGAGAGGCAAAACCTGAGTCGACGGGTCCTGCGAATTTACCCGGGGACAGACACTCCGTTTTAGTTGGGGCAGGAGGACGAGGGCGACCGTCCCCAGAGGGACCCCAGGTCCAGGGGGCCGCACAAGACGGAGGGTTCCGGAGAGAGAGCAAAGTCAAAACCTGAGAGCGCAGAGGAAGCCGAGAGCGCTGAGAAAAGCCAAGGCCCGCGGCGCGGACGGATTCTGCCAGTTCCGGCAAGAATTTGACTCGGTAGGTACCGACGGTCGTGGCTCTGAAACGGAGCCGGGCCCGGAGGGCTCCCCGTTTCCGAAACGTGCGCTACGCCTTGGCCCGCCGGCGGATCGAGCGGTAAGCCGACGCCGAGAAATACAAACCGACTGCGGCGTTGGCGTACATCCAGAACAGGATACGCTCCTGCGGGTACACCTGAAACGGCGCGCGCCCGGAATCGGCATCCAGCAGCAGGTGTACGACAACCCCCAGCGTAAAGGCGAACGCCTTCCAGAAGCCCGAGCGGTCGAGCTTGGGCATCATCAGAAAGACGATGCCCAGAATCACGCTGTGGCCCACCAGGTTCCACAAGCTTCCGAATCCCACGAACTGCTCGAGCACCACCGGGAAGAAAAGCCCGACGGCGAGCGCGATGGCGATCTGATGCACGAAGTACATGGGGTCGGTCTTCTGCCGCAGGTTCTTCCCGATGGTGAGCAGAAGCACCGCTACGCCCACGGCCAACGCGATCTGCACCCAGTTCGTCTGGTTCGAGCGCTGCACCGATTCCACCGCCTTGGCGGCGTCGAGAATACCTGCGCCGTAGTGATCGGCCGGCGCGTATTTTCTCGCGGTCTTGCGCAACTGCTCGCGAATCTCCTTGGGATCGGTCATCCCCAGCGACACCAGCAGGGCCGCCACTCCGGTGACGTGCGGCGTGGCCATCGACGTCCCGGACAGCGGGTAGAAGCCGTCGATGCGCGGGCCGTAAGCGCCGAACAATCCCTGGCGCTGCTCGAAGGTGTTCTGCCACACCTGGGCGGCATCGCCGCGGCGCGGCTCGCCCCCCGGTCCGGCGATGTCCACTTCTTTGCCCCAATTGGAATAAGAAGCCATCAGCCCGCCCGGCCCCACCGCCGATACCGCGATGCACTCCGGGTTCCTGGACGGATAGCCGATGCCCTCCTTGCCCTCGTTGCCGGCGGCGCACAGCAGCGTGACCTTCTTACGGAGGGCGTAGGCGCAAGCCTTCTGCAGGATGTCGCTGAACGAGGGCCCGCTCAGGCTCAGGTTGGCCACGTTGGCTTTATGGTCGGCGGCGAAGTGCAGCGCGTCGGCCACCGCGCTGCCGCGCATGCGGCCCTCGGCATCGGAAACGCGCAGCGGCATGATCTCCGCCTCCGGCGCGACACCGGCGCCCAGAATGCCGTTGTCGGTGGACTCGGCGATGGTGCCCGCCACGTGCGTGCCGTGTCCGTTGTCGTCCGGGGAATCGTCCGTGCCGTCGGCGAAATTGTATCCCTTGACGAACTTGGTGAGGTTGAAATCCTGCCCCTGAATCCAGCCGCCCGATGACCGCGCGCCCACCCCGGAATCGATGATCGCCACGATAGCGCCTTTGCCCTTGGTCTTGGTCCAGGCCTCTTCCATACCGATCATCCGCAGGTGCCACTGGCGGCGATACTCGGGATCGTTGGGTACGAACCTTGCGGCGGACCCGGTGGGCGCGGCGGGTGCCGCGGGCGCGGCCGGGGCCTGCTGGAGGCGATAGATGAACTGCGGTTCGGCGGCCTCCACCAGGGGACTGGCGCGCAGGGCCTGCAGGATGCGCTCGCGATCGAGGGGATTGATTTTGGCCACCATGAGCTTGGCGGCCACCGCATGGATGCTGTTGTAGCGCAGCTCGATTCCCACCGACTGGCCGAGCGCGGTGATCTCGGCGTCGGTGATGTTGTCCTGCAGGTCGACCACGATTTCGTCCGCGACCGTCTCGGCGTTGGCGGCCGGGGGCTGGGGAGGGGGAGCAGGCTTCGTCGGAGCCGCCGATCAGAACACCGCCGGCCACCAGCAGAAGCAGAATGGCGGCCACGCGGCCCCACTTCCAGACGGCAGGTTCGGGCTGGGGGGCAGCGGCAGGCGCGGGCGCGGGGAGCGGGGCCGGCGGCGGCGGAGCGGCCTCGGGCTCGTTGCGTGGTCCCAGCCGCTGGACTCTCGGCTCGCGGGCGGGGATTTGGCGCTCCGGTTGAAGCTCGCCGCGCATTCTATCTCTTTCGGGGTCCATCTTCTTTCAGCTCCGGGTGCCGCACGAGGATATAGAGGTAGCGATCCTGGAGGACCGGTGCGCTCGTTGTAGAGCGGCGTGCCTCCTGTGTACATGGTGTCGGGTGGATCGCCGTAGGGGTTGAGCCCGTTGCCGGCGATCCATCGATCAATGCGCTGCCGGGTTCGATCATCCACGGTGGTGCGGTTCATAGGGGTCTGGCGCGCGGTGGATGGCGGGACGGGCAACATGAGCGCCACTGCCGCGGCGATCAGCAGCGCTGCGCTCGCCAGGAAACGTGTCGGCAAGTTCGGCCTCACAGGTAGGGCTCATTTCGAGGGGCCCGCTGGACGGGGGCTGGGCGCACTCGGCGCTGCTGGCGCAGGTCCACCGGCGGGTGGGCGGGCCGCTGGTGCGGGTGCCTGCCCGGGGTTAGCGGGTTTGCCGGTCGCCTGGGTGCGCGGGTTTGCCGGTCGCCTGGGTGATGTTGACGTTGCCCTGGGCGTTGGGCTGAGCGACCGCCGGTGCGGGGGCCTGCCCGGGGTTAGCGGGTTTGCCGGTCGCCTGGGTGATGTTGACGTTGCCCTGGGCGTTAGGCTGGGCGACCGCTGGGGCGGGAGCCTGTCCAGGGTTCGCGGGTTTGCCGGTCGCCTGGGTGATGTTGACGTTGCCCTGGGCGTTGGGCTGAGCGACCGCTGGGGCGGGGGCCTGCCCGGGGTTCGCGGGTTTCCCCGTCGCCTGGCTGATGTGGACGCCGCCCTGGGCGTTGGGCTGAGCGACCGCCGGGGCGGGGGCTTGGCCGGGGTTCGCGGGTTTGCCCGTCGCCTGGCTGATGTGGACGCCGCCCTGGGTCTGGGGCTGAGGGGCCGCCGGCGCAGAGCCATGCTTGGGATCTGCGGTTTTGCCGCCTTGA
>OMOG01000081.1 GCA_900290305.1 Candidatus Sulfopaludibacter sp. SbA4
CTTAACGCCTTGGGGTTTCATTGGATGGGCACCACCCAGTGTTCGAAGTAACGAAAGATTTTGAGCGGCCGCGCCTTTACCGGCATGATCGGCTCGTCCCGCAGATAGTGGAGCGCCACGCGCAGCGGGTCGTTGAATCCGCACGCCACTCGAAACGCCGTCGTGCCGGAAAAGCGCGGATTGATTTCAAAAATCACCGGGCAGCCTTCGCGGTCCATGCGCAACTGTAAGTTGATGGGCCCCTCGGCGGGCAGAAGTTCTCCGAAACGGCGAATTAACTGTTCCAGGGGTTCGACGCGAACCACTCGCGCTTCCATCGTAGTACCCCACTCCAGGCGCCGCTCAAAACAGACGTGGTCGCGCAGCGACCGCCGGCGGTCATAGAGCAACGCGCAGGTAAACTCAGTGCCGGGAAGGTACTCCTGCACGCAGTAGCCCGCGCCCGCTCGCGCCTGCCACTCGATCAGGGCTGTTTTGGATTCGATGCGTTCGAAACCGTGCGATCCATGGCCCCGGCGCGGCTTCGCAATCAAAGGCAGTCCCAGTTGATCGAGAACGGCATCGGCCGCAGTGTCGCCGGGCAGTGTCTTCGGAGCGCGCAAACCGGCTTCACTTAGCATTCGCGCCGTTTCCAGCTTGTCCGTGGCACTGCGCACAAAAGAGTCGTCACATACCACCACCCGGCAGCCGCTTTCGGATTCAATTCGCGCCCGTGCCGCACTGACTATTGAAACCTCGGAATCGACACCGAGCAAATAAAGTTCGGCGCTTTGCTCGATCAGAACTTCTATCAATCGGTCTACGTAGTAAGATTCGCGGACGAGTGGCATTGGTATACCGCGGTCCACCATATAGAACCCGACATTGTCAGCCGAACTGTCCAGGCCGACAATTCGGAAGAAGCTGCGGCCCGCGCGCAAGCCTTTGACGATTCCTTGGGCGATATTGCCGCTCACGCCGGACACGGCGATTACGTTAACAGCCGGCATCGATTGTCCTGAGCCACGCCGCGGTCTTCCGCAACCCCTCCGTCAGAGGTGTCAGTGATGGATGGAACCCGGCCATCAACCGGCTATTGTCGAACACCAGCGCCGGCGCGGATGTTTCCTGGCTCGCATCCCCTACCGGGCGGCGATTGCCGGTGACCCGGCATATGGTCTCCGCCAGCGCCGGCAGTTCCAGAGTGTCTTGCGAAAACAGGTTGAATGTCCCTTCGGTCTCTTCGGCGAAGGCCTGGCAAACGAGCGCCGCCACGTCCTCCACGTACACGAAATTCTGCCGGTATCCGCGTGGCGCGGTAAGTTTCAGGGCTTCGCCGCGAAGTGCCTGAGCCAGCCATATGGGCAGCAGTGTGCGCCGCTGCATGTCCACGCCGTAAATGGAGCTTGGACGAAAGATGCACGTCCGTATCCGCGATCCCGCAAACGCCTGCACCAGCCACTCCTGAAGCAGTTTCGAGCGCCCATACTCGTCTTCGGCGAGAAGAGTGGAATCTTCCCGCAGGTACACGGGCCCGGTTCGTGCCGTTCGAAAATCGTAGACACTCACCGAGGAGATCAGCACCACGTTCCTGACAGGCGCGGCCTCGAGCGCCCGCAGGAGGTTGGCGGTGGCGCCGAGGTTGTCTTTGAAGAAGTCGCCGCCCGAACCGGGTGTAGCGCTGGCCACATGGATCAATCCAGTCACTCCGCTCAAGGGCAGCCGCTCGATTTGCGAGGGGTCCCGCAAATCGCAGCAAGCGAAGCCGGCGCCATCGGTCGGCCGCCGCACCACTGACAGAAGACATTCGTTTGGGCACCGCCGGAGGAATTCGCGCCGGATCGTGCGTCCCACGAATCCCCCCGCACCGGTCAACAGGATCATCGAGATGAAGCCCTCAACAGTGTAGCCTTCCGCAACGATGGCCGCAACGAGCGTGCTCCACTCCCTCACGGTCGCGGCTCTGAAAGCGCATCGGAGCCGTGCCCAGGGGGCACCCCGTCAGCAGGCGGTCCCGCGAAACGAAAGCCGAGGCGGGCCTCAGTGTATCCGCCAGCCGTTCACCGGGCCGCTGTGGAAGAACTTCTCGGGGGTCATCACGCCGTCGCGTTTGAAGACGGTGCCGTCCTTCATCACGAAGCGCACATCGCGTAGCGCGTCGATATCGTCGAGCGGATTGGCCCTCACGGCGATGAGATCGGCGGGGAAGCCGGGCTTGATGGGGCCGCGCTTGCCGGCGATATCGCAGACCTGGTAGCCATTGGTCGTCATGATCTTGAGAATCGCCGCGGCGGGGAGTTGGGCGGCCTTCCAGGTCTTGAGGAAGTCGATCACCACCTCGCCGCGCGTCATACCGGGAATGTAGTAGTCGGCATCCGTCGAGAAAGCCATCTTCACGCCGTTGGCGTAGGCGTTCTTGACGCCTTCCACGGTGCGGTCGAAGCGCGCCTGGCTGGGGCTGAAGTAAGTGGAAATCGGCGTTTCCGTGCCGACTCGCCAGATGCCTTTCTTGGCCATCAGCTTGTGAGTCTCATCGTCCAGCGCGACTGAGTGCTCGATCGACCAGATGCCGGCTTCGATCGCCCGCAGGGCGCCGGGGCGAGTCTGTACGTGGCCGGCCACCTTCAGCCCGCTCTTGGCTGCCTCCGCAATGAACAGCTTCATCTCGTCGACCGTGTAGCCATAAGACTTGGCGTCCACCATGATCTTGATGACCTTGGCGCCGTACAGAATATTCTTGCGCACGGCTTTGACGATCTCGTCGGGCGTGTCGGCATCCAGGTACTCGGGGTAGACCAGGCCGGCGCGCTCGGGGACCGGAGTGAACTGGCCTCCCATGCCACCGATGATGATGCCGGAGTTGATGACGGTGGGGCCGGGGATCCAGCCCTGTTCGATGGCGATGCGCAGGGCGCTGTCGGCATAGTTGGCGGCGTTGCCCAAGTCGCGCACCACGGTGAAGCCGGCGTTCATCATGGTGATGCCGTTCGAGACCGCCTGAATCGCGCGGATAGCGGTGGAATCGAGCACGCTGGTGAGGTAGTAGCTGTTGTTTTCGGGGTCGCGCTTGTAGGTGAGGGCCAAGTGGTTGTGGGCGTCCACCAGGCCGGGCAGCACGGTCTGTTGCGAAAGGTCGATCACTTCGGCGCCCGCCGGGATAGGAAGATTGGCGCCGATCTGCGTGAACTTCCCGCCCTCGATCAGAATCACCTGGTTGGAGGACGCGGCGCCGGTCTCGGGATCGATCAGGCGGCCGGCGCGGATGGCGGTGACCTGGGCCGACAGCGTCGCGGCGGCCAGGCAGGCGCAGAGAGCAGCGAGAATTGGTTTGGCCATGAGATCTACTTTACGGCAATCGGGGTGGTACGTCGCGTCATGCCGCTGATGGAACAGGTCCTGCCGGGCCGCGCCTCGATCCGCCTGGGCGTTCTTCCATGCTAGATTGAGATTAACGGCGTGGCGGGAATGAGCACGCGGAAGGCGCTTTTTCGTGGCCAGGCACACCAGTGACGCTCAAATGCGGTCCGAAGCCTCTCTCGTCGAGCAGGCTCCAGCGGGTTACGCCGTTAGCGTTTCCGACGAAGCTGCTGCCTTCGCGAGGCAGAACAGGCTGTGGGGTTCGCTCGTGTTGATGATGGGATTAGTTCAATCCGAGGCGCGTCCGGGGACCGCGCTGAATATCGATTTGGTTTCAGATCCCGAAGTTGAAGGCAAGCGGGCAATCTGTTTTACTGTGCGCGTCGCTGGCGAGGTAACAGAAGCTCTGGAATTGGACGAGCGGTTGCGGGAACTTGCCCACGAAAGCATCCCCCCGGACGATCAGACTCACTTCGTGTTCCGTTTTGCTTTCCTGGACTGACCAGAGATGGACGCAAGAGACTTCTTAGCGATCGCCAGTGAGTTTCGGAACTCCGGGAAAGAGGCGGAGCGCCGCACCAGCATCGGCCGATCCTATTACGGCCTGTTTAACAGCGTCATCGCGACCCTCGAATCTAGAGGTGTGCTCTTTCACCAAACAGCGCAAGATCATTACACGCTGATTTCCTATTTGACAAAGGTCCGCCACAAGACCGCCAGATCCGTGGGCGCGATCTTGAAAGACCTTCGTCAGCATCGGAACGACGCCGACTACAACATGGTCGTCGTGATCGATTCGAAGACGACCGATTTTGTGTATCAGAAAGCTGCCAAGGCGTTGGGAGAGTTCGACTCGATCACACTTGTGGATATGCAGGATATCGCTGAGGCCATCCGGTCGATGCCGTAACCCGTAGGCATCGCGAGGTAACATCGTAGTGCCGAATGGAATTTGCACCGATGTTGACAGGCACTGGAAGAGGCGCTGCGGCAGGCCGCGGCGGAATCGCCCGAGCGCGTTATGGAAGTGGCACGCGGCATCGTGGCAGCCATTCTCACGCAACTCGCCGGACCCGAATCCCCGGCCGCGATGGCGGCGGCCGAGCACCTGGCATCTATACTGGGGTCGATCGGCCAGGTGCCGGAGGCCATCGCTTTGCGCGAGCGCGTTTTCGCGCGCGCGCGCGGCCGTTTCGCGGCGGACGATCCGCGATTCATGAGCGTGCGCGAGGGCTCGCGTTCCTCTATCGCCGCGCAGGAGAAGACCACAAGGCGCGAGCATTTGCAGCCCGTCGAGCGTGCCCGCGCGATGCAGGAGCGAGACTCTGTTCGCTCGGCCGCCGTGGTCCGACTACTTGGAGCGGAGAAAAATACCATGAAAATCGATACCGAATATGCTCGTGAGACCCTCGTCCGTTTGGTGCAAATCAACTCCGTCAATCCGACGCTGGCGCCGGGAGCGCCGGGCGAGCGGGAGATCGCGGGCTTCATCGCCGAATCCCTGAAATCCTTTGGCCTCGAGACCGAAATTCACGAGCCCGTTCCGGGGCGCACCAGCGTGCTGGGCCGCCTGCGCGGCGGGGGCGGGGGGCGCAGCCTGATGCTGAATGCGCACTGCGACACGGTGGACGTGGCCGGAATGGTGGAACCATTCTGCGGCGCCATCCGGGACGGAAAAGTGTACGGCCGCGGATCGTTCGATATGAAGGGAAGCCTGGCCGCGTGCATGACGGCGGCGAAGGCTTTGGCCGACAGCGGCGCGCGGCTCGCGGGCGACGTGCTGGTGGCGGCGGTGGCGGATGAGGAGTACGGCAGCCTCGGCACGACTGACTTGATCCAGCGCGTGCGGGTGGACGGAGCCATTGTCACCGAGCCCACGGCGCTGGAGGTCTGCCTGGCTCACAAGGGGTATTTGTGGATCGAAGTCAAGGTCGAAGGGCGCGCCGCCCACGGCAGCAAGTTCGAATTGGGGATCGACGCCAATATGAAGATGGGCCATTTTCTGCACCGCCTGAACGAGTTGGAGCGCGACTTGCGCGCACGTGCGCCGCACCCGCTGGTGGGCCCTCCGTCGCTCCACGCGGCCATGCTGAAAGGCGGCGCGGGCCTCAGCACCTACGCGCCCTCCAGCACCGTCGAGATCGAGCGCCGCACCGTGCCGGGGGAGACGGAGGCGCAGGCGCTTCGCGAGATTCAGGCGATCGTCGATTCACTGGGGCGCAGGCGCTTCGCGAGATTCAGGCGATCGTCGATTCACTGGCCGCATCGGACCCGGACTTTCAAGCGGCGGTGCGGCCGTTCTTCGTGCGCAATCCGTTCGAGGTGAGCCCGGCGGCGCCCATCGTTCGCGCGGTGGATGCCGCCGCCCAAAGAGTGCTCGGCCGCAAGCCCGCACATATCGGCGACACTCCCTGGATGGATGCGGCGCTGCTTCAAAGCGCCGGGGTGGAGACCGTGGTTTGCGGAGCGAAAGGGGCCGGCGCCCATTCCGATGTGGAATGGGTGGATCTCGACTCGGTGATGAAGCTGGCCGAGATTCTGGCTGAGTCCGCTAGGGAATATTGCCGGTGAGACATTTTGCCATGCCTCAAAAGGGCTACTCGCCGGCCGCGCCAGAGTAAGAACTAATCGGACGGTGTAGTGTTTGAAGCTAGGAGTGACTCTACCCGACTGTTACTTCTACCACATTCCCAAAACGGGCGGCATGTCGACGTGGCAGTTGCTCGAGTTGTGGTACCCGGCGGCGAAGATTTGTCCGGGGCGAATGTGGGACGACATCATCCAAATCCCGGCTGGGCAGTTGGCGCAATACCAGGCGTTTCGGGGACATTTCCTGGCTTTCCTCGAACCCTATGCCGGCCGCAAACTCAAAACGTTCACGGTCTTGCGCGATCCGGTGGAGCGGACCATTTCGCACTATTGTCATGCGCGGCGCTCTCCGGAACACCCTTCCTACCGTGAAGCCAACACCGTGTCACTCGCGGAATTCTGCGTGCACCCCCGAACCAGGCATATGGTTCAGAACTACCAGAGCGGATGTTTGGCCTGCCCCGGCACCAAAAGCCCTCGAGAGCTCGCCGGCCACATGACTGCGAAAGACTTCGCCGCGTACAAATTGCAACTGGCGCTCGACCCCGAGCCGGACGAGTTCCCGGCGCCTGACAAGCTGTACGACGCGGCGGTCAATCGTCTCCGGGGTTTCGTTGCGGTCGGCATTACGGAACGGTTGCAAGAATCGTTTTCCCTGATCGCGCGTGCCCTGGGACTGGCTGACCCGCCCGTCTTACCGATCCGAAATGCCGCCCCGAATCGTCCGGCGGCAGTGGATCCCGGCACGCGACGCATCATCCGCGCAAGTACGGAGGTGGACCAGGCGATATATGAAGTGACTCGGAGAACGGTGGAAGAGCAGTTGAACAATCTGCGGCCACGACGTCACTCAGTTGGCTCAGTGACTGACTCCAACTAAGGTCACTTTCGAAGCGGATTCCACGCAGACCCTCCGCATCACTCCCGCTTTCTCCCTGGTAAACGGACAGACTTCGAAATCGGCGAAGACGTCGCAATCGAATCCGCAGGCGAGACCTTCCGGGAGAACAGGCTCTTCGCCGGGGTGAACGCCCGTCACGCCGAGTAGACGCCGGGTGCCGATTCTCCAGATGCGAAAGGTCGGGTTGCCGTTATAGGCGCGCATCCGGCCATGCACAACGAAACACTTGCCGGCGAGATCGGGGTTGGCCTTGCACGGCTGAGCCGGCGGCGAGAACGGCAAAAACAATAGGATAAGATCGAGAAGCATGGATTCCGCCGACAGTATCGCACCTTTGCCTGTGTTTCGTTACCACCCGGACCCAATCGGCACAGGCAGCATCGCACCGTCTGACAAGGAATGCCGCTGCTGCGGCCGCAGCCGCGGGTACATCTATACTCTGGCGCCCTACGCCGAAGAGGACATCGAAGAGGAGAGCATTTGCCCGTGGTGCATCGCGGATGGCTCGGCCCACAGGAAATTCGGCGCCGAGTTCATCGACTCGGAAGGCATTCCCGACGAGGTGCCGGAACATGTCGTGGAAGAACTGGTCGAGCGCACTCCCGGGTATGCGGCCTGGCAGGCCGAAGAGTGGCGGGCCTGCTGCAACGATGCCGCGGCCTTTCTCGGAGAGTCGCGCGACGCTGGGCCGGGTCGGACGACGTACGTGTTCGAGTGCCTGCACTGCCGGCGGCGCCTGCTCCACGTTGACTTTCCGTGAGGGGTTGCATTCCATCTAAAAAGGTCCGAATATAGAGATGTGGGATTGCTATACAACACCACATCGACGAGGTGTCTATGAGTACCGAGGTCGTCACCGGCCTGCTTACGGAGCATCCATTCACCAAGGGATTCTGGCCCGCCCATATTGCACGCCTGGCAGCCATGGCCAGCGAAGTGCGGTTCCTGCCCGGAGAGTTGATCTTCCACGAGGGCGACCATTCCAGCCTGTTCTACCTGCTGATCGACGGCAATGTCGCGCTGGAGGTGGTGTCTCCCGGGCGGCCGGTGCGGGTGTCCACGCTGTACGCGGGCGAGGTGCTCGGGTGGTCGTCGGTGACGGGCGACAACGGCAAGCAGTTCCAGGCGCGCGCCCTCGAGGAAGTACACGCACTGGCGTTCGACGGGGCCCGTTTGTGTCACGCATGCGAGGAGGATTACGCCTTCGGGTTCTGGTTCATGCGGGCGATTCTCACGGTGATGTCGGGGCGGCTGCACGCCATCCGCGCGCAGCTTCTGGACGTGTACTCGCCGGTGGCTTGACATGGATATCGGGGTCATTCGGGAGCGCGGCGCATTCGACCGGCGCGTGGCGCTGACGCCTCCCGTGGCGCGGCGATTGGCCGGCGCGGGCCACACGGTGTGGGTGGAAACGGGAGCCGGCGATGGCGCCATGTTCGGAGACACGGAGTACATCCGGGCCGGCGCGCACATCGCCTACTCGCCGGAGGAAGTGCTGCAGCGCGCGGAACTGGTGGCCAAGATCGGCCGGCCCACGTTGCAGGAACTGGCGCTGTGCCGTCCGGGCATGGCGCTGATGGCCTTTTACCACCTGGCGGTGGCGGATCGCGCGCTGGTGGAGGCGCTGACGGAACGCTGCCTCACGGCGATCGGCTGCGAGATCATCCAGCAGGATACGGGCCGGCTGCCGGTGCTGGCGGCGATCAGCGAGATCGCCGGACAGATGACCGTGCCGATCGCCGCACACCTGCTGCGCTCGAGCTCGGGCGGGCGCGGCATCCTGCTGGGCGGAACTCCGGGCGTGCCGCCGGCGCGGGTAGTGATCCTGGGGGCGGGTGCGGTGGGTTCGGCGGCCGCGCGCACGGCGGTGGCCACGGGCGCGCGGGTAACGGCTTTCGATAACGAACCTAGTAAACTACGCCGCGTGATGGAGCACGTGCGGGGCGTGGAGACGTGCCTTTCCGACGAGGACGCTATTGCCGAAGCCGTGGCCGGGGCGGATGTGGCGATCGGCGCGATCCTGGTGGCGGGCACGCGCACGCCCCACGTGGTGACGCGCGCCATGGTGGAGTCGATGAAGGCGGGCTCGGCGGTCATCGATGTTTCCATCGACCAGGGCGGCTCGATCGAAACCAGCCGGCCCACTACGCTGGCCGAGCCAACCTTTGTATACAAGGGCGTAACGCATTTCTGCGTGCCTAACTTCACCGCCGACCTGGGCCGCTCGAGCAGCGTGGCCATCGCCCAGGCCATGCTGCCGTACCTGCTGGAAATCGCGCGGGCCGGCGTGGATGGGGCGGTGGCGGGTTGCGCCGAGCTGGCGCGCGGCGTATACACGCTCCGCGGCTTGCCCGCTCCGGGGAGGCGGAAATGACCAACGACTACCGCGCTCGAATCATGCCCGCGGATGTGGCACTGGCGGAAGTGCAATCCGGGCAGTGCGTGTACATCCACAACGGCTGCGCCGAGCCGGTGGAGCTGGTGCAGGCACTGACGAGGCGCGGCGAAGAACTGCACGACGTGGAAGTGCTCCACATGGCCACCTTTGGGATCGCCGACTACAGCCTGCCGCGGTACGAAGGCCACTTCCGCGTCAACTCGCTGTTCATCGGCGGCAACGTGCGCCAGGCGGTCCAGGAGGGCCGCGCCGACTACACCCCGATTTTCCTGAGCGAGATCGAAGGCCTGTTTACGTCGGGGGCATTGCCGATCGACGTGTGCCTGCTGCAGTGCACTCCGCCCGACAACTACGGGTACATGAGCCTCGGAGTGAGCGTGGACGCGTCCCTCACCGCGGCGCAGTGCGCCAAGCACGTGATCGTGGAGATCAACGACCAGATGCCGCATACGCTGGGCGACACGTTCCTGCATGTGAGCCGGGTGGACGCGTTCGTCGAAACCTCGCATCCACTGGCGGAATACACCACTCACGGGGTTTCGGACATCCACGGCGCCATTGCGCGCCGGGTGGCACCCCTGATTCCCGACGGCGCGGTGATCCAGACGGGCATCGGCGGCATTCCGGAAGCGGTCCTGGGCCTGCTGCACGATCACAAGGACCTGGGAATCCACTCCGAGATGGTTCCCGAAAGCGCCGTGAAGCTGATTCAGGCGGGAGTGATCAACAACGAGCGCAAGGCGATTCACCGGCACAAAGTGATCGCGGGTTTTGTGCTGGGGACGAAGGTGCTCTTCGACTTTATCGACAACAACCCGGCGTTCGAATTTCGCCGCACGGCTTACGCCAACGACCCGTTCGTGATCGCGCAGAACGAGCGCATGGTGGCCCTCAACTCGGCGATCGAGGTGGACCTGACGGGGCAGGTGTGCGCCGATTCCATGGGGCCGACGATGTACAGCGGCATCGGCGGGCAGGTGGATTTCCTGCGCGGCGCGGCGCGCTCCAAGGGCGGACTGCCGATCATCACGCTGCCTTCCACCGCGAAGAACGGGACGGTTTCGCGCATTGTTCCGCGGCTGCAGCCGGGGGCGGGAGTGGTGACCTCGCGGGGCGACGTGCACTACGTGATCACGGAGCACGGGGTGGCCTACCTGCACGGCAAGACCCTGCGGCAGCGCGCCGAGGCGCTGATCGAGGTGGCCGACCCGAGGTTCCGCGGCGAGTTGGAGGAGTTCGCCAAGGAGAGCCGGCTGCTGGGGTCGGACCGGGCGACGGTTCCAGTTTAGGCTACCATGGGGTCGATGGAGACCCGCACGCTTCCCCACACCGGCCTGACGGTTTCGCGCGCCTGCTTCGGCACCATGACGTTCGGCACGCAGACGGATTCGCGCGCCGCCGAGCGCATGATCGACCTCTCGATGGATCGCGGCGTCAACTTCTTCGACACGGCCAACGTTTACAGCGACGGCCGGTCGGAGACGATCCTCGGCGAGATTCTGAAGGGGCGGCGCGAGCGTGTCATCCTCGCCAGCAAAGTGGGGTCGCAGGACGGAACGCCGGAGGCTGCGCCGCTCTCGCGCAAGGCCATTGTGGCGCACATCGACGCCAGCTTGCGGCGGCTTCAGACCGACTACCTGGACCTGTATTACCTGCACCGGCCGGACTACCTGACACGGATCGACGAGACGCTGGAAGCCATGGACGAGGTGGTGCGCGCCGGCAAGGTGCGGTATCCGGCCAGCTCCAACTATGCCGCGTGGCAGTTGTGCCGGATGCTGTGGACTTGCGAGAAGCGGGGGTACCAGCCGCCCATGATTTCGCAGCCCATGTACAACCTGCTGGCGCGCGGCATCGAGCAGGAGTACGTTCCCTTCTGCAAGGAGTTCGGGGTTTCGCTGGTGGTGTTCAACCCGCTGGCGGGCGGGCTGCTCACCGCCAAACAACCGCGCGAGCGCCCGCTTCAGGGCACGCGGTTTGACAGCAACCAGATGTACCTGGACCGGTACTGGCACCCGGCCTGCTTCGACGCGGTGGACGCGCTGCGCGGCGTTGCGGAGACGGCGGGCCGGACGCTGGTGGACCTGTCGCTGAACTGGCTGCTCGACCACACCGCGACTGACTGCGTGATCCTGGGGGCATCGAAGATCGAGCAACTCGAGGAGAGCCTCGACGCGTTGGGCCGCGGTCCTCTGGCGGCGGAGACGGTGGCGGCGTGCGATGCGGTGTGGCAGACGTTGGGCGGCGTAACGCCGAAGTATAATCGTTGACATCGTTGACATGGCGACCTCCTTTGTGCCACCAACACAGGCAGGAATGCCTGTGCCACTCAGTGGGCCCACCAGAGACACTACGGGTTAGCGTGGTGGGTGAAAAGTTTCGTTGCGGCGGCCGGGGCTAGCCCAGGGTTCGAGCCGGTTTATCGCCGTGCGTTATCCGGCCGCCAATGGTTTGAGCCGCATCCCCGAGGAATTACACGGCTTTGTGAGCAGCGACCTCGATGATGCTTGACTCTCTGATGACCCGATGCTTCCGGCACCGAGTATTGTGGGACCATGATCCCAACTGTCTCCCCGCCGATGTTCAACCGTTCAGACTTTGCCAAGGCCTTACGAGGAGATCAGTACCACCCAAGCGCTCGCCAAGGGCGAGTTGCAACGTTTCCTGGCCAGGAAAAATACCGTTAGAAGAGGACGGGATGGCGTAACTCTCTTCCTAATTCAATAGTGACAGATCGAGTCAATAGCTCTTACCCTAGTTTTGGGGTTCCGGGAGGGGCGTGCTCGTTTAGAATCAACGCCGAAGATTAAGGAATTTTAACGTGTGCCCTTGTGACCGGGTTTTGGCGGGGGGGCAAAATAGTACTATCCACGAAATAAATGGACAAGCCAAGTTCTGTTCTAGTCCATCACCTCCGACTCAGGCGGGCCGGGAGCGGGAAACCCATTGACGAACCGCTTCCAAGCGCGGCAAAGTGAACAGTATTGCGGTTAGCGGCTCTGCTCGCTGACATCCGTGCCATCGAACGAGCCATCCGCATCCAACTCGGCCTCTCGCCGTCGTAAGTCCCGCGCTGTGGAACTCGGAGGGTTTGCGCCGCACCCCTCGAAAACGATGCGCAACAATCGCCCAGCGAACCCCTCTCCATCTCCCCCTTGGTGCTACGCCACACTAACTGGTTTATCTTCTCAAACCGGTCACTGCTGGACGGTCAGATACACCCCCTGCGCACTCTCGATCGTTCCGAAATCAATCCAAATCGGCTGATCCCCGGCAGGCATATCGAGAGGTACTGTGATTCGCACCTGGTAGAGCCCGGGCCCGATCAACTGAGCAAACACCGGAACAATTCGCGACGGACCCAGCACCACCTGAAACGGCGACGAGACCGTGTACGCGTCGCTAAAGAAGGTATCCGTCGGAAAGGCTGGAGTGGTTGGACCCAGCCCGATGGCGTACAGGTCGATTGTGTCTCCCGGCCTCACCGCGCGGGCAACCCGGCGATCCGCTGTCACATTTCCCAGGTATTGGCCCGTGGAAGGATCGACCGCGGTGACGTAATAGCGTGGATACGACGGCGCGGGCAGGCTGTAGATCGCCGGAAGATAACGGGTGCTGGTCACGCCGATCGGGGCGCTGCTCAGATTGTTGTTGGACACGATCACTTCGACCTGGCCCTCATGCACGCCCGCCGGCACCAGCGCGTTGATCAAGTACGGGCTGACGTGCTGCAGCGGCGCCACAATTCCATCGATCGAAACAGTGACGCCACCCAGCGTAGTGGGCAGTTTGGCGCCGGGCTGCGGCTGCCAATCCTGAGTGACCGACGCGAGATTGGAACCGTAAATCGACACCCAGGCGCCCGCGGCAACTCCTGGGGTGTAATTCCAGGGATCGACGATGCCGCGAGGAGCGATGGCTGGGGCGGCTGTACCCAACTGCTGGACATAGACACTTTGGCCGGCCACCCAAATCAAACCCTCCCGCAAACCGGAGGATGGATTCGCATCCACAGAGTAACCGACCGTGCCCGGGCCGGAGCCTGACGTATTGCCGGTGAAGCGGAGCCACGCGGCGTCGCTGGTCGCCGACCAAGAGCATTGGGGCGCCGTGGTCACGGTGACCATTCTGGTATCGCCGGCTGCCGCGACGCCAAAATAGTCCAGACCGTTGGAGGTGACAGCGTACTGGCAGGTGCTCGGGCCAACGGTCAAAATCGGTCTCGGCTCGAAGCTATAGATGAATCGCGGTACAGGCAGAGACGCCGAGGCCTGAGTACTATAGGGGTCGCCAAACAGGGTGGTTGGCGCAAAAGACATTTCGACTGCACCCGTGCCCAACGCCGCGTAGCCGTTCGCGCCGGGGCTTGCCCACACGCCGAAACTCAACGTCTCGATGGCCGCGGGATCGGCGTTGAGGACCTCCCACACGGCGCTACCGGCGCCGTTCACGATGGGGATTTCCGCCAATGCAGTCGCCTGGGCGTTCACACTGCCGGTGGGGCTCACGACGGGCGGCAGGCCGTTCACATAGGGAGCATCCTCGCCGGCAACCAGCGCCGCATACGAGGCGGTGCTTGCGGCGGGCGGTTGCGGGATGGTGGGGGAAGCGGCGTTGGCCGCCAGGTTGGTGACCGATACAAAGACGCGCACGCCCTCGGGAATGTTGTGGAACTCCGCCTTCAGCCGGGTGCCGAAATCGGCCAATCCGGGATCGTGTTCGGGGAATCGTCCCTGTCCCGGCAAAACGTATCCGGATTCCGAGCCAGCCGGCGCAACGCGAGTTTTGAAGGCGCTGGCGAATCCCTCGGCAAACTGCAGCAACGCGAGGCGGGCGGGACCCTGGCTAAACGGGTTGAGGATCGCACCACCGCGGGGATCGAGAAACCCCACGCCGTCGGCAGTGCGCACTACGGGGTTCACTTCGTCTTGAAAGAATCCGGCCAGTTGGACCGGATAGGTCAATGGCAGGGCATATGCCGGGTCAATCGCAACGGATTCGAGCACCTCTGTTGTAAAGATGACACCGTAGCCCAGCTCGGAGACATTGCCGCGGATGTTGGCGATCCGGAACACCCGTTCGATCCCGGCTGTGACTGGAGGCAGAATCGGGATACCGCTGAAGATGACTTGGTTCTCACTTACCATGCCCAAGAAGATGTTAGCCGGCGGCGTCAGAGTGTTCGGCGAACTGCTGGCGATGGGCACGCCACTGGCGGATGTGAACGCGTACTGAACGCAGCCTCCAGGGCCTGCGCCCCGGACGTAGCTGCTGCAAACATTCTGTGCCGCGGCTGGTCCGTAGCCCGGTACCGGAGCGGGGATCGCGGGGTAAGTGCCGGGTTCGTCGATCAGCAACATCGCCTCCGATATGTAGGGACTCACGAGAATACGGCTCGTCACGCTGGTGCTGAGGCCGACCGTGAAGGTGACGGTGGGGATAGCCGCACCCGAAGCCATCGCCTTTCCACCGGTACAAGTAACGACGTAATCCGGCAGGAGCTCACTCACACCGTCTCTGCGCAATGGGCCCGGCGTTTGTGTAGCCGCGCAAGCCAGGGGCCCTCCGCCGGCGCTGCCCGCAACCTGCGCTCCGGCCAACCCTGCAAACAGTGTCGCCGCCGCCACCAGTATGAGCCTGCAACGCGTCTTCATTTCCAGGCCTCCGTGAAAGATCGCGTACAAAACGATTCTCCCACCCTGCCGTTCTCGCAACAACCGTGTCTGTTTCTCCGTAGTCGCGCGGAGCCCCCGAAAACGATATACTGATCTGAAACAACGGAGGTCCGGTGAAACGCAGCCATCGTTGCTTCTCTTCTCCTCGCGGCGCGAGGGGTGCTCACCCTGATCCCCTCCACACCCGCCCAGCCGCCAGCGCCTAACGCGCAACAGATCGCCCAGCGGACAACATGCAACCGATCTGCGCAGTCTATACGTGTATAATACGTATAGGCAATGCGATGAACCGAAAGCTCACAATCACCATCAGCGAGGCCGTCTATGATGGCCTGCACCGGACCATTGGCCGGCGCCGGATCAGTCAGTTCATCGAGAAACTCGCCCGTCCCCACGTCGTGCCACAGGATATCGAAGCTTCGTACCGCGAAATGGCCGCCGACCAGGCGCGCGAACAGGAAGCGCTGGAGTGGTCCGAAGGTGTGATCGCCGATTCTTGTTTCACGGATCCACATGCTTCGCAGTGAAGTGTGGTGGGTCGATTTCGATCCGTCAATCGGCGGCGAAATCCGAAAAGCTCGCCCCGCTGTCATCGTCAGTAATGACGCGTCCAACCGCAATCTCAACCGCGTTCAGGTCGTTCCGATCACAAGTAATGTAACCCGCGTTTACCCCTGTGAAGCCCCGATCGATTTTGAACGGGGAGGCCCGCAAGGCAATGGCCGACCAGATCGCCACTGTCAGCAAGGAGCGGCTCAATACCGGTTGGCGGCCCTGTTGCTCGATGACATCCGTGCCATCGAACGAGCCATCTGCATCCAACTCGGCCTCTCGCCGTCGTAAGTCCCGCGCTGTAGAACTCGGAGGGTGCGCCGCACCCCTCGAAAACGATGCGCAACAATCGCCCAGCGAACCCCTCTCCATCTCCCCCTTGGTGCTACGCCACACTACCCTGGTTTACCTTTTCAAACGGGTTACGGCTGGACTGTCAGATACACGCCCTGCGCGCTCTCGACTGTCCCCAAATCAATCCAAATCGGCTGATCCCCGGCAGGCATATCAAGCGGCACAGTGATTCGCACCTGGTAGAGCCCGGGGCCGATCAACTGAGCAAACACCGGAGCAATTCGCGACGGCCCCAGCACCACTTGAAACGTCGACGAGACCGCGTACGAGTCACTAAAGAAGATATCAGTCGGAAACGTCGGAGTGGTTGGACCCAGCCCGATGGCGTACAGGTCGATTGTGTCCCCCGGCTTCACTGCGCGGGCGACCCTTCGGTCCACCGTCACATTTCCCAGGTATTGGCCAGTGGAAGGATCGACCGCGGTGACGTAGTAGCGTGGATACGACGGCGCAGGCAGGCTGTAGATCGCCGGAAGATAGCGGCTGCTAGTCACGCCGATCGGGTCGCTGCTCAGATTGCTGTTGGACACGATCACTTCGACCTGGCCCTGGTGCACGCCCGCCGGCACCAGGGCGTTGATCAAGGTCGGGCTGACGTGCTGGAGGGGCGCCGCAATTCCGTCGATCGAAACTGTGATGCCACCCAGCGAGGTGGGCAGTATGGCGCCGGGCTGCGGCTGCCAATCCTGAGTGACCGTCGCGAGATTGAAACCGTAAATCGACACCCAGGCGCCCGCGGCAAGTCCCTGCGTGTAGTTCCAGGGATCGACGATGCCGCGCGGCGTGATAATCGGCGCGCCGGTGCCCGTCTGGGCGACATACAGGTAGGACTGGCTGGCCACCGAAATGACGCCGTTCCGCCCACCGGAGGAGGTGTTCTCGTCCACTGAAAAGCCGATCGCACCCGGGCCGGTGCCGTTGGAGCCGCTCGTAATGTGCAGCCATGTGGCGTTGCTGGCAGCCCACCAGGAGCATCCGGCACCTGTGGTCACAGCGAGGGTGCCGGTACCGCCGGCCGCACCGATGGTGCTGGGGAAATCCGATGCCGAAGAGTACAGGCAAGCGCTGGAGCCGACGGTGAGAATCGGTCGCGCGACCGAGGTATCGGCGAATCGCGGCAGCGGCAGCGAGGCCGAGGCCTGCATCCCGTCCGCGATGTCGAAAGCAGTCGTGGGTGTTGGGGCAAAGGCCATCCGGACCGGGCCGGTGCCGAGAGCCGCGGGCCCGGTAAAGCTGGAGCTCGCCCACACACCGAAACTGAACGTCTCGATTCCTTGGGAGCGGGTGTTGACCACCTCCCAAACCGCCGTCGCGGTGCCGTTCACAATCGGGATTTCCGCCAACGAGGGTGCGGCGGCATTCATGCTTATAGTCGGGCTCACCGCGGACACGCTGCCGTTGCCATCGGGGTCCGTTTCACCGGTGACCAGCACCGCATACGAGTCGCTAGTGCTCGTGGCCGGCGCAGCCAGCCTGCCTCTCAAAGGACCGTTGGCCGCCAGGTTCGTGACCGGCACAAACAGGCGCACGCCGGGTGGGATGTTGTTGAATACCGCCTTCAGACGCGTACCGTAATCGGCCAATCCTGGATGCCTCCCGTTAAAACTCCCGAGCCCCGTGAAGACCAATCCCGATTCCGAATTGTAGGCCGTTCCGGGGACGTTCTGAATCACGATATTCGGAGCGGCCTGTCCGTTGTAGTCTCGGGTCGCCGCCACGCGCGTCTTGAAGGCGCCGGCGAACCTCTCGGAAAACTTCAGAAGCGCGACCGCCGTGGGTGTCTGGCCGAGTTGACCCAAGATCGCGCCGCCGTTGATGTCGAGCCCGCCTGTGTCGTCGGCATTTCGCACCGCGATGTCGACACCGCTTAGATAGAAGGCGCCGATCTGGACCGGATTGATGATAGGTAGTGCCGTGAATGGATCAGCCACCNNACAGCACTTGCGTGTTGCCCGCCAGACCGCCGCCGCCTAAACCCGCGATGTTGGCGCGCACGTTCGTAATGCGCAACACGCGCGAGATGCCGGCCGTGACCGGCGGCAGAATCGGGATACCAGTGAAGATGACCTGGTTTTGTCTCACCGCGCCGAAAAAGACGTTGGCCGGCCGGGTGAGTGAATTCGGCGAACTGCTGGCGATCGGCACGCCATCCGTCGTAGTGAACGCATATTGCACGCAGCCGCCCGGACCCGCGCCCAGCGCGAAGTTGTTGCAGGCATTCTGCGCAGCGGCCGGTCCGTAGCCCGGGACAGGAGCGGCCATCGCGGCGCCCGGCTCATCGATTAGCAACATCGCTTCCGAGATGTCGGGACCGACCAGAATGCGGCTCGTCACGCTCACCCCGAGGCTCATTGTGATCCTGACCGTCGGGATCGGCGAACCCGCGGCCAGTGGCTGGCCGCCGCTGCAGGTAATGACGTCGTCGCCAATGATCTCGCTAATGGATTCTA
>OMOG01000215.1:0-158 GCA_900290305.1 Candidatus Sulfopaludibacter sp. SbA4
CTCGATGGAGAGAGGACCGGCGCGCGCTACACTGTGCCGATGACGGCCGAAGAAGT
Organism: Candidatus Sulfopaludibacter sp. SbA4; assembly: GCA_900290305.1. Lineage (GTDB taxonomy): Bacteria > Acidobacteriota > Terriglobia > Bryobacterales > Bryobacteraceae > OMOG01. Next base: position 57 of record OMOG01000215.1, read on the forward strand.
GCACGCCGTCCGTGGCGACCGCCCGATCCGCTCCTCGACGCCCGCCATGCACAAACTGAATCCGCGCGTCGTCGGCATCCTCGTGCAATTCGGTGGGGCAGT
>OMOG01000215.1:168-19535 GCA_900290305.1 Candidatus Sulfopaludibacter sp. SbA4
GATCCGCTCCTCGACGCCCGCCATGCACAAACTGAATCCGCGCGTCGTCGGCATCCTCTTTCAATTCGGTGGGGCAGGCGCTTCCGCCTGCCAACCCCAACCCCAGCAGCTTGATTAACTTTAGTTAACTGCGTACCGTTACCCTCATGCAGTACACCGCTAGTATCCCTGAGCCTTGTACACCCCTGTGGTTCGCCAGCATACTCGAAAGCGGTCAAACTCAATGGAGCAATCCAAACAATCCTTCACATCCAGCGCAGTCGCGACTGTCTTAGGAGCGGAGGACACCCCATCCCCCTGTCGCATCGTCGGCGTTTCGTGGTCGGGTATGCGTATCGCCATGAAGCGTCCCAGTCCGCGCGACGCCCAACTCTACGTGCAATGGGCCGACGGATTCTTCGTGGGCAACAACTGCTGCATGGCAGCCAAAGGCGAAGAGTTCTTTCTTCGCCTGCAATTAGTCGCCTGCAGCTACGCGCCGCTTCCGCGCATGATGGGCTTCCTGGTGACCCGGCCAAAGCAAGCCGCCATCAACTGCGGAGCCGAACTGGTGAGAGCGCTTCAAATGTTCGCCTGTTCGGTACTGGGTGCTCGCTTACGGCCAATGAGTGCCTCCGCTTCGTCGAGGGCCGGCTTGTAGCAAAACGGAGGGCCGTCGCACCAGGCGTAGTCGTACGCTTTTTGCGCGTTGCCCAGAAAGTTATGGCAATCCGCCTGGACAAGCCGGTATTCGCATCGGTCAGCGATGGCCAGGGCTTCACCGGCGAAGGCGGGGTCGCGATGCAGGCGGGCGAGGGCGAGGAGGATGTCGGGCTCGAGCGCCTGGTAAGCCTCCTCACGGTGCCTCGCCAAATCGCGCCCCGTCGAACTGAGAAATACGTTCATGCAGTCAAAATTCCCACGCCAACGGTCGCGCCCCTCCGCTGCCTCCGCGCTCGCTCACAACCCCATCCGCTAAACTCGCTGGATCCGTTCTTCTCTTCTCCCGTTTGTCCTCCGCGTTTTTCTCCGCGCCTCCGCGTCTCCGCGTCAAGTTCTTGAACATTGTAATATGTGGAGCGATGGAGCCTGTCATTCGGAACATCTCGGACACCGCCCGCTGGGCTGCGGTCTTTCGCGCGCGCGAAACCGATCGGCCGGACGCCCTCTTCCGCGATCCTCTCGCCCGCCGCCTCGCGGGAGAGCGCGGGGAGCACATCGCCAACACCATGCCGCACGCCACCGACAACGCCTGGGCGTGGATCATGCGCACCTACCTCTTCGACCAGGTGATTCGCGAGCGCATCGCCCAAGGCGCCGACATGGTCGTCAACCTCGCCGCCGGCCTCGACGCCCGGCCCTTTCGCATGCCGCTTCCCGCGTCCCTTCATTGGGTCGAGATCGATCTGCCCGGCCTGCTGGCATATAAAGAGGATATCCTCGCCCTCGAGAAGCCCGCCTGCCGTGTGGAACGGATCGCGCTTGATTTGGCCGACACCGATGCGCGCCGCGCCGTCTTCACGCGCCTCCGCAGCCAGGCGAGCCAGGCCTTGGTCATCACCGAAGGGCTTCTCATGTACCTCTCCGAGGACGAAGTAGGATCGCTGGCCCGCGATCTGGCCGCGGCGGGGACGCTCCGCTGGTGGGTCCACGAGCTCCACTCCCCCGGGCTGCTGCGCTTCATCCAGAGCACCTCGGGACAAGGCACCGCCGCCGCCGGCGCCCCGCTCAAGTTCGGGCCTGCCGAGGGCCCGGAGTTCTTCGTCCCGCACGGCTGGCATCCCGCCGAGGTGCATTCCATCCTCCAGGCCGCCATCCGCACCAAGCGCCTGCCCCCCGAAATGCAGGGTGCCGAGAACGTGACGGAGTCCTCCGGCAGGCAGGGAGACCAGTTCTGGTCCGGAGTGTGTCTGCAGACGCGCACCTGACCCCCCCTTGCGCTAAGGCGAAGAAAAAGCGAAAATAGGCGAATGGCCCTCGTAGGCATCGCCCGCCTCGCCTCCCAATCCGAGCTCCTCGAAGCCAAGCGCGCCGTCCAGTATTTCGAGATCCCGGCGCGCAGCATCCTCAACCGCACCAAGCCCAACATGCCTTTCCAGTGGACCATCAACCCGTACCGCGGCTGCGAGTTCGGGTGCGTCTACTGCTACGCCCGCTACACCCACGAATTCATGGAGCTCGACGTCCACGATTTCGAGGACAAGATCTACGCCAAGTCCGCCGCCGCGCATCTTCTGAAACAGGAACTCGCCCGCGTCGGCCGCATCGAGCACATCGCCATCGGCACCGCCACCGATCCCTACCAGCCCGCCGAGCGCCGATACGCCCGCACGCGCTCCATCCTCGAAGTCTTCGCCCGCGAGCGTGGCCGCTTCCTCGGCATCACCACCAAGTCCGACCTCGTGCTCCGCGATATCGACCTCCTGAAAGAGATTGCGCGCGCCAACGTCCTCGGCGTCAACATCACCATCACCACGCTCGACGAGAAGCTGGCGAGATTGCTCGAACCGCGCGCGCCGCGGCCCGCCCTGCGCCTCGAAACCGTCCGCCGCCTGAGCAAGGCGGGCATCTGCGTGGCGGTCTTTCCCAATCCCATCATGCCGGGCCTCACCGATGGCGAGCGGCAACTCGACCGCCTCGCCCGGGCCGCGCACGATGCGGGCGCACTCTCCTTCGGCGGGGGGCCGCTGTTCCTGATGCCCTCCGCGCAGAAGGTCTTCCTGCCGTTCCTCGAGAAGCACTTCCCCGCCTTGGCGCCGCGCTATCGTGAGATGTACGCCACAAGCGCCTATCTTTCTCAAACCCCCCGGGGCCGCGAGTACAAGGAAACCCTGCAGCAGCGCGTGCGGCGCATCCGCGACCGTTACGGGCTGGCCTCCGGCTTCATCGAATATCGGCCAGAATTGTGGATAGAGGAGCAACTGGACCTGTGGAGCTCGCCGCCTTCGACTACCACCTCCCCGGCGAATTGATCGCCCAGCAACCGCTCGAGGAGCGCGCCGCGTCGCGCATGTTGGTCGTGTATCGCGACGAGCACCGCTGGGAAGACCGCCACTTCCGCGAGTTGCCGGCCTTCCTTCGCAGCGGAGATTGCCTGGTGCTCAACGATTCGCGCGTCTTCCCCGCGCGCCTCTACGGCCATCGCGAGGGCGTGCGGTCGCTGCCCATCGGCAAGAACAATCCCAAGCGTCGGGAGTATCTGTCGGGCGAGGTGGAGGTGTTTCTGCTGCGCGCGGTGAGCGCTGATGGCCGCGATTGGGAAGCGCTGGTGCGTCCCGGCCGCAAGATGCGCGTCGGAGAACGCCTCCGTTTCGCGGAGGCGCTCGTGGGCGAGATCGTGGATCGCGGCGAGTTCGGCGAAAGGACCATCCGCTTCACCGGCGCCGCCGACCTTTTGAACACGTTCGAAAAGATCGGGCACATTCCCCTGCCCCCCTACATCAAGCGCCCCGATGAAGCCACCGACCGCGAGCGCTACCAGACGGTCTTCGCGCGCGCGAAAGGCTCGGTCGCCGCGCCCACCGCGGGGCTGCACTTCACCGCCGAAATCCTGGACCAGTGCCGCGCCGCCGGAGCCGGCGTCGCCTGCGTCACGCTCCACGTCGGCCTCGGCACCTTTCAGCCGCTGCACTCTGAGCAAGTCGAGCAAGCCCGCCTGCACTCTGAGCGCTACCACATCTCCGCCGAGGCCGTGGCCTCGATCCGCGCAGCGAGCCGCATAGTGGCCGTGGGAACCACCAGCGTCCGGACCATCGAGAGCGCCTGGCAATCGGGTCAACTCGCGGGCGAGACCGATATCTTCATCTACCCCGGGTTTCCGTTCCGCGCGATAGGCGCGATGCTGACCAACTTCCACCTGCCGCGCACCAGCCTGCTGCTGCTGGTATGCGCGTTCGCCGGCACCGACCTCGCCCTGGCGGCTTACCGGCACGCGGTCGAACAGAAGTACCGCTTCTACTCGTACGGCGATTGTATGCTGGTGCTGTGAGAGTTCTCGGCCAGCTCTTCAAGAATCGCACCTTCGGCGCCATCGCGGTGCTTACCCTGGCTCTTGCCATGGGGGCCAATATAGCCATTTTCTCGGCGGTTGACGCCCTGCTGCTGCATCCCCTGCCGTATCCGAATCCGGACCAGCTCGTCACGGTCGTGAAGAACTTCCGCCGCTTCTCGCGAATCAAGGTCCCGGTATCGCCGCCTGAGGTCCTCGATTTTCGCGACACGGCCACGTGCCTCTCATCCCAGGCAGCGGTCGACACCCTTGGTACGTTTACGCTCACTGGCGGCGGCGAACCGGAGCTGGTCCCGCTCATGCATGTGACAGCCAGCACATTTCCGATGCTTGGCGTGAAGCCGCTTCTGGGTGGACTCTTCACCGCGGAAGAGGAGAGATTCGGGCGGAACCACGTCGCCGTCATATCCGACAAATTATGGAAACGGCGATATGCCTCCGCCCCATCCATCGTCGGTAAGAACATCGAGATCAACCAGGAGAGCTATCGTGTGGTGGGCGTCATCGCCCCGATCCTCGAGTATCGCTTCGCGGCCGATATCTGGACGCCGCTGGCCTTCTCGCCGGCGGATCTCACACCGCAACGCCGCGGCTTTCAGTACATCGACGTGATCGGGCGGCTCAAGCCCGGCGCCACGATCCAGCAGGCCAGGGCCGAGTTCGACAGCATTGCCGCGAGGCTGCACCGCCAATACCCCGCGTACCAGCAGTCTGGCTTCTCGCTGGACGTCGAGCCATTGGTGGAGAAGGTCGCAGGTGATTTGCGCAGGCCGTTGCTGGTGCTGATGGGCGCGGTCGGCATGCTCGCGCTGATCGCCTGCGTCAACGTATCCAACCTGTTGCTTGCGCGTGGCGTGGCCCGCCGAAAGGAGATCGCCATTCGCGCTGCCCTTGGCGCAACCTATGACCGCATCGTCCGGCAATTAATGATGGAGAGCCTTGTGCTCGCGGCCATCGGCGACGCGGCCGGTCTGCTCCTGGCCCTCGCGGGACTGCATCTATACGGGCAGTTCGGGCCTCCCGGCCTGATGCACAGCGCGCGTCCGACGCTCAATGGCTGGGTGATGGCATTCTCGACCGTGCTATCCGTGGCCGCGAGCCTTGTGTTCGGCGTAGCCCCGGCGCTGGAAACATCCCGCGTCAACCTCAACGAAGCATTGAAGGCGAATTCACACGGGTCGGCCGGTGGAAGGCTTTGGCTCCGCGAATCGCTGGTCGCTCTGGAAGTGGCCGTATCGCTCGTCTTGCTGATCGGCGCCGGATTGTTGGTGCGAAGCTTCGCACGCATCGAGCACACCAGCCCCGGATTCCACGCGCAGAACGTGCTGACCGCCGAGCTTTTCCTGCCGGTCGCGGAGTATCGTGAGCCGCAACAGATCACCGCATTTCAGGATTCGCTCCTGGAGAGCGTGAGTTCCTTACCCGGTGTCATCGCGGCGGCGGCGGCGGACGATCCCATGCCGTTTTCCGGTCACTTCGCCGGAGGCGATGTCGAGGTGGTTGGCCGGGTGGCCAGGTCGAACCAACCGGTACCCGTCGTTTTTCAGAGCCGGGTCACGCCGGGTTACTTTCAGGCCATGGGAATTCCGCTTCTGCGCGGCCGCTACCTCATGCCCGAGGACAACCACGACGCGGTTCGTGTGGCCGTGATTGACCAGACTCTGGCTGAGAGATTCTTCCCCGGCGAGAATCCGCTCGGGCGTCACATCCTGACCCGCGAGCGCCTGGATTGCGCCATCGTCGGTATTGCCGGACCCACGAAATACCGCGATTTGGCTGCGCCGCCGGAGCCGGTAATCTACCTTTCCGCTCTGCAATCGCCAGGCCCCTCGATCAGCCTGGCGATTCGGACGGCACTCGATCCCTTGATGGTGCTATCTGCAGTGCGGGCAAGAGTGGCTGCCCTCGACCCGAACGTGCCGGTTGCACACCCGGCGACGATGGATCAGCGCCTAGCCGACTCGGTCGCGCGACAGCGGTTTTCCAGTCAGTTGATGATGGCGTTCGCCGGGATCTCCGCGCTGCTGGCTGCCATCGGGATTTACGGCGTACTGGCCTATGTTGTAGATCAGCGCCGGCGCGAGCTCGGAATCCGCAAGGCGTTAGGGGTGCCCGTGAGCAACTTGCGCGGACTTGTGCTGCGCCAGGGAGCGATGCCCATCGGCGCCGGTGTCGTGCTCGGCATCGGAGGAGCGGTTGTGCTCACGCGCGTATTGAAGAGCTTGCTGTACGAAGTGAGCCCGCTGGACCCGGTAATCTTCGTCAGCGTATCACTGGGTCTGGTGGCTGTGGCACTGGTTGCGATCTTGGTCCCCTCGGCCCGCGCAACCCAGATCGATCCGCTCGAAGCGCTCCGATCTGAATGAGCGGCACGAACTAGTGGTCTAACGCCCGCGTCACCGCGCCCTCGGAAGCCGAGGACACCAGCGCGCAGTACTTCGCAAACACGCCCGTGGTGTAGCGCAACGCGGGACGCTTCCAGGCCGCCAGCCGGCCGGCCAGCTCATCGGCGGGAATGTCGATATCGATCACGCCGCGGTTGGCATCCACGGTAATCGAGTCGCCTTCCCGCACGGCCGCGATGGGGCCGCCATTGAAGGCCTCGGGCGCCACGTGCGCGATCATGAAGCCGTGGGTCGCGCCGCTGAAGCGGCCATCGGTAACCAGCGCGACGCTGTCCGAAAGACCCGCGCCCACGATAGCGCCGGTGACCCCCAGCATCTCGCGCATGCCCGGGCCGCCGCGCGGTCCCTCGTAACGGATCACCACCACGTCGCCGTCCTTGATCTGGCCCGCGGTGACCGCGTGCATGGCGTCCTCTTCGCGTTCGAAGACCCGCGCGGGACCCTGGTGGACCTTCTTGTCGTGGCCCGCCAGCTTGATCACGCAGCCCTCTGGCGCCAGGCTGCCCCGCAGGATGGCGATGCCGCCGCGCGGCTTGAGCACGTGGCTCAGTGGCCGGATGACTTCCTGTCCGGGAGTTTCCTTCGCGTCGGCGGCCTCTTCGGCGAAGGTGCGGCCGGTCACGGTGAGTGCGGACCCATCGACATACTTGCCTTCGACAAGGCGCTGCGCGATCACCCCGATGCCGCCGGCCTTGTCCACATCCACGGCCACGAACCGCCCGCCGGGCTTGAGGTCGACGAACACGGGGGTGCGCGCGCAGATGCCGTCGAAATCGTCGATCGAAAGCGGAACCTCGGCTTCACGCGCCATGGCCAGCAGGTGCAGCACCGCGTTGGTCGAACCTCCGGTGGCGGCCACACCGGCGATAGCGTTGTCGAAAGCCTTGCGCGTGCAGATGTCGCGCGCACGGCGGTCATTGCGCACGGCATCCAGGACAATCTCGCCGCAACGGCGCGCCACGTCGTCCTTGCGTTTGTCCACTTGAGGGACCGCGGCCGTGCCCATGGGCGCGAGCCCGATCAGCTCCATCACGGTGGCCATGGTGTTGGCGGTGAACTGGCCGCCGCAGGCGCCCGCGCCGGGGCAGGCGTGGTCTTCGATATCCAGCAACTCGGCGTCGGACATGCGGCCGCGGGCGTTGGCGCCGACCGCCTCGAACACGTCCTGAATGGTGATGTCGCAGCCGTTGTGTTTCCCCGGCATGATCGACCCGCCGTAGAGAATCACACCCGGAATGTTGAGCCGCAGCAGGGCCATGGCCGCGCCGGGGATGGTCTTGTCGCAGGCCACCAGCGCCACCACGCCATCGAACATATGGCCGCGCACCAGCAGCTCGATGGAGTCGGCGATCACCTCGCGGCTGACCAGCGAGGTCTTCATGCCCTCGGTGCCCATGGTGACGCCGTCGGAGATGGCGATGGTGTTGAACTCCATGGGAGTGCCGCCGGCGGCGCGGATGCCCTCCTTCACTTTCACGGCCAGCTCGCGCAGGTTGTAATTGCAGGGCATGGTCTCGATCCAGGTGTTGGCGACCCCGATGATCGGCTTGGCGAGATCCTCGTCCGTGAAGCCGATGGCCTTCAGCATGGCGCGCGCCGGAGCGCGGTCCCGGCCCTGGGTGATGGTGTAACTTTGCAGTTTCATAGAGTGAATTCTTAGTGTAGCCTGTGCTAACCTTCGAGTGATGCGTAGGTCTTTCCCCGGTACGGCCCTGACCGTCGCGTTGGGACTCGTAATCTCGCTTCACGCTGCTGATCCCGATCACAACTTTTCCGGAACGTGGCTGCTCGACCCGAACGCCAGCAACACGCGCTCGCTGGGTCAGGTAGAACCATCCCTCAAGGTCTCGCAAGGCGATGCCGGCATCCTGTGCTCGGCGGGACCGCTGCAATGGTCGTATGCGCTCGACGGCAGCGAGACCCGCAAGCGGGTCGGCGAGGAATCCTGGAACTCCGTCGCCAAGTGGGAAGGGGCCGCGCTGCTGATCAACACCCAGGTTTCCGGGCCGCCGGACTACACGGTGATGGACCGCTGGGTGCTCTCGATCGACCACAACTCTCTAACCATCGACCGCCAGATCGTCCGCGCGGAAGGCCAGGTGGAAGGCACGCTGGTGTATCGGCGCGAGGGTACGGCGATGCCCGCGCCGCCGCGTCCGCCCGAGTCCAACGCCGACCTGCCGCGGCCGGCGCTTGCCAAGCGGCCCGAGCCGGGACTGCCTCCCGACATCACGGTGCCCACGGGGACGCGAGTGCTGCTCGCGCTGGTAGGCGAAGTGAGCACCAAGCATGCCAGGGACGGCGATAACGTCTACCTGCGTACGGCCGCTCCGGTGGCGGCGGATGGGCGCGTGGTGATCCCCAGCGGCAGCGATGTCCGGGGCACCATCACCCACACCAAGAAGGCCGGCCACGTTACGGGCAAGGGCGAGTTGTTCATCCGTTTCGATTCGCTGATTCTGCCCAACGGGGTAGCGCGCGACTTTCACGCGCGGCCATCGGGAAACGAGGGCAAGGTGGAAGGCAACGGCAAAGCCGCGGACGGCCGCACCGTGATCGAGGGCGCCGGCATGGGGGCGACGATCGGCGCGATCACTCGGGGACTGCCGGGGGCGGCGGTCGGCGGCGCGGCCGGCGCACTGGCCGGAGTGTTGCTTTCCCGCAATCAGGACGTGGTGCTGCGGCCGGGCACCCACGTCGAGATGGTCCTGGATCGCGACCTGGTGTTTCACCCTGAAGAACTGGGTCGGATTCGATAGTCAGAAGCTGTATCTCACCGTGAAGATCCCGTGTGAGTTGCGGTGGTATTGTCCCAGGAAGTCGCCATCGTCGCCGCGGATCAGCGCAAAGCCGGCGGTCACGCGCCAGTGCTGGCCGAAGGCCTGCGTGTATTCGGGCTTGAGGTAGACGCCGCGGCCGTTCTGCCGGATCACGGTTTCGAAGGCCAGGCTGCGGTTCACGTCGATGGTGTAGCCGGCGCGTGCCACCAGGGCCCGGGTGAGGCCGCGCACCGGCGAGTAAGACACCGCGCTCCCGTGCTCGGTGATCACTTGGCCGGCATAGCCGCCGGCGAAACTCCACTCGCCGGCCTGCCGCTCCAGTTGCAGCACGTAGAGCAAGTACTGGTCGGCTTCGGTGGTGGACGAGGTGAAGTAGGCGGCCTCGGCCTTCAGCGTCACCACGGGCAGCGGAATAGCGGCATCCGCGCCGTACATGCGCATCTGCGGATAGAAGCGCTGTAACTTGATGTCCAGGGGAACCAGATCCAGTTGGGCACGATAAAGCGGCAGGTTGTCATACCCGTTGTAGAAGGAGAGCGAGTACTCCGCGACGGCGCCGATGTGACTCCATCGCGCGCCGAATTGCGGGCCTCCGGGAATGTCGGGCGCCTGCTCGACAATCGGGATGCCGGCGGGGAGCACGGCCCATCGCTGGTCGAGCAGAGGAACGCGGCTGGGCGTCAGGCGCGGGGAAGCGACGACCTCGATGGTGTTCGCCTGGTCGCCGTACGTGACGCGAGCTGCGGTGATCGCGAGGAAGTCGGTGTCTACTACGTTGAGGAAGTCGCGCGGGGCGAAGCGGTCGGTGGGGTTGAGGATGTCGGTCTTGCCCCAGCGGATGAACTGCTTGCCGGCTTCGATGGTGAGCTTGCCGCGCGTGTAGGTGGCGCTCAGGCGGCGGACGGCGAAGGCGGGGCGTTGGCGCTCACGGTCCCACCAGGAAAGGCCGAAGGCGCGCTCGGTTTCGAGGTGCGTATCGGTGCGGAGGTCGATGCCGCCGGCGAACTGGAAGTTGGGGGTCAGCTTGTAGAAGGCTTCGTAGCGGAAGAGGGCTTCGGCGGTGGCATGCCCACTATCGTTGGGCGCGGTATCGGGAAACAGCAGGCCGGTAGTTTCGAGGAAGCCGCGCTGGGTGAAGTCCTGTGCTGCCGCGACGCCAGCCAGGAGGAACAGCCAGGGTTTCAGGGGTGTCATGCCATTTCTTCGAGGATCTTGGCAATCTCCGTCGGCTGGCGCGCGATTGCGTAATGCCACACCCCGAACGATCCTTCGTGATTTACCGCCGCCACCCAGCGCCGGGCTGCCTGCACCTTGATCTCAGTCAGAGGGTCATAGCCCTTTGTTTCGAGAATCACGTTGGTTGGCCGATTGGAGCGAAGCCTAACCAGAAAATCAGGTATATAGTCGTGCGGCTGGCCATTGTGGAAATATGGTACGGCGAAGCCGAGGCTGGCGTTCTTCACGAAGGCCTCGACTTTCGGGTGCGTGTCGAGAGTATATGCCGCCGACTGCTCCCATCTTGCCGTATCGGCCACGACATAGTTCAGGTGCGAATGCACAACTTCGCGCACGTCCCGGCTCGTCCAGAAATCGACTTCTCCGGTGGTTCCGGGCTCGCGATTGGCTTCGTAGTGCGGCAACTCGGGCGCTTCACCCTGTGCCGTGTCGGGAAGAACCGCCTCGGCGAGTCTCTCAATGGCCCATCCGTAATAGGGCGAGAGAAACACGTCGAGCACCTCAGCCGGCGGCGCGGGGCGCACTTTCTCTCTGAGGAAGCGTTCCGCGATTCGCACAAGCTGTGGGAATAGGACGTGTGGCGGAGCCTCGCAGGTTGGCTGATTCCCGTAATCACGAGTGAGGTCCCGGGCCATTTCGAAGACCAGTTCCTGAAACCGCCGGTCTCTTCGGTACGGGTTTAAGTCCACGCGCTCCATCTTGCCTGGCCCTGTGAGGGAATACCGGCCGCGGTTGTTCGGAAGACCATGCTTCATCTCAACTTCTGGGGGAATGTTGAGAGGATCAAGGACCAGAGTGGAAAGCGCTTCCCAATCGACGGTGATACGGTTTCGAATCGCCTGACGGTATCCCTCGACTCTGGGGAAGCGAATCTCAAATTCCGCTTTTTGCGAAACCGCATAAACATGATGTCTCTTCTCGGGCGGCGTACGCGGGCCGTCCGAATTCTGTTTGAACGGAACAACTTCGAAAGGTACGCCAAAGACCTTGGCTACCTCTTCTTTGAATCTGCCTTTATCTGTAAGTTCGTAGCTCGAGCGGCGTAGGCCGCGGCCGACCACCTGCTCACAGAGAAGCTGGGACATGAACGGACGCAAGCCGACAATATGCGTGACTGTGTTACAGTCCCATCCTTCGGTCAGCATACCCACGCTGACAATGCACCGCACGTCGCGCCCTGGCGGATGAAGAGGCCGTCCGAGCTTGTGGGCCAGCTCTTCGAAACCTTCGGGATAAATTGGCCGTCCCTGGGTATCTATCGGCCATTCGGTCCTTCCAACGGTGTCCAGCGTTGCGCGCATCCAATCTGTCTCTTGCACCGTGGAGTCCACGCGGATCGTGTTGACCTGGCCGTCACGGTTCACGAGACCCGCGATACTGGCGGGAGGGATTCCAGATGGCGGATTGTTCTCGCCTAGCCACTCGTACACTACCTTGGCGATTCGGATGTTCTTGCAAACCAGAATGAAGACCGGCGGGCGTGGTCGTCACGGTGAAACTGCTCCCATTCCCGCCGTAAGTCCTCCCATAGCGCTCCCAGCATCGCAATAGGCGTGTTAGCCCACTTCAGGATTGCTTCCGGCTTCGGACTCCCCTTCTTGCCGCCTCGCTCTGCCGGCGTAAGCTTGGGTAGAATCCAGCGCCAGATGTTGAAGTATCCGGGGATTGGCGCTCCGGTGGTATCGCGGACAGCCAGTTGTGGAATCTTGACCAACCCGGATTCGATCGCATCCGTGAGCCCGAAGTCGCTCACGACCCAAGGAAACACCCGATTGGTGTCCGATCCCATTCGCCCGAGATAGTAGGGCGTTGCCGAGAGATCGACGCAGAAGTTGATGCCGCGCATTTTATGAATGCGGTCCAGACCTTCAATCCAGACCGTCGCCTCGCGGAAGAATTCCTCCGCCTCGTCCTCTTCGCCTAAGATCTCTTCTTCGTCCTCCTCCGGCTCCTGGCGCCGGATTCGATAGGCATGGTGGGCTTCGTCGTTAAAGACTAGAATGTTTTGTTTGCCGCCAACTTCTCGGCCAAGAATGCGGCTGACAACCTTCGTGTCGCTCTCCACGTACTTGGAGTACTCGACGGTCACGCGCCGGATCACCCCGCTGTCGTCTCTTTCTTCCTCAACCACGTCGAGCAGGTCTGCCGCTACCTGCCGGTCGTACTCGACAGGAGTCAAGTATCTGCGGCCTCTGGCGGTAGTGGTTTTTTCGCCGATATAGATCGTTTCGCGGACCCGCACCGGCACCCCCGCCTTGGCGACACGGGAAAGTACTCCGCCCACCTGCACGCTTTGTGGCTCGAAGACATGCCAATTCGTGACCAACAATCGCCCTTTTCGCAGATCCGGTAGCATGTGGTACGGAACGAGGTCCCGAGTCTGGTACAAGCCGGCCTCTCCCCGCCTTGGATCGAGTTCTTGCAGGCGATTCCGAATCGTTACGTTTGGACAAACCACAAGAACCACATCGGAAAATCGAGAGTCTGAACGATGGTACACCTTGTTCAGGATGCTCCAAGCCGCCACCATGCCCATAACCGTTGTTTTACCCGACCCGGTGGCCATTTTGCAGGCGTAGCGAGTGAAAGCGCGAAAGCCCTTTTCCTTGCGATCATCGCTTGGTTCATCGATGGGGACGTTCACGCCCTGACGGAAGTCGGATCGCGCCTCGGTCAAGAAAATAATGGTCTCGGCCGCTTCAATCTGCGCGAAAAACAGCCGGTGCCGGCGGCCGTCGCGCTGCCAGTATTGCAGCAGTTCGAGAGTGGTTCGAGTCACCCCTGCCCAACCCGAAGCGCGCCACTCTTTTACGCGTTCGCGAATTCGGCTCACCAGCTTCAGTTCGATTGCGGTGCCCACCACATCGCTCGGAGCCTCTTCCGCCGAGGCTCCTGGCGGCCGGTAGTAGTACATGGGTGGACGACGCCCTGGTGCACGTTCGGGCTCCCTGCCTTCCTCCAGGCACCAATACTCCCGCGGTTCTTCGTGAGGCGAATTGAGAATCGGCTCTGGAACTTCATAGCTCATAGTCCTAGCGCCCTCCGGATCAGGTCAAGCTTCTCTCGCACCTCTGGGTGAATCTCCTCTGGCAGCATGACGGCGGCGATTTCGTGATAACGCGTGTAGGGAAGTCCGGGCAGACCGGCCGCCGCGAGAGCGGGCGGCAGGAGCTCGGTTCTTGCTTTCGAGCGCATGACAATGGCGTTGTCGGTTAAGGGATCTCGCAAGAAAGCCGGTGGGTAGTTTTCCGCGAAATGACGCCGTAAGTCTTCCAAGTAGGGGCCGGCTTCAGTGCCGACTTGCGTTTGCACAAAGCGGGCCAGCGCATCGGGATGGACCAAGTAGCTCTCGATCTCATAGCGGCGCCAGCGAAGCCGTTGGAATCCCCGTCCGGTGATGGGCGTGGATTGGATCCCTTCGTGCGCGTCCCCATCCACCAATTCCAGCGCCGGTAAATTCTCACGCACCAAGAGCAGTGCCTCATAATGGTCTCTAGCCTTGATGCCGGCCGCGCCCATGCGCGTTTCTACCACGGTGGGCTTCCAGAACACCCTGGTTGCCAGGAAGTCCGCGATCGGATGCTGCAGCGCCTTGGCCCAGGCTCTTAGAATGTCCAGGTCCGTGTAGTTCTCCAAGTAGAGGATTCCAGGCACCTCCAGCGACTGCAGGATGTCTGCGTTAGTCAGGACTCCGAGCGACTGGATCAACCGGGTTCTTTCCTGCGAATCGGACAACATCCGCGGCTGGTCCAGGAGGGCGCACAACTCGCGAGGTTCCACTGTATTGATGATCACCTCGGAATGGGTAGCGATCACGAGCTGGGAACGCTGCCGCAGAGCGACCGATCGCAATTCCCCGTAGATGGCATCCTGCAAAATCATGTGCAGGTGGGCATCGGGCTCGTCCAACAAGAGCACGGCCCCGGGGCGCGTGTGCAGGAAAGTCAGCAGCATCAGCACCTGTTGGAATCCACTGCCGGCGCTGGCAATGTCCAGCCTCGGGCCGCCTTCCCTTTCCCGGTATTCGGAGACGATGTGCGCTCCCGTGGCGTCAGGTGGGAGCAACGTGTATCCGAAGAGTGTTTGGATGGACTGCTGCAGACGGTTCCAGGCGTCTTCCAACTGATTGGCTTCCACGAGCAGATTTCTCAGCACCTCGCCCGGCCTCGCCTGCCCCATCAGAAGGTCCAGTTTGGGCTTTTGGTAGACGGGCTCTTCCGTCGTCAAGCCTGTCATGGCAGGCACGAACACGGTCTCGAGAAGCGCGTGCCGCAAAATATCCGGCGCGACATCCGGTTTCGGACGGACATAAATCTGCTCGGTGCTGTTCGCGATCAACTCCATCGTGATAGCCCAGTCATCGGCGGATTGGATCTGGATCTCGATCAGCCCTTGGAATCTTCGCTCACGCCACAGAAGATCGAAAGACCCCAGCGGCACCGCGGAGAACGCCTGTCTCGCAATCGGCGAGCGAGTGTAAGATCCGCCGTGACGCTGGTAATCGTTGAGCTGCTTCCAGCGCTCCAGGGCCAATGACCACGCGGAGATCGCCTGCAGGAACGTAGTCTTACCGGTGTTGTTTGGCCCCGCCAGCACTACGTGCCCAGGCAGGTTGAACTCCACCTCTCCGAAGCGCTTGAATCCCCGAATCGTCACGCGCCGGATCATGGCAGGCTCTTCACCACCAGCAATTCGTTTCCCCGGTCGTCGATCACCTTCACCGCGGCTTGGCGTTGTTCGCCGGCTTCAAACGGTGCGCTGATCGTTCCTGCAAGATGGTCCCAGACGGTCTCTTCGTAGTTGGCCTTTAGCGCGCGCTTGAGATTGTCCCAGGCCGCCGTTCGCGGGAAGAACGCTTGGCATACGTGGAAGGACAGGTCGTTGTAATCGGTGTCCAGGAGCCATGCGGGGACATCATCGCCTTTACGGTGTTCGGCCTCCATCGTTGCCGGATCGAACACGTCGAGGCCAAGAAGCTCGACCTGGTAAGTCGTATTGCCGTCTTTGGTTGTGGAATGGACTTTGACTTCGGGTAGGCCGCATACGCTGAAGATCTGGCTAGAGCGCATGGTCTTCAGCAGGTCGCCCATCATCACGTCCGGGGTCATCTGCAGGTAGGTCGCTGGAATGCCCACGACACTCTCGCAGTCCTCCACGAGTTTACGTGCGTTCGGTTGGATGGCGAAGCCGATCACGAACAGATGGTCGTAGGTGCTCTTGGCATGGGCCTCGCGCGCCGCCTGATACACCAGCTTTTCGCCAACCGCGCCGTTCTCGGGCCCGAAAACGATCGCGGCCGTCTTTTCGCTCAACTGGAGCAGTCCTCCGCCTTGCTCCGCCGCCTCCATGACTGTGTCGGTCAAGTTGGCACGGCCTGTCGCCGAGGCAGGGATTTCCGCCTCCGCCGAGAGCATGAGTGATTTGGAGGGCGGCCGGATGTTGCGAAGTGTCACTGTTCGGCCGTTACCGAGTTGGAGCACCGTGGAGCACCGGCGAACGGCGGAGGATCTCCAGCATGCGTTCTAAGGACGAGCCGTACTCGGTGCTGTCGGATTCCTTTGTGCCGTCGCCATCGAAATCCACGGGCGTCGGAATGGTGGCTTCCACGCAGAAGGGACCGCTGACGCGAGTAATCTTGCTCTCGATTTCGGGCCGGTCGACAATAACGACTTCGTCTGCCGGTTCGTTGTTGGCGACGGACTTCAAGGTCACGTGCGGCACGATGCCACCGACTTCTTCTCCCTTTTGGTTCTGCGTGCGGCAGTAGACGAAGCCACCCGCTGGCCCGCGCGCCTCTTCCTTCAGTTGATAGTAGGGGAAGGTTGCTGTCAGCAGTCTCTGCCGTGCCAGAGCCAGAGGTACGCGGCTGGTATCGACGGTGATCCATCGCCGACCCCATTGTTCAGCTACGTACGCTGTTGTGCCTGAACCGCAGGTCGGATCCAAAACAAGGTCTCCGGGGTCCGTCGTCATCTGGATGCACCGTTCGATTACCGTAGGGTTTGTTTGAACCACATACTGCTTTGGATCTGAGAAACCTGACGTGGTGGTGTCTTCCCACATGTTGCTCAACGGGAAGGCGGGGAAATCCTCCAGATAGCGGACGTAGCAGAGCGTGTTGCCGATCACCATGAGTCGATCCGCAGCAGCCAGGGCCTTCATCCCGGTTTCGTCCGTCTTGAAGGTACCCTTTCCTGGAGCGAAGACGCGGCCCTCGAACCCGAACGACCGCAGATCGCCGTCCTGAGCGGGCCTCTGGCTCGTCAATTGGTCTGGCCGCAAGAATCGTAGTCCGTCGGGCGGGTCGGCAAGCTCATCCTTCCTCGCGCGCCTGCGAGTGCCGTCCGAGGTCTCGACCCAAGTATACTGGCCACCACCCGCGCCAGATAGAGTCTTAGCCAGGTAAAGTTGCCGGTACTTGAGCCGCTCGAGATCCTTCGCGTACCACAGCAGGCAATCGGCTACCGAACTCAGCCGGTCTCCCGAGGAACTTGTCGTCTTGCGGAAGCTGATCATGCTAACCGTGTTCTCGGCGCCGAAGACCTCGTCCAATATCTCGCGTACGTGGTGAACGTTCTCATCGCCAATCTGCACAAAGATGCTGCCCATCGGGGCGAGCAGTTCCTTTGCCACCAGCAGCCGGTCTCGCAAGTACGTCAAATAGGAATGCAGGCCCAACTCCCATGTGTCCCGATAAGCCTGGACCATCTCCGGCTCGCGGGTCATGTCTTCGTCATCGTTGTGCTTGACGTCCCGCTTTCTGACGAACGGCTGAAAGTTGGACCCGAACTTCACCCCATATGGCGGGTCCATATAGATCATCTGTACCTGTCCGCCGAGGCCTTCGTACTGGAGCAGAGAGTTCATGACCACCATCGAGTCTCCCAGGATCATCCGGTTGACCCAATCATCCTTGTATTCGTAGGCGCGCAACACCTGATCGGCCACGGAATGGTGAGGATCGCCGAAGAGCTCGTACATATCCATTTGGCGATCCTTGCGGTGCCCCAACAGAGTCTCAATGATGGCCTTCGTGCTGAGGCGTTCGTGAACAAACAGGGGCAGAGTAGGAACATCGTACGACAAGCGCTCGGCCTTCCCCGTCCAGTTGAGGAACGGACGTGAAATCAAGCGGAGTCCCAGTCCAGCGGCCTTCATTTCTTCGATCTGCGCTTCCAGGGCCTTCATGCGGGCCTCCGGATCTTTCAGTTCCCCGGCCTTCGTGGCCGGGGTTCCCGCCTCCAAGATGCGGGCAATCAGCTCCTCGCCCTTCTCACGCGCTGGGTTCTGCCCATCCCATTCGAGCACCGGCGAGAGCGAAGAGTCGTACCGGTACGTGACCGGCGGCTTTTTCTTCTTGAATTGGGCCTGGGTTCCAACATCAGGGCGTAGCAAGCTGGTGGCTTCCTGGTGACGGTAGATTTCCGGCGACAGCTTGACGCCGGCACCCTTGCCGCTCTTATTCTTGGTTGTTACGGCCTTCGTTCGCGCCACGATCACCTCGTTCGGTCCTATCGAGCCCTGCTCTTCCCCAACCCGCGCGGAGGCGTCATGAGAATGACGTGTCGTCCGATGGCAGGACAACCCACTCGCGATCCCCCACACTACCCAGAAAAGCTACAAGGGACTGGCTGTAGCTGCGCATGCCTAGTGACGGAGAAATTCTAGCACCTCTCGTTGCCATCAATCACCTCCTGATAATGGGCGACGGCTGCCAGGAACACAGGCAGGAATGCCTGTGCTACGGGTTTCATTGCTCCCGCCGCAATGCCTGGACGGTGAAGTCGTCCTCTTTCATGGGAAGGTTGTATTCCAGCTTTTCGAAGCGCAGAACGGTGCGGCTGTTGCGGCGGAGGTCGGTCATCTCCAGAGCGCACGCCGTCCAGATGCCCTGCACGTTGCGAATGTCGGTCTGGTGCAGGCGGCGCACCAACTGGTCCTTAATATAGTTGTCGTATCGCGCCGCGACGTAGTTGTCCTTGCGGATCCAGACGCGGGAGAGCGTGTACTGCGAGACCTTGCCCAGGCGCGGGCGGGTTTCGATGCGCCAGCAGGGGGCGCCATCGATGGGCTCCTCACCGGTGAGGCGGAAGTCGAACTGATCGACGTCGCGCTCTTCGAGGTCTTCGAAGCTGAAGTCAGTGGCGAAGAAGCGCGTGGAACGGTCTTGCAGGGCGATGCGCCGATCGCGGCCGACGGCGGGGGTCCACATCCACTGGTCCGACGAGCGGTCGGGATGGTTGACCACCAGCAGGGCCACGCCTTTCACTTCGGCGGGGGCAGTGAAGCGGATGATGGCTTTGCTGTTGCCGTAGGAGCCGAGACGGAACGACTGCCAGGACTTGGTAGTGACTTTTCCGCCGGCACTGGTGACTTCGAGCATCCCTTCGTAATGCTGCGAGTTGCTGCGCCCGCGGCGCTGCGCTTCGGCGACGATCTGGCGGGGGTCCTGGGCGAGGGCGGCGGCCAGGGAAAAGACCAAGCTCACCGCGGAGACACGGGGGCACCGAGGAAGCGCGGAGAAAAACCGAGTCAGAACCCGAGAGCGCGGAGGGGGCAGAGAGCGCGGAGAAGACGCAGGCGGAACCGCCTGCGCCACCAACGCAACTCGTGTGCCTGCAATGGTGGGGCAGGCGGTTTCGCCGTGTGCCTGCAATGGTGGGGCAGGCGGTTTCGCCTGCCTCGCCCGCTTGCGGGCGGGTGGGGTAGTTACTCATATTCCAGGGCCTCCACCAGGGAGCTGCGGACGGCGGTTTCGGCGGGCCAGATGGCTGAGACCAGGGCGGCTCCGAGGATCAGCGGCACCAGGATTCCGACGATGCCTGTGGGGAACTGGTAGGGGAGCGGAATGCCGCTGAAGTCGTGGGCGATGGCCTGGATCTCGTAATACAGGACGATCATCCCGACCACGATCCCGAGCACCAGCCCGATGATCCCGATGGCCACGGCTTCCATCCA
>OMOG01000589.1 GCA_900290305.1 Candidatus Sulfopaludibacter sp. SbA4
AGTTCCTGGAGCGCATGGAGAAGCCCGATGTCGACGAGATTGATGGCATCGCGCCCGCAGTGGCGATCCGGCAGAAAAATACCAGCCGCAACCCGCGCTCCACGGTGGCCACCTCGACCGAGTGCTTCGACTTTCTGCGCCTGTTGTACGCGCGCGTCGGGCAGACGATTTGTCCGAAATGCGGAACCCGCGTGCGCAAAGACACCGTGGACGAAGTTGCCGCGCGCTTGCTAACGCTGCCGGAAGGGTCGCGCTGGTACGCCATTTTTCCGTGCGGCGAACACGCGTCCGCGCAGGCCTTGCGCGATCACCTTTTCGAACTGCGCAAGAAGGGATTCAACCGGCTGTTCCAGGCCGGCCGGCTATTCGAGTTCTCCACGCCGGAATCGCTCCTCGATATCGACTTTTCGAAGCCGCTGTTCGTCCTCGTGGACCGTTTAGCGATTGGGCCCGACCTGCACCAGCGCCTGGTCGACACCATCGAGATCTGTTTCCGCGAGACCGGCGAAGTAATCTTCGAAAGCACGGCGCAGCCCCCCGAACGCCTGCGCTTCAACGAGAAGTTCCAGTGCAAGACCTGCCTCATGGAATTCGCCGAGCCGGAGCCGATTCTGTTCAGCTTCAATTCCCCCGCCGGCGCCTGCCCGCGCTGCCAGGGCTTTGGCAATACCATCGATTTCGATATGGATCGCGCCATCCCCAACAAGTCGCTGTCGCTCGACGAGGGCGCGGTAGATCCGAAGACCAAGCCGAAATTCCGCTCGTGGCTGGCGAACTTCAAGAAGCACGCGCGCGGCGGCGTGCGGTTCCAAACCCCGTTCTGCGACCTGACCGAAGCCGAACGCGAGACCGTGTACGATTTCATCCGCCGCTTCTTCGACCACCTGGAGACCAAGAAGTACAAGCTGCACGTGCGCGTGTTCCTGAGCCGCTATCGCGGTTACGCGCTGTGCCCCGAATGCAAGGGCGCGCGCCTGCGTAAGGAAGCGCTGTACGTACACGTGGGCGGGAAGAACCTGGGCGAAGTGGTCCGCATGAACATCGCCGAAGCGCAGCAGTTTTTCGATGCGCTGGCGCTCAGCCCGGAAGAGACCGCCATCGCCGAGAAGGTCCTGGTGGAGATCCGCCAGCGCCTGAAGTTTCTCAACGACGTCGGCCTGGACTATCTCACGCTCGACCGCCTTTCCTCCACCCTTTCTGGCGGAGAGGCGCAGCGCATCCAGCTCGCAACGTCGCTGGGGTCGCGCCTGGTGGGCGCGTGCTACGTGCTGGACGAGCCTTCCATCGGCCTGCACAGCCGCGATACCGGGCGCCTGATCCGCATCCTCGAGGAACTGCGCGGCCTGGGCAATACCATCGTGGTGGTGGAGCACGATCCCGACGTGATGCGCGCCGCCGACCACATCGTCGACCTCGGCCCCGGCGCGGGCGAGCACGGAGGGCAGATCGTTTTCGAAGGGACGCTCGACAAGCTGATAGCCGAAGCCAACGGCTCCCTGACGTCGCGCTACCTGCGCGGCGATCTGCGGGTCTCGATGCCGCGCGTGCGGCGGCCGATCGATCCCAGGCGCGTGATGCGGTTCGCCGGAGCGCGCCTGCACAACCTGAAGAACATCGAGGTCGAGATCCCGCTCGGCATGATGGTCGCGATTACCGGAGTCTCGGGTTCGGGCAAGTCCACCCTGGTGCACGACGTGGTGTTCCGCTCGCTCGAAGCGCTGCACAAGGCGCGCGAGTCGGACGACGATCGCATCGCCGGCGAGGCGGCCGAAGCCCTGGAGACCCCCGCCCCGCAGGTCGCGTGCAGGAAGGTGGATGGAGCGGAGCGCATCACCAACACGGTGATGGTGGATCAATCGCCCATCGGCCGGACCCCGCGCTCGAATCCGGTGACGTACCTCAAGGCGTTCGACGTGATCCGCGGATTGTTTGCCTCCACGCGCGAGGCCGAGAAGCGCGGCTACAGCGCCGGGCACTTCTCGTTCAACATCCCGGGCGGACGCTGCGAAACCTGCCAGGGCGACGGCACGGTTACGGTGGAGATGCAATTCCTGGCCGACGTGGAGCTGGTGTGCGAAGAGTGCAAGGGCACGCGCTACAAGAGCGGCATCCTGGAGATCCGCTACAACGGACTCAACGTTCACGAAGTGCTGCAACTCACGGTGCGCGAGGCCATGGCGTTTTTCCACGCCACTCCCAAGCTGGTGCAGAAGCTCAAGGTGCTGGACGACGTGGGGCTGGGATACCTGCGGCTGGGCCAATCGGCGACTACGCTATCAGGCGGCGAGGCGCAGCGCGTGAAGCTGGCGGCGTATCTCTCCGTGGCCAGCGTGGCGGGCACTCTGTTCATCTTCGACGAGCCCACCACCGGGCTGCACTTCGACGACATCGCGAAACTGCTGGCGGCCTTTCAGCGCCTGATCGAAAATGGCGGAAGCCTGATGATCATCGAGCACAATCTGGATGTGATCAAAGCGGCCGACTGGGTGATCGACCTGGGACCGGAAGGCGGCCACCGCGGCGGCTACGTGGTGGCGGCGGGCACGCCCGAGGCGGTGTCGCGCGTGGAGGCATCGTACACGGGCAAGTATCTGCGAGGTGTGCTGGGGGGCGCGACGGGGAAGAGTTAATGTCCTGGTGGGGCGGACGCCCTCGTCCGCGCGCGACCCCTGGTCGCGCTATTGATTCCGGACCCGATGCCGTGTGCCGCCGGGCCAACTTGGACGGGATATCCCTCGGCGCCTACGGAACTCCAGCGGATGCATTCAACGTACTCCTCGGCATCGGCGAGCGCGGCGTTGGCAATATCAACGCGAAAAACCAAGCTTTGCCCCGAGTTGCGCAAGCGCTTCGCCCGCCGGCCGGACCCGCCCCGCATCCGCATCTTCAAGGCCCTGCTCGATGGCGGCGACAAAGGCGCGCTGCTCCTCGGAGTCCATCATGAGCTGCCGCAAATCGTCGTCGACATCCAGCCCTTGTGCGCGCGCATTGGCGAGTACCTGGGCCCGGGTCTCCTCGGAAATATCCAGGATCATTCGGGCCGCTCCTTTGTACTATCTTACTTACTCTGGTCCGGTGCAGTGGTCTCGCGTGCGCCCAGAAGGAACCTGCTAACCTTGAAATTGGTATGTCCGATCTGCAGGCAAGACAAGACCGTGAACTCCTGCGTCAATGGGTGGACACTTGGCGGCGGGCCGGCGAGGCACTCGACGAGATACGGCGTCACGAAATCGAATCCGCCGACACCCAATTGGCGATCCGCCAGCTTTTCGGAGACGGCGATTGGGTGGCCGATACGCCTCCATCGACAACCTCCGGCCTCGTGGAGCAGCAGGCGTGGTTCGCCCGCGCGCGGTCCGCGAATCAGCATCGATGACGCCCCTCATCGAGGCCGCGCACGATCTCCAGGCCTTTTTCAACCAGCGGCAATGGCCGTTCTGCATCATCGGAGGGATCGCGGTCCTGCGGTGGGGAGAGCCGCGCTTCACCCGGGATGTGGACGTGACCCTGCTTTGTGGCTTTGGCCGCGAAGATGAGTTCATCGGTCCGCTTCTTAGCTCGGATTATCGCGGACGCATTTCCGATGCGGCCGAGTTTGCCCGCCGGAACCGTGTTCTGCTCCTCGAGTCTCCCAACGGCGTGCCGATCGATGTGGCGCTGGGCGGATTGCCGTTCGAGGAACTGATGGTGGAACGATCCAGCCTGTTCGAATTCACACCTGGTTGCCCGTTGAGGACCTGTTCGGCGGAGGACCTCGTCGTCTTGAAGCTCTTCGCATTTCGGCCGCGAGACGTGCTCGACGTGGAGACGGTGGTAGTGCGGCAGCGCGGCGCCCTGGATTGGGTCTACATTGAGTCGCATCTCGCGCCGTTGTCGGCATTAAAGGAGCAGCCGGAAATCACGGAGGCTCTCGCCAGAATGCGGCGGCGTTCCTGGTGAGATCCTGTCCGGCGTAGAATCGTACTAGAGGGTCCGCAATGCGACCGATTCTACTCGTTGCCCTTTTGCCCGCGCTTCTGCCCGCCGCGCCGGCGCTCCAGATCGTCAAGCCCATCGTCAGCCAGATGGATGGCGGCGCCGGCGATCCGCCCGGATTCGACCACGTGCCCGGAGAGGTGCTCTTCTTCTCGTGCCGGATCACGGGCTATTCGAAATCGTCGGAAGCCCAGGTGCACCTCGCCTATTCCGTGCAGCCGTTCGATCCCAAGGGCGTGCCGCTGGCCGAAATCTACAAGAACGAAATCTCCGACGAAGTCAGCGTCCAGGACAAGGATTGGATGCCCAAGATCGCCACCGAAATCGCGCTTCCGCCGCTGGCCGCCTCCGGCGCTTACAAGATCGTGATCAAGGTCGAGGACATGATCGCCAAGACATCGGCGGAACTGGCCGTGCCGGTTTCAGTGCGCGGCCACGAAGTCGAGCCTAGCGATGCTTTGATCGTCCGCAACTTCCGCTTCTTCCGCGGTGAGGAAGACACTCAGCCGCTCGAAAAGCCGGCCTACAAGCCCGGCGACGGCGTATGGGCGAAGTTCGATATCACCGGCTTCAAATACGGCGACAAGAACAAGGTCGATGTCAGCTATGTGACCTCGGTGATCGCCCCCAGCGGCAAGGTGCTGTGGACCCAGCCCGAGCCCGCAGTGGAGCAGTCCGAGTCGTTCTACCCCAAGCGTTACGTTCCCGCCCAGATGGGCATCAACCTGACGCCCACCATCCACCCCGGCGAGTACACCATCGCGGTACAGGTGAAGGACGCCACCGGCGGCCAGACGTTCGAAACCAAGTACACGTTCACAGTCGAGTAAGCGCTGCTACGCTAGGATTCATGACTGTAGTCTTAGGCGAGCATCCGCTCACCATCGAAGACGTCGTGCGCGTGACCCGCGAGAACGCCGCGATTTTCATCACCGAGGACGCGCGAACCCGCATCGCCAAGGGCCGCTCGCGCCTGGACGAACTGTTGGCGCGCGGCGACCGCATCTACGGCGTCAACACCGGAGTGGGCGGGAACGTCGGCATCTCGCTGGCTCCCGATCAGATGGAGCTGATGCAGCACAACCTCGTGCGGCACCTCTCCTGCGCCACCGGCGCGCCCCTGCCGAACGACGTGGTCCGCGCCGCCACCCTGCTCCGCGTGGCCACTTTTTTACCGGGCACATCGGCCGTGCGCCACGAGCTGGTGGATGCGCTTGTCGATTTGCTCAACTACGACGTAACCCCGGTAGTGCCGCGGTACGGATCCGTGGGCGCGAGCGGCGACCTCATGCCCTCGGCCTACATCGGGCGCGTCCTGGTGGGGATGGGCGAGGCGGAATTTCAGGGCAGGCGGTTGCCGGCCGGCGAAGCGCTGAAAGCGGCTGGACTCAGCCCCATCCGTTTCGCTCCCAAGGAATCGCTGGCGTTGATGAACGGCACCACTGTCATGACCGCGGTAGCCGCGCTCGCGTGGGTGGATGCTTTCCGCGTGTTGCGCGCCATGCTCTCCGCGGTGGCGCTCTCCATCGAAGCCATGCAGGCGCCCGACCTGCCGTTTCATCCCTGGGTGCACGAGCGGAAGGGCCATCCCGGGCAGATCGCCGTGGCGGCGTACCTGATGCAAATGCTGGAATCCTCCGCGTACACCCAGCCTTCGAGCGGGCAGACCTGCTACTCTCTGCGCTGCGCCCCGCAAGGGCTCGGACAGGTCTGGGAGGCGCTGGAGGATTCGCGCGCCATCATCGAGCGCGAGATTAACTCCGCCAACGACAACCCGCTGATCGATCCCGAAACCGGCACGCTGTACAAGGCGGGCAACTTCTATGGCGGCCATATCGCGCGCCTGCTGGACACCTGGAAAATCGATTTTGCTTCCATAGCCAACTGGGGGAACGCGCTGATGGCCCTGCTGGTGGACGACCGCTTCAGCGCCGGCCTTCCCGCCAACCTGACGCCCCAGCCGGGCGTGAATTGCGGCTTCAAGGGCATGCAGTTGAGCGTCACCAGCCTGGCCTGCGCCGTGCGCCAGATGGCCGGACCCAGCACCATCCACTCCCTGCCCACCGAGCAGTACAACCAGGACGTGGTGAGCCTGGGTATGCACGCCGCCGTCACCGCGATGGATGCGCTGGAGTGCGTGCGCCACGAGACCGCCATGCTGCTGCTGGCATCTACCCAGGCCGTGGATTTGCGCGGCGGCCCGTCGAAACTGGGACGCGGATCGCGCCGCATCTACGAGGGCGTGCGCCAGGTGGCGCGTTTCCAGGATGTCGATCGTCCCATGGAACGCGAAGTCGCCGCGGTAACGGCGAAGATCTTGGCGGGGGAGATGTAGACCTGCTAACCTGAATGCCTGGCGGCGCCAGTATATGATGGGTTTCGACGCGAATTGTGGCACTCTTGACGAAGGGGTTCGGCCCAGGCGAACGATACCGGCATTTCGTGAGGCACGTCAAACAGAGACAGGACGTTATGGCCTCAGATGAGGACGCCTACGAAGCCTTGGCAGATCGCTTCTTGGGGGGAGCGAGGAATCCCAGCACCTTGGAATGCACACGCGCGGGGGGCGATACGAGCGAGGAATCCCAGCACCTTGGAATGCACACGCGCGGGGGGCGATACGGTCAGGTTCGACTGCAAAACCGATGAGTACGGCGTTAGGGACGCGCAGGGTTTCATCCGGACTTATTTTCGGCCGGATCCAAGCCGCCATGGTTTGTCAAGCAACTTTCACTACTTGTGTCGTGAGTGCCGAACGATCTTCTTAGCCGGAGGGCAAAGACAAATCCTATGACCATGTGCCCAGTTTGCGGGTACCGCTGTCTGCCTGATGATGTATTCGACCATGGCATCTGCCCCTCCTGCGGGACCGAGTTTGGTTATGACGACGTAACCCTTACCCACGAGGCTCTCCGCTTGGAATGGCTCGCCAAGGGTGGCGAATGGTTTGACAAATCCATAACCCCGCCATCCAGTTGGGATCCGGTGGCTGACGTCGTGGCTACTTTTTATAAGCCGCGACTTGCCAGCATATCAAGGCCTGTCCGGACCGAATTTCGTGTGGACAAGATGATGACGGACGTGGAAACCAAGGTGCTGCCCGTCGCCTCTTGAACAAATGCCTAGGCTGCTCCTTTTCGCTCCGTGTGAGAAGATCGATCTCGATGAGACGACTGGGCTCGTCTCATTGATCCACCTTGTTGAGAAGCTCGAGGTCACGCTGCCGGCGGCACTCCAGATACCGCCCCATAGCGTAGCCCCTATGCACTGGCAGTCGCTGGCCGTTTGGCAGGTGGATCGGTCCGAGTTCGGACAATATGAGCAAATGGCCAACCTGGTTCTCGAAGATGGGACCGTCGCCGCGAACTCAGAACCTAAGAAACTGGAGCCGACCCTGCCAGGGACAACCGGGGTGAAAATTATTGCGACTCTTTCCGTTGTTCCAATCACCGATAAGCCTTTCCTTCTTAGGCTGTCTTATCGGAAGATCGGCGCCCCGGAGTGGATGCCGGCCGCGGAGTATCCCGTCGAAGTGCTTTTGGTCCGGCAGTGATGGCGGCGCACTCCGCCCAGAGGCTTCAGCCGCGCCCTCACGAAATCTCTCGCCAATCGTCCAACATCACCATGAATCGAATCGTAACGGCAATCTCAATCTCCGCCGTCGCCCTGTTCGCCCTGGCTCAACGGCAACCCACGCCAGCCCAAGCCATCCGCAACCAGTTTGCGTACGTGAATCAAAAAGTACTTGAGATGGCCAAGGACTTTCCCGAACACAAGTACGGCTACAAGCCCACCAAGGATGTACGTTCCTTCGGCGGTGTAATCGTGCATATCGCCTCCGGCAACGTCTACGGCGCCAAGGCGGGCCGGGGCGAAAACGTCAAATGGGACGAGATGGACCCCAAGGAATTTCACGGCAAGGCCGACATCGTCGCGGTCCTTCAGAAATCCATCGACGATGCCACCGCGACTCTAAAGAACACTCCCGACGACCGCTTCAAGGAGACGCTGTCGCCCTGGATGTCGATCGTCGAGCATGCCGCCGAACACTACGGCCAACTCGTGGTCTACTACCGCGCCAACGGCCTGGTGCCGCCGGAATCGCGGCCCAAGAGCAAGTAGGCGCTATATGACCTGTTATCTGATGGCGAGGGTGACACCTGGCTGGCTTGTAATGCCGCCGATCGTCAGAACGATAGGCACGGCATTTCCGGTAACAATCCCGCTGGGGATCTGAGCGTTAACTTGCAGGACTCCAGCAACCAGACCGGGAACGCCTCCCCCATAGAGCACCGGCGCATTGATACCCCCGACTGTTACCGTTACTGCCTGTGCCACCGGCACCGGTGCGGGCGAGCCGTCCGGTTGGCCATCCACTCCCCCCGGAATGGTTTGGCCTTCTCCGGTAGCATAAAAGAAGACGATCGAGCCCGCCGCAGCCGGATTAGTTGCCGAGTTCACGGTCCCATCCTCGTTGAGCACCGCTCCCTGTCCGTGCCCCGATGCATCGTCCGTGAAAATCCCCGGCATCACAGACGTCACGGGCATAGGCACGACGTTCGAGGCCTGGCCCTGGTAAACCACCTGTACTTGCGTGGATGTCCTCCCGCTCACCTCGTAGGGGACTACCGCACTCACTTGTCCCGCCTCCGTGTAGACGAGAGGGGCTGCCATGCCGTCAAATACGACCTGGGTGCCCGCAA
>OMOG01000337.1 GCA_900290305.1 Candidatus Sulfopaludibacter sp. SbA4
AAAAGGGGGTTAGGGGTTGGGGGCTGGGGGTTGGGGCTGTGTGCCGCTTCAACGCCTTCTGGAAGGGTTGCAGCAACTTGAACCAGAAGGGGCTTGGTGGCGCGATTTTCGATGGTGATGGGCAGAACCGCCGGGACGTCCTTGGTGAAACGGAGGGAGGGCGGGGTGGTGGTGCGGAGCGCGTCGATGCGGTGGGTGGCGGCGAGGGCGTCCACGATGGCGACTAGCGCGAAGATGGCCAGGACTGCGGCGCAGGGCGCGAGAAGAGATGGGTAGAGACCGGCTGCGGTGAGGGCCGGCAGCGCGAGGGCCGCGGCACATAGCAGACGGTGCGACGGTACGATCATCGCGGCACCGGAACTTCATGCAGGATGCGGTCGAGCACTTCGCTCGCGCGCATGCCTTCCAACTCCGATTCGGGACGCAGCAGCAGGCGGTGCTCGATCACCGGGAGGGCCACCGCGCGCACGTCGTCGGGGCTCACGAAATCGCGGCCGGCCAGGGCCGCCCAGGCACGCGAGGCGCGCAGCAGCGATTGCGTGGCGCGAGGGCCGGCGCCCACCAGGACGTTGTCGTCGGTGCGGGTGCGGCGCACTACCTGCACGACGTATTCGATGAGTTGATCGGTGACGCGGATCAGGCCGAGCGCCTCCCGCAGGCGCGCCAGGTCGGGCGCGGAGAGGCACGGGGTCACCTCGCCGCGTTCGAGCACGGCCTCGGGCGCCTGGTCGGTGAGGCTNNTCGGATTCGATGGGGTTTTGCGTGGCGAAAACGGTGAAGTCGGGCGACAGGCGATAGCTTTCGCGATCGATGGTGACGGTGCGCTCCTGCATGGCTTCGAGCAAGGCCGATTGCGTTTTGGCGGGGGCGCGGTTGATTTCGTCGGCCAGCAGGAAGGTGGTGAACAGCGGGCCTTTGACCAGCGAGAATTCGTTCCGATGGATGTTGAAGACGTTGTTGCCGGTGATGTCGGCGGGCATCAGGTCGGGGGTGAATTGGATGCGTTTGAATTCGGAGCCGAGGACGGCGGCGAGCGTGCGGGCCAGCAGGGTTTTGGCGAGGCCGGGAACGCCTTCGATGAGCGCGTGCTGGTTCGCGAGGATCACCACGAGGGAATAGCGGATGGCGTCTTCCTGCCCGATGATCACTTTGCGGACGCCGGCGACGACGGTCTCGATGGTGGAGTGGAATTGGTCGAGGGTCAAGTGGTTCCTTTCAGTTCCGTGGCGCACGCACTCTTGCGTGCCGTCTCGACACTCGTGTCGAGACCCTGCCGCGGCGACGGACAAGGGCCACAGAGCACGCTCTGTATCTCGCGCACCGCTTCCAGCGGACTTTGGGCCGTAGCCGCAATCGCAGCGGCCTGCCGCCGCCTTTCGGGCGTAATACTGCGGCGATTCGCGGCCAGCCACTCCTGCCAACACGCACCCACCAGCTCTGCCGGCGGAATGTGGCGGCGGAGAAGCGTGAGCAGGCCGGCATGGGCGGTCCTTCCGGAGAAGCGGACAGTATCGCGCGCGGCGGCAGGCGGCGGAAACGCGGACGCGCTTCTCCAGATGAAGAGGGCCGCGCAGAGTGCCAGGCCCGCCGCCATCCCAGTGAGATGGAAGCGCCGCGCCAGCCCTACGATGCTGCCGGATTCCGCGATCCCCAGGTGGCGCTCGTCGAAGACGATTCGCGAATAGGAGCCGAGGGCCGCCGTGACCATCTCCAGGCGGTCGGCAGCGATGGTGGAGTCGTTCGCGAAATCGTCGCTTTCGGCGAACAGCACGACGCTGCCGCTGCCGAAATCGCGCTCGATGGCCATCATCTTCGGGCCGATGCGGTCGAGCACGTTCCAGTCCGGGGCTTCGGCGAAGTAGAGTTTGTGGACGTGCTTGCGGTCGGAGTCTATAGCCAGCCGCACGTGCCACAGGTGAAAGAGGTCCTCGCCGATAGAGGCCTTCGGTTCGGACTTCATCGCCAGCGCCGCGACCACGCGATTGCCGCGGCGCGCGAACTGCTCGAAGCGCTCCAGGGTCTCGGAATCGCCGCCGAAAGATTCGGGATCGAGGGCCAGCATGAGCACGGTGGCGCCGTTATCGCGCAGGGTTTCGAGCGGCAGGTAGTTGCGGCTAGTGGTGATGCCGGGCAGGCGCGCCAGGCTCTCGTAGAGCAGGCGGGTGCCCACGGGGTCGGCGCGCAGGCTGGAGTATTCGGGATAGACATCGCCGGTCGCGAACTCGACTCCGAATAAGTAAAGGATACCGGCGGTGAAGCCCGCGGCGAGAAGGATGAGCGCGAGCGTTCCTTTCATGCGGCCGCTCTCTTCATCTGGTCCACGCGTTGGCGGAATGCCGCGATGTCGTCGGGCGCTACTTCGTGCAGGCCGTACCAGGCGCGTTCGAATGCCGTCACGTTTCCGGCGAACAAGGTGCGCGCATCGGTGCCGGCCTGGGTGAACGCCCGCGCCTTTCGCCGCAGCTCCAGTTCGTATTCGCGGTTGGTTTTGCCGGGATGAATGGTGATGAATTCACGGCGGCCCAGCCAGGCGAGATTGGCCAGGTAGAGCGCCCGCAGCGCCAGCAGCAGGTTTTCTTCGCGCAGGCAGCGCTCGGCCAGATCGAGCCAACTCTCCTCGGGAAGGCGGTCGGGAGTGAGATCCTCGGCGTCGAGGCGCACGGGCTCGAGCGAAGCCGCGGCGATGGCGGGCTTCACGCGGCGGGAGCGGCGGCGGCGCCACGCGATCCACGCGGCCATCAGGATGACCGCGGCCAGCAGCAGGTAGACGCTCCCGTGCAGCCCGGAGGATGGCGGCGCGCCCGGCTGCGGCTGCGGGAACCGGTCGCCGAACAGCCAGCGGAGCAAGCGGCCCAGGGCGTTGGCGGCCGCGTGGGTCACGGCTTTGAGGCCCGCGATCATATGGTCGGCCATGCGCACCAGCCACGGAGTTCTCGTGGCCGCCGGGGGAGTGGGCGGGATTCGCCAATCGTACTCGTGCGCCTGCATGGTCTGGTGCACGGATTTTTCGAGTTCGGCGGGAGATACCGTGGCGCGCGCAGGCATCGCGGCGGTGAGCAGCAGCAGCGCGAGGGCAGCGGCCGGCACAGCCGCGCGGAGGGCGCGCAGCCCGGCACGCAGATCTTCTCCCGTTTCCATCGACTCTCCGTGAAAACAGCGCACGCAATACACCGCCTGGACGAAGGGATCGAACGCGATCCAGGATACCGCGAACACCAGCATCACGAACAAGGGATTCTCGACGAAAAAGGCGCCGCTGCGGCTGAATGCCGATTCGTATCCGGTGAGCATGCGGACGAGTTGCGGAAGGATTCCGAGAGCGATCGCCAGGTTGACGGCCACGATGAGCCAGAGGAAAGTGAGGATGAGAAGCAGGGCCCAGCTCTGGCGTGCTTCGAGGCCGGCCAGGCGGCGCGACCGCGCCATGACCTGTGAAAGATCGAGATCGTCGCGGTCGGCCAGGACAGCGGTGTTGCGATAGAAGGCGACGGTGGGCGCGAGGGGGAACATCACCAGCATGGCCAAGGGCATCATGACGAGTTTGGTCGCGCCGAGGAAGGCTTGGCCTGCGACCAGGCGCCAGAGGCGGCGGAGGGTCCACGGAGTGTCCGGCGAGCCGGCGAGTTGGCGGCGCAGGCGGCCTGCGAAGACCGCGCGCCAGCAGTTCATCCATATGAGCAGCACGGCCATCGCGAAGGCTTCGAGCGCGCACGTGAAATCGGATGTGCGGGGATTGGTGATGTCGTTCCAATAGCGGAGTGCGGCGAGGGCGAACGGCACGCTGCCGATCGAGTGCAAGACGGTGGTCGAGAGTGGAGCCTGGCGCAGCAGGTGGACGGCATCTTCGAGGAGGTCGAGAGTGCCGGTTCCGGTGCGGGGCGAGGCGGGACTACTCATGCAGGCGCTCCATATCCTGTGGGGCGGACCCCCTCGCTCCGTGCAACGGAGTGGTCCGCGCGGGTCCCCCCGGACCCGCTTTAGGCAATACAATCAAGGTCCGGCTGAAGGCGACGAAGGCCGACGGGGGCGCTCCCCCGAGGGGACCCCGGCGGACAGGGGGTCCGCCCCACAGTTGGATACGCTTGTTATCGCGGCTCGGCACCGGTTTGCTCCATGCGGGTGGTCAGCAGAATGAAAGCCTCGCCCGCGCCGTAGAAAACGGTCCACGCGAGGAGAATACCGGCCAGCGCCATGGCCGCCGGGAGCAGCCGCCGCATGCCCGCGCGGTGCGATTGGCGCGCGCGCGCCACTGCCATCAGGCAGGACGCGCACAACAGGCGCGCCTCGTGCTCGGTCACGCACTCGCGGCAGAAGCTGCGCCCGCATTCGGGACAGCGGCAGACGGCCTCGCGCGCTTCGTGATTCCAGCAGCGTTGTTGGATGTCGAGGCCGGTCATACGGTGTCGCTTTCGGGCATGAGGGCGAGCGCCGCTCCCACCAGGCCGAGGATCAGACAGACTCCGGCGTACACCTGCCGGAGCACGAGGTAGTTGGGAAGAGCGGCGAGCACGCTGGGGTCCGGCAGGACGGGCCGGTTTCCCATGGCGACGCCGGCGATAATCTGGCGTATGTAATACACGATGCCCATCAGGATCAGCGTGGCAATGGCCAGCCTCTGCATGCCGGCCCGCAGAATTCCGCGACGGTGCTGGAGAAAGATGACGACGGCCGAACCGATTTCGACAAAGGCCAGGGCGTACGAGATCCACTCGAAGGTTCTGGTCGTGAAGTGAAGCGTGAGGAAGTTGAGCGCGGCGTCGGCGAACAGGCTGCCTACAAAGATGTCGGATGCCGGCGTGCGGCTGCGGGTGGCGGTGACTTGCGCGGGTCGGATTATGGCCGGGCTGGCCGGCGAAATCGCAGGCCCGGCCGCGCGCTCCTCGAGGGCCTCCACCCAATTGCCCTGGAGCACGCCTTGAACCTGCCGGATGCGCGGCTCGACTTCGGACAGGAACTTCCGCGCGGTCCAAGTGCGGTAGATGGATGGCAGGTCATCGCGGCTCACGGCCGTATAGATGCGGCACGAGCAACTGTGGAAGTACGAGACATACAGCCACGAGACGGCCAGACCGGCGGCCGCGAGGAACATGACGGCAGGCGCCCACGGCGCGCGATTCCTGGCGGCAATCGCCACGGCCAGCCACAGTGCGGCAATGCCGCAGGCCCGCGTGGAGAGGTGGAACCGGGGACGGTTGGCCACTATAATCGATTGGATGTCGCGCAGGTAGAAGCGCTTGTACTCCTCCCGGAAGCGCAGGGATTTTACGGCGAGGATGTGGTCGGAGCCCATCCAAAGGCTGCCACCGTGAAGGAATCCGCGGCGCTGGCCCGGCAGTTTCCGGTAGCGCTCGCTCGTTGGCGAGTTCATCCCGGCCCCCTGAAGCGGCCCGAAACCAGGTACACAATCCCCAGGGTCCACAGGCAGATTTCGGTCAGCGAAATCAGGATGGCGGCCACGAATCGCCAGCGATTGCGCCGCACCAGGCTGAGCGGGCGGCTCCAGGTCATCGCGGCGAGCACCAGGCTGGCGGGCGCCGCGATCAGCGTGAAGGGATAGAGCAGCAGCGAGGCCAGGGGCAGAATCAGCGCAGTCGAATCGTAGAGCGTGCGCGCCGTATCGAGGTTCGCTGATTTGGCTCGGCCCGCGCCCGCCGCGACGCACGACGGGCACCAGATTTCGCTTCCGGATTCCACCGAGCAGAGCTGGCAGACGAACCGGCCGCACTGGTGGCACGCGGCCACCGCGCGCTTGGAGGGATGGTCGTAGCATGCGGCTTCGCCATCCAGCGCCACTTCGGCGCGCGCCGAAGCTGGTGGCGGCGCGAGCATCGCGGGGAAGACGCGCACCCGGTTGGCGGAGCCGCACGACGTGCAGACCGCGACGTCGCCCGCGGCCAGTTCCCATGTCGGCAAGGGCATGTCGCAGCGTGCGCAAGGTACGGGCATGTGGGGGGATCAGGACTTGACCACGCGCGTATCGCAGATCATGTCGTGCAGCCCGCGCTTCTCGGAGTCGATGCCCACCATGATGTAGCCAATACCCAGGATCATCGCGCTGAGCACTTTGGCGAAGTAGCGGCCCACGGCGCGGCCCAAGGTCAGCCGCCCGCCGCCGGGACGCAGGACCTTCATGCCGAGGGCCAGCTTTCCCGGCGTGGCGCACAGCGTGCTGCTGACGAAGAACGCTTCGTAGCTGCACCCGATCACCATGTTGACCAGGTAGACGATGCCCCAAACCCCGGCCATGGAGGCGAGAAGGGCAGTAGGGTCGGTGCCGGGCTGCACGCGGGGAATCGTCACCACGGAACGCAGCAAGGCGCCATTGACGATGCCCCCCACCACCATGAGGATGATGGTGTCGATCAACGAGGCCAGCACGCGGATCCAGAATCCTCCGTACTGAACCGGCTGGACGGAGGCCACGCCTTCGCGCAGCTTTTGCGCGTAGTTGTTCTTGCAGTCGGGGCAGATGAGGAGATCGCCGAAACGGGCCAACTCGTCCGCGGTCGACGGGCGGCCGCATTCCGCGCAGTAGAGCGTTCCCGGACCAAAAGCTGTGGACATACACCTCCTGCGAGCGATCTCATTTGACGGTGAAGTTCACCGAGGCGGCCATGTCCGCCCACGCCATTTCGAGCCTGCCGCGGCCGCCGGCGCTCGAGAGCGCGATGCGGAGCTGTTCCACCGGAGCCGGCGGCTTGCTCATGGTCATGGCCACGCGGCCGACGTCCGCGCTCTTGTCGTAATCCGTGCCCCAACTCTGCTTCTTGTTGACGATGAGCTGCCACTTGCCGGCATCGAGATCGATCCACAGGGTGTAGTCGCCCTTGGGCACGTTGAGGCCGCTGATGATGAGGTCGGCGTCGGTATGGAATTGGGTGGCCTCGTCGGCGCCGGCGCGCCAGACGGGGTAGGTGCCGTCGTTCTTGATGATGCCGCTGTCGCCGAAAATGGTGCGTCCGCGGACGGATGGCGCCGAGTAGCTGATGTTGATGGTCTTGCCGTTGATGGTGACGGCGGTTTCCTTGGCGGGGCTGCGCGAATTGTCTGAAGTGCGTGCAAATTTCTTGGGGCCCTGCGCCAGGGCCGCGGTGGCGATAAGTAATAAGGTTGTGAGTGCCAGCTTCATGGTCGTCGATGTGCCTCCTTGCAAGTATATAACGGGGGCTTGGGTGTGCCCTGGACGTTGGGGCGTGGAGTCACGCTGCGCTACGTGGCCGTATTTCCGATTCAATGCGAAATTCCCACTCGTCGCGCGCCGTTTCGAGGTCGTAACGCGCCTGCATGTTCATCCAGTAGGCGGGCGTGGTGCCGAAATAGCGTCCCAGCCGGAGGGCGGTTTCCCCGGTGATGGCGCGCTGTCCCGCGACGATCGCGCTAATCCGATTCGCGGGGACGCGGATTTCCTGGGCCAGACGGTTCATGCTGAGGCCGAAATCGTCCAATGTTTCCTTCAGAATCTCGCCAGGATGCACGGGCGCCAGCTTCGGCCTCCTTTGCGTACTCTTAGTGGTAGTGTTTCGTGATTTCGACGTCATACGCGTTCTCGTCTTTCCAGGTGAAGCAGATCCGGTATTGATCATTAATGCGGATGCTGTGTTGGCCCTGGCGATCTCCTTCTAAGGCTTCCAGCCGGTTGCCGGGTGGGATCAACAGATCCGTGAGAGCCTGGGCGCTGTCGAGCGCCGTCAACCGCCGCAAGGCTGCTATCGCGATTTTTTCGAACTCTTTGACTCGTTCCCGCTTCCATAGCCGCTCAGTCTCCCTGTTTTGGAACGTGCGGATCACGATTCAGGATAGTCTGATTGTACGCTATACGTCAAGCGTATAATTCGATGCCGGGATACAGGTAAGAATGCCCGGCTACACCGAAAACACGACTGGCACGCCGTGCTCCGGCTGCAGATACCCGACCTCCGGCGCGCGCCTCCGCAACGACGCGCGAAACTGCCGCGGGTCGGCGGCGTTGTCGGCGAACATGTCGTAGTGGCACGGGATCGCGGCGCGCGGCCGTATGCGCGCGGCCAATTGCGCCGCTTCGTCGTGCGACAGGTTGTTGAAGCCGCCGTTGATGCACGTGATCATCAGGTGCGGCTCGTGCCGGCGGGCGCTGGCGAGCAGCTCGCAATCGTCGGTGTCGCCGGTCATGTAGATGCGCGGCCCCTTGCCGAACTCGAAGATGTAGCCCATGTGGTTGAGGTCGGTATCGTCGGTGGGCAGCGCGAAGGTTCCGCGGATGACGATGTCGCGCAGCTCCAGCTCGCCATCCGGCCAGCAGGGGAGAATGCGGCCCGATTCGACGCCCTCGCGGCGGAAGACGGCGCAGCTCGGATGCGGTCCGATGAAGTGCGTGGTGTCCTTGTGGCGCAGGCCTCCGATAGTCTCAGGGTCGGTGTGGTCCTGGTGGTTGTGGGTGACCGCGTAGAAGTCCACATCCACCTCCTCGGGCGGGATCAGCACCGGTACCTGGCGATGGAAATCCGTGCCGGCGGGCGCGATGGCCACGCAACTGTCGGTGAGGTACAGGTCGGCCGCGAGCAGCGTGCCTTCGTGCGATTTGAAGATGAAGCCGTTCTGGCCGAGCCACCAGAGGGCCACCGCATCGCGCTCTACCGGGAATTCGCGGATCTCGCGCATCAGGCTCATGCGAACATTGTGGCAAACTTCTGCGAACTCGCCACGTCCAACCTGCGTAGTGAGAATTATGAACGTGAATGGTGTGGGAGCGGATCTCCGTATCGCCGGGAGGAACCTGCTCCGGGAGCCGGCCGTGGCTCTCGTCGCCGTCGTCATGCTGGGCCTCGGCCTGGGCGCCACTACGGTGATGTTTTCGCTGGTCAATGGCGTACTCCTGAACCCCCTGCCCTACCGCCAACCCGAGCGCCTGGTCACGATTCGCGAGGTGATCCCTCAGATCGCGCACCTGTATCCGTCGCTGCCCGTCAGCGCGCGCCACTTTGTCGAGTTTCGCAAAGAGCGCACGGCCCTCGAGAGCATGTCGGTGTTTGACCGCACCACCGTGAACCTCACGGGCTCCGGAGAACCGGAGCGCCTGGATGCCGGGCGCGTGTCCCCGAATATGTTCCGAATTCTGGGAGTGCAGCCGGCGATCGGCCGCGATTTCCTGGATGAAGAGGAGCAGGAGGGCAGCAATTCCGTCGCTATTGTGACCGATGGGTTGTGGCGCCGCCGCTTTCACGCCGATCCCTCGCTGGTGGGCCGCACGATCACGCTGAACGGCCACGCCCGCACGGTGGTCGGAATCCTCCCTCACAGCTTCCATTTTCTGGATGGGAACGCTTTCGACTGGCTGGGGCAGACGGTGGACTCGCACATCGAAGTCTTCCTCCCCAAGACCTTTGACAAGGACGAGCTGGAGGAGATTCTCGGACGCTACAATTACGGCGTGATCGCGCGGCTGCGCCCCGGCGCTTCGCGCGAGCAGGCGGTAGCCCAACTCGAGGCGGTGCAATCGCGCATGGAGGTGCTCGGCGGGGAGAAGGTAGGGCTGCGCACGATGGTGCGCCCGTTGCTCGAGACCGTGGCGGGCAAGGCCCGGAGCGGCCTGTTGGTGCTCATGGGCGCCATCGCAGTCCTGCTGCTCATCGTGTGCGTCAACCTGGCGAACCTGCTGCTGGCGCGGGGCGAGCGCCGCAGCCGCGAGATGGCCATCCGGGCGGCGCTGGGTGCGGGACGCGCTACGCTCCTGCGCCACGCAGTCGCCGAATCGGTCGTGCTCGGCGCGGCCGGCGGCCTCCTGGCGCTGGGAGTCGCCGCCGCTGGCATCCACCTGCTGACTCACTACGCGCCCATCGACATTCCACGGCTCGACGAGGTGCGGCTGGATGGTC
>OMOG01000002.1 GCA_900290305.1 Candidatus Sulfopaludibacter sp. SbA4
CCACGCGGTCCAGCGAATCGGCGATAGCAGGCTGCTCCGCTGGTGCTACCTCGGGTGAAGCCGGAAACGGCGCCGGGCGGACGTCCGGCGGTGGCGCCGGCGCTGCGGGAGTGGCGCGTGCCACTGCCGCGTCGCGGTATCGGTTCAGCCCCATCTCGCGGCCGATGTAGAAACTCGCCGCCGGCAAGGCCAGGCCCAACGTCGCCAGCACGGCCGGCTTGAGCCACCCGTGGGGCGGACCCCCCGGTCCGCGGCGGACGCCCTCGTCCGCCTTTTTGTATCGAGCCGCAACTTGATTCCATTGGAGAAAGCGGGTCCGGCGAATCCCAAAGTAAGCCGCATTGGGCGCTTTCGCCTGCCGGATTTCGCCTGCCAACGGAAGCGCCTCCAGGGGGAACTCCAGGTAGCTCGCATGCCGCCGGACATCGTCGTCCTCCCAAACGAAGACGGCGCCTCGTGCTTGATCGCCGCCGTCGCGGCGGACCAGCAGGAAGATCGAAGAGGGGTTATGGAAGAGATGCCGGAACAGTCGGAAATCGCGTTGATCGAGGTACAGGCCTCGGCGGAAATGGCTCCGCCAGAGTCCCACCGCCACCAGGCCGTCGCGCCTGCGCCGCGCCCGCTGCCGCTCCAGCCGCCCGCGTTCGCAGGGCTCGAAGGCATCCACGAAGGTTCGCCGTCCGGCTCCATCGCCCTCCACGCGCCCCAGCAGAATGCCGCCGATCTCGGGCGGATCGGGCATGGCCGCGCCCTCCAGCATGGCGCGGAGTTCGGCCAGTACGGCTTTCGA
This sequence comes from Candidatus Sulfopaludibacter sp. SbA4, assembly GCA_900290305.1. Classification (GTDB taxonomy): domain Bacteria; phylum Acidobacteriota; class Terriglobia; order Bryobacterales; family Bryobacteraceae; genus OMOG01. The sequence goes on from OMOG01000002.1 coordinate 791, forward strand.
CAGCAACACGTTCAGATTGATGCCGTCAACCTTCCAAACGTAAGTGGAGCCTGGCGCAGGCACTGTATGGAGAGACGCCTGAATCCAAAGGGGCGTTTACAGCCAGTTCAGGCATCGGATGTGCGGATTAACCCGCTTTCAAGCTCGAGTGGTGGGGCAGGCGCTTCCGCCTGCCAACCCCGCCGGCGTTACCCCGTCGCCGCGCTATCATTAGTAAATGACAAGCGCCCTTCCTCCCGTGGCGGAGAGTCCCGCCCAGTCGCTCATGGATCTGGAGCGGGATTATCTGCTCCAGAATTACGCCCGTTACCCGCTCGCCGTGGCCCGCGGAAAGGGCTGCTACCTGTACGATCTGGAAGGCCGCCGCTACCTCGATCTGCTCTCCGGCATCGGCGTCAACGCGCTGGGTCACGCGCATCCGCGCATCGTGAAAGTGATCCGCCAGCAGGCCGGCCTGCTGATCCATTCGTCCAACCTGTACTACCACCAGTATCAGGGTCCGCTGGCCAAACGCCTCGCCGAAATGAGCGGCCTGGCCCGCGCCTTCTTCGCCAACACCGGCACGGAGGCCATCGAAGGCGCGCTCAAGATGGTGCACTCGCACGGCCGCGGCATCTCGCCCGAGAAGTTCGAGATCGTCGCGCTCGACAACTCGTTTCACGGCCGCACCCTGGGCGCGCTTTCCGTCACCGGCCAGGCCAAGTACCGCCAGGATTTCGAGCCGCTGATTCCCGGCGTGAAATTCGTTCCGGTCAACGATATCCCGGCGCTCGAAGCAGCCTTCAGCGAACGCACCGCCGGCATGCTGGTGGAGTTGATCCAGGGCGAAGGCGGCATCTATCCGCTCACCGCCGAATACGTGGCCAAAGCCCGCGAGCTGGCGGACCAGTTCAACGCCCTGCTGGTGGCCGACGAAACCCAGTGCGGCGTGGGCCGGCCCGGCACCTACTTCGCCTACCAGCGTTCGCATCCCGTGGTCCTTCCGGACGTGATGGTGGCGGCCAAGCCGGTGGCCTGCGGGATTCCGCTCGGCTTCATCATGGCCAACGAGCGGGCCGCGGCGGCCATCCGGCCCGGCATGCACGGCACCACCTTCGGAGGCGGCGCCTTGGCCTGTCGCGTGGCCCTGGAGTTTCTGAATATTCTCGACGAGCTGCTGCCGGCCATCCAGCGCGTGGGCGGATACTTCCACGTGTCGCTCAACGACCTGGCGCGCAAGCACGGTTTCGTGAAAGAGGTCCGCGGCTTCGGCCTCATGCTGGGCATGGAGCTGACCATGCCCGGCAAGCAGATTGTCCTCGATGCCATGGCCGCCGGATTGCTCATCAACTGCACCCACGACACCGTCCTGCGCTTCCTGCCGCCCTACATCGTCACCGAAAAGGAAGTCGACCAGGCAATCAAGATCCTCGGCAAGCTCTTCACGAAGGTAAAGTAGTAGTTTGCCCCAGCATCCTGAACAGCCCGATCGGCTCGCCGTCGTGATCCCCGCTTATCGGCCCTCCGGCGGCCTGGTCGACCTGGTTCGAACCCTATCCGAACAGGCCGCGCCCGCCATCGTCCCCGCTATCATCATTGTCGATGACGGAAGCGGCCCGGAGTACCGCGACGTGTTTTCCCGCGTGGCCCGGTTCCCCAACGTGCAACTGCTGCGTCACGCCGTGAACCTGGGGAAAGGCGCCGCGCTCAAGACCGCCATCAACCACGTACTGTGCACCTTTCCATCCCTGGCCGGCATCGTGACTGCCGATGCCGACGGGCAGCATCACCCCGAGGATATCCAGCGCGTCGCCGGCGCCCTGCTCGAGCGGCCGGAGTCGCTGATCCTGGGCAGCCGCAGCTTCGATCGGGACGTGCCGTTGCGCAGCCGCTTCGGCAACGTGGCCACGCGCGGCATCATGCACGCGCTGTTGGGCCAGAAGCTGACCGATACGCAGACCGGCCTGCGCGGCATCCCCGCGAATTTTCTGCCCAAGCTCCTGCGGCACGAAGCCACGGGCTACGAGTTTGAGCTGGAAATGCTCATCGCCGCCCACCAGCTCTCCATCCCCATCGTGGAAGTGCCCATCCGGACCATCTACGAAGCCGGCAACAAGTCGTCGCACTTCAACCCCATCGTCGACTCGATGAAGATCTACTTCGTCCTGCTGCGCTTCGGCTCGGTGTCGTTGATGAGCGGCCTGCTGGATAGCCTGGTCTACATCCTGGTCTGGAGCCGCACGCACAACGCCCTGACTTCCCAGGTGCTGGGGCGCCTGGTCTCGGTGTGTTTCAACTATTCCATGGTGCGAAGCTCGGTATTTTATTCGCACCAGCGCCACAAAACCGTGCTGCCGAAGTATCTGCTGCTGGTGCTGGCCAGCGGCACGGCATCCTATGGCGGCATCCAGTTTCTGTACCAAAGGCTGGGAGTCAGCCCCATACCCGCGAAACTGCTGGTCGAGACGGTTCTCTTCTTCGTCAATTTCGCGGTTCAGCGGCTTTTCATTTTCAAGCCGCAGGGGTCGGCCGCCGAGGACCGGACGGCCCCGGCCCTGGTCTTTTCCACGCTCGTGGCCGTCGCGTTTGCCGCGCTCCTGGGGGTGGAAATCTACGGTTTGGCCACGGTCGACCTGTTTTCCCAGGAGATCTGGTACCAGGTGGGGATCGAGCGCTTCCTGCGCTTCGGGGGAGCCTTCCTCGCTCTGGCGGTGCCGCTTCTGGCGATCGTGCCCTGGACGTTTGCCACCCTCGTGGCGGCGCTCCTGCTGGTGCTCACCGGGTTATCGGTTGGCCCCCAGGCGCTGCTGGCCACTGGCTTCTTTGTCGTCTCGTCCTGCGCGCTGGGGTTCAGGCTTCTGGGCCGGAGTAAGTCGGATTCGCTGACTATTCATCTCTGCGCAACATTACTTGGCACGGGTGTGTATGTCTTCCTGATGATGTTAGTAGTAAGGTTACCGGTCAATTACCCGGCAGTATGGGCCATCTTACTAACTATACCGGTTGTCCTTGACTTAGGTGGCGTGTGGAGGCGGCTGACTTACTGGGCCGGCCGGCTGCGGCGGCTCGAATTGCGCAGCGGATGGGAGCGCGCCGCATTCGCGCTCCTGGTGTTCCTGCTGGCGGCCCACTGGCTGGTAGGGCTCAAGCCCGAGACCAGCGCCGATGGCCTGGCCATGCACCTGGCCGCACCCATGAATATCGCTGCCAACCATGCGCTAACTTACCAGCCCGCTCGCGTGCTGTGGTCGGTGATGCCCATGGGCGCGGACTGGGCCTACTCGATCGTGTACCTCCTGGGCGGCGAGTATGCGGCGCGCATGCTGAACTTCGCCATGCTGCTGATGGGGTTGGCGCTGGTCTACGCGGCCGTGCGGCGTTGGGTCTCTCCCGCTGTGGGGTTCTTGCTGGCGGCGTCCTTCGCGGCTACTCCGGTGGTCCAGTTGGTCACCGGGTCCCTCTTTGTGGAGAACTTCCTGGCCGCCATAGTGCTCGGCTTCATGACGGCCATCTGGCTCTTCGGGGAGACCGGGGAGAAGAGATTCCTGTTGCTGGCGGCCTTCCTGGGCGGCACCGCGGTCGCTACCAAGTATGGCGCGCTGGTGTTCGTGGTCCTGGCCATTCCATTCGCCATCGCGGAAATCGGCCGCCATTGGAAATCGCTCGGCCCCAGACCGTGGGCCGCCTGCACGCTTGCGCTGCTGCTGCTCGCGGCCGTCGCCGTGCCCACGTATGCCATCGCGTATCACAAGACGGGAAACCCGATCTACCCCTTTCTGAATCGAACCATCCACTCGCCGCTGCTGAATCCGGCGGTGGAATTCAACGACGCACGATTTCAGATGCCGCTCGACTGGAGCACCCCTTACCGTCTGACGTTTCAAAGCAACCGGGCCTTTGAGGGACAGGACGGCTCCTTCGGATTCCAGTACCTGGTCCTGGCGCCGCTGGCCCTCCTGGGGCTGCTGGTGGCCGTGCGCCGTCCGGCCGCGAGCGCGGCGGTGCTGGCGCTCGGCGGCGCCGTGATCATCATGCTGACGACGCCCAATGCCCGGTATCTCTATACCAGCATGGCCCTTCTCCTGGTGCCGTTGGCCGCCCTGCTGGCCTGGCTGAAGTCCAACCAGCGCTGGATGTACCGTACCTTGATCTTCTACCTGGTTGCCGCGACGGGGTTGAACGCTTACTTCCTCCCTTCGTCGAGTTACTATCACAAGGACTTCTGCCTGCGGCTCCCGTTTTCGCAGGCTGAGAAAGAGAGTTATAAGAAAGAGGCGGCGCCCATCCGCGACGTCATCGCCTGGTACGATCGGCATCATCCTGACTCCACCGTCCTGCTCACCGACGACAGCTCGATCGCGGGACTCACTGGCGAGTTCTACATGGACCACTGGCACCAGTACCCCACCCAGGAAGCGCTCGAGCGCGCTTCCACCGTGCCCAACCTGCTGCGGCTCCTGGAGAGCTGGAAGGTGGAGTACTTCATCGCCCACAAGCCGGCGCCCGGCGAGAAGACCCGGCCTCCCTCGCTCGCCGCGCTGCTGATGAAATGCACGGTCCCGGAGTACGAGTCCGGCGACATCTACCTGGGTCCGGCGACATCTACCTGGCCCGCCTGGAGAAGAACTGCGGCGCTACGGCGGACGCCGCGCCTGCCGCGGGTCCCATGGTGACGGTCACGCGGGGATTCTACGACGATTTCGACCCGGCCATACGGTTTCGCGGAGACTGGGAGCAGGATACCAGCTTCGCCGCCGCCGACCGCCACACCATCAGTTACAGCAACGTGCCCGGAGCCGAGTTCTCCATCGCTTTTGAAGGCACGGCCCTGACGTACGTGTTTACGAAGGCGCCCAACCGCGGCATTGCCGCCATCACCATCGACGGCGCCGATTCGGGGACGGTCGACCTTTATTCACCCAACGTGCAGTGGCAAACCCGGCTTAGGGTGTGTTGCGCCGGCCCCGGCCGGCACGTCGCCGCGATTCGAGTCACTGACCGGAGCAATCCGCAATCCAGCGGCCGGTACGTGGACCTGGACTCGTTTGAAGTCTGGTAGTGTGCGGCGCAGCCGCGAAGCGCGGGCCGCGCCGCGAGCCGTCAGCCCTCAGCGGTCAGCGATCAGCCCGAAAGCTCACACCCGGCTGGGCCGCGGGGAAGGGGTTGGGGGCTGGGGGAATGTGGCTCGCTGTGCTCGCGGCTTTCTGTGTCTGAAGGCCCCAGGTTCGCACGCTATAATAATTGACGATCATGTCGCGCGAACTGCGGATTCAGTGTCCCGATGGACAGATGAAGACGATTCCCCTTACCGGCGAGCGCCTCTCGGTGGGCCGCTCCAGCGCCGCGGAGTTGTGCTTCCCGGAAGATGCCGGCCTCTCCCGCCAGCACTTCGCCTTCGAATCGCAAGGCGAGGATTGGACGGTGCAGGATCTCGGAAGCAAGAATGGGACATTCGTCAACAACATTCCCCTCAAGGCCCGGCTCATTCTGAAGCCTGGCGACCGCATCACCGCGGGCCACCTGGTGATCGTCTTTTCGCCCGATTCGGAAGATCCCGAAGCCGGCGTGGTGGTCTTCGAAGGCGGGGACAGCAGCTCTCCCACCACATCCACCGTGGTCACCAGCCTGGAGGGCGCTCTTTCCAGCCAGACCATGGCCATCGAGCGCGCCGGGGGCAAAACCACCGGCCCCATGCAGTCGCTGATTCGCGCCGGCCAGGAGCTTGCCGAAAACCGCCCGCTCTCGGAACTTTTCCCGGTGATCCTCGACCTGGCCATCCAGGCGGTGAACGCGCAGCGGGGCGTGCTGCTGATTCTCGACGGCGACCACCTGCTCCCCAAGGCCCACAAGGGCGATGGCTTCCGCATCAGCACGGCGGTCCGCGACCGCGTGCTCAACGAGAAGAACTCCATCCTGGTGCGCGATGCGCAGCTTGACGACGCATTCAAGGGCCGCATGAGCATCGTGGAGCAGAAGGTCCACACCATGATGGCGGTGCCGCTGCAGACCAAGGACCGCATCATCGGCCTGATCTACGTGGACTCGCCGTTCATCCTCCGCGAATTCACCAAGGACGATCTGAGCCTGCTCACGGTGATCGCGAACGTGTGCGGCATCAAGATCGAACACGCGCGCCTGGCCGAGGTGGAAGAGGGCGAGCGCATCATGAAGCGCGATCTCTCGCAGGCCGCCGAGATCCAGCGCCGTATGCTGCCGGAGGGCGCACCCGAAGTGCCGCACGCCGACCTGGCCGGGTTCAACGCCCCGTGCCGCACGGTGGGCGGCGACTATTACGATTTCTTTCCGTACCCCGATGGCCGCGTCGCCATGACGCTGGGCGACGTCTCCGGCAAGGGCATGCCCGCTTCCCTGATGATGGCCGAGCTGCACGCGCGCGTGCAGGTGCTGGCCGAAGATCCGGGGAACCTGGCGGCCTTCATGACGAGGCTCAACAAGGCCACCTGCGTCAAATGCCCGAGCAACCGCTTCATCACGTTCTTCTTTTGCGTGCTGGACATGGTTTCGGGCGAGATCAAATTCGCCAATGCCGGACACAATCCGCCGATCCTGGTGCGCGCGTCCGGGGAAGCGCAGATGCTGGAAGGCGGCGGCCCCGTACTTGGCATTCTGCCGACCGCGATTTACACCGAAGAGTGCGAGCGGCTGAACCGGGGAGACATGTTGGTGCTGTACAGCGATGGCGTGACCGAGGCCAACAATCCCGATTACGACGAGTATGGCGAGGACCGGCTGATCGAGGTGTTGAGGCAGCACTACACGGAGCCGGCCACCGCGATTGTCGATGCAGTAATGAAATCGCTTGCCGAGTTCACGGCGGGTGCGCCGCAGGCGGACGACATCACCCTGGCGGTGGCGCGAAGGCTGGCCTGAGTCTCAGGCCCAGCAGGATGCCTGTTTGTGAGGGCTGCCGGAAGACTAAACTGAAGGTGGGTGTGACCATGGACCGAGAATTTGTTGAACGCCGGGATGGCAGCTTCTACTTCATGGGGAGTCGTGTTCCGCTAGCCCATCTCGTGCGAGAATTCCAGCAAGGCGAATCACCGGAAGCGATCCGATCGCATTACTCGACGCTAAGCCTGGAGCAGGTCTATGGCGCGATTACCTTCTACCTGGGTCATAAAAACGAAGTGGAAAGTGACATAGCGGAGCGCGAGCGCGAGGAGGACGAGGTCACGAAGACGCATCCGACGCCTCCCGACCTCAAAGAGAAGTTCGAGCGTATGCGCCAGCAAATGCCGGCGCGACGAGACTGACGACGGATGATTCGTTTCCTGGCGGATGCCAGCCTTCGCGATGCGATCGTCAGCGGCTGCTTACGCCGCGAACCTGCAATCGATTTTCTCTCGGCCCATGAGGCAAACTTGGCGGGGGTTCCCGACCCTGACATGCTGGCCCTCGCCGCTGCAGAAGGCCGAATTCCGGTCACTTCCGATTTTAGGACTATGCCACGGCATTTCGGCGAGCTGCTTGAGGCCGGGGGCTCCAGCGCAGGCGTATTTCTGGTGAAGCACGCATACACCGGCGGCAGACGTAATTGAGGCGCTGCTGCTGGTTTGGGCGGCTTCGGACGCGGACGAGTGGAAGAACCGAATCCTTGAGGTTCCGGAGTCGTAAGGGTGGGCCGGGCCTCGCAAGGGTCGCACTCGACCATCCGAGTGCAATCCGGACGCCTGATCGTGGTCGGGCATACGGAGATTCGAATGATCACTGCCCGCCAGGCAACGCGTGGAGAGAGGAAACTGTATGAAGAAGGCTAAGAAGCCGGCGTCGGGTGAACTTCGGGCCGAATACAAGCGCTCGGATTTCGAGGTCTTGGTCCGTGGCAAGTATGCCAAACGATTGCAAGTGAGTTCGAACGTGGTCGTCATCGACCCAGAGGTCGCCGACCTGTTCCCCAACGCGGCGGCCGTCAACGCCGCGTTGCGGGCCTTGGCCGAAATCGCCAGGCGCACGCGCCCCGGGGCTAGATCGCTTCCGGCTTCTTCCGCGCCTTCGTCGCCTGCTCGAAGGCGTAAGCCAGCTTGAGGAGCGCCGGCTCGCTCCAGGCCGTTCCGAAGAAGGAGATCCCCACCGGCAAGCCGCGCACGAAGCCCGCTGGCACCGTAATGTGCGGGTAGCCGGCCACCGCCGCGGGAGTGGAGCAGCCGCCCGTATCGTGGTCGCCATTCACGTTATCGATCAGCCACGCCGGGCCCGCGGTGGGTGCGACAATTGCATCCAGGCGCTGCCGCTTGAGCGCGGCGTCGATCCCCTCGGCGCGCGACAGGCGATGGTTCTGCGCCAGGGCCTTGCGATACGCCGGGTCCGAGAGCGGGCCCTTCTTTTGCGCCTTCTCGAAAATCTCCTGCTCGAAATACGGCATCTCCTCACCGCGGTGCTGGTTGTTGAACGCGATCAACCTTTCGAGCGACAGCCCCGTATGGCGGGTTTCCAGGTAGCCGTTCAGGTCGTTCTTGAATTCGTAGAGCAGCACCTCCAGCTCGGGGTCTCCGTACTTGCCGTGCGAAGGCAGGTCGGCGGGATCGACGATTTCGGCGCCCAGCTTTTTCATCGCGTCGAGCGAGCTTTCCATGAGGCGGTCCACGTCGGCCGTAATGCCGAAGAACTTGCGCGCCACTCCCAGGCGGGCGCCGCGCAGGCCGCCCGCATCCAGGAACTTCGTGTAGTCGGCCTCGGCGTGCGGGCCCTCGGCCATGGCGCCCAGCAGGATCGCAGCATCGCGAACCGTCCGCGCCATGGGCCCGGCGGTGTCCTGGCTGTGCGCGATCGGGACAATGCCGCGGCCGCCGATCAATCCCAGCGTCGGCTTGATTCCCACGATGCCGTTTATGGACGACGGGCAGACCACCGATCCATCGGTTTCGGTCCCCACGGCCACCGCGCACAGGTTGGCCGCGGCCGCCGCGCCCGACCCGGAGCTGGAGCCGCACGGACTGCGGTCGAGCGCGTAGGGATTGCGCGTCTGGCCGCCGCGGCCGCTCCATCCGCTCATGGAATGGGTCGAGCGGAAATTGGCCCATTCGCTGAGATTGGTCTTACCCAGGATGACCGCGCCGGCCGCGCGCAGGCGCTCCACCACGGCGGCGTCGCGGGGCTGCGGCGCATCCATCAGTGCGAGTGAACCGGCAGTGGTCTTCATGCGGTCCGCGGTATCGATGTTGTCCTTGATCAGGACCGGGACCCCGTGCAGCGGCCCGCGCTTCGGCCCGCGGTCCAGTTCGTCCGCGATGCTCAAGGCGTCGGGATTGACTTCGACGACCGAGCGGAGCTTGGGATCGATGTCCCGAATGCGCGCCAGGTAGCCTTCCACGGCCTGCCGGGCGGACATGCGCGCGAGATCGGCAATGGTGATTTCCTCCAGGTCTGCGGTCTGTGCCCGCGCGGCGCGAGTGAGTACCGCGGCTGCTCCGGCCCGTTGCAAGAAGGTGCGGCGATCCATGTTGCGGCGATCCATGGAACGATTATCCGCTACCCTGAAAGCACATGATCACCGACCTGGTGCAGATCCGCATTCTGGGCGAGAAGAAACGGCCGGAGAACGAACGCTTTCGCCGCCACATGAAAGCGCACGACCACTCCGACCGCATCCTGCGGCGCATCGCCGAGGGGATCGAAGAGCAGATCGACTGCACCCAGTGTGCCAATTGCTGCAAGGTGGCGACCGCCAAGGTTTCCGAACGCGACGTGGAGCGGCTGGCGCGCTATTTGCGGATCAAGCCGGCACAGTTCCTGGCGGAGTACACGATGGAGGGCGGGGAAGAGGGGACCATCCTGCGCCGCACCGAATCCGCCGGCTGTGTCTTTCTGGAGGGAACCACCTGCACGGTGTACGACGCCCGTCCCGAGACGTGCCAGCGGTTTCCGCACGTGGTGCGCGGCGCCGGCTCGATCGCCAGCCGGATGTGGCAATTTGCCGACCGCGCATGCTACTGCCCGATCATCTACAACTCACTCGAGGCGTTCAAGCAGGAGCTCGGCTTCAAGCGGTAGACAAGCAACCCACTCCCTTACGGTCGTGGCTCCGTTGGCATCAGAGCCGCGACCGTAAGGGAGCGGTCTTGGCTACCGAAACTATCCGCTTTCGGCCGGGTTGATGAGGTTGCGTGACATGCACGAAGGAGGTTGGCATGAGACTCGCAGCCGGAGGGATGTTATTGGTGTGGTTCGGGACAGTCGCTGCGCCGGCGCAGATCCCGAATTTTCAACACGTGGTGGTGATCGTTCAGGAGAATCGCACACCCGACAGTCTGTTTCGGAGCCTGTGCACGCCTCCCTTCAAGTCCAACGATCTTTGCAGCACGACCCCGTCGGGCTCCCAATACAACATCCAGGTGAGTAACTGGCTGGATAAGACATCCTCCGGCGGCACGATTCAGCCGTCGTCCGTGCCCCTGGCGAATAAGTACGATCTGAGCCACGCCCACACGGCATTCATCGCTATGTGCGACGCGGACCCGGTCACCGGGATTTGTAAGATGGATGGCGCGAGCGGCATTAACTGCTCCGGTACTTGTCCCGCCAAGCCTCAGTTCAAGTATGTCGACAACTCCACCGGCATCTTGAACCCCTACCTCGTGCTGGCTACTCAGTACGGCTGGGCAAACTACATGTTCCAGACCAACCAGGGACCGAGTTTTCCCGCTCACCAATTCCTCTTTGGGGGGACCTCGGCGCCGAGTGCCGCCGACGACGCCGCGGGAATCTTCGCTTCGGAGAACATGTCGGGCGCCAGCAGCACCGCGGGATGCGCCGCCCCAACGGGGACGACGGTCGAGGTGATCAGCCCCAGCGGCGAGAACCAGAAGATGTATCCGTGTTTCGAGCACTCGACCATGGGCGATCTGCTCGCATCCTATACCTGGAGATACTACGCTCCCAGCGCGGGCTCGATCTGGACGGCGCCGAACGCCATCGACCATATCTGTCAGTCGAGCGGTCCGGGCGGAAAATGCACGGGGCAGGATTGGACGAATAACGTCGATCTCACGCCCGCGGATGTATTGAGAGACATCGGCAACTGCAATCTTCGTTCGGTCAGTTGGGTGATTCCGAGCGGCCAGAATTCCGATCACGCAAAAGGAAACGATGGCGGCGGGCCATCGTGGGTGGCGTCGATTGTCAATGCCCTTGGCGCCAGCACAACCTGCGACAACAACACCGGCTACTGGAACAATACCGCCATCTTCATTACGTGGGACGATTGGGGCGGCTGGTACGACCACGAGCCGCCGGTCATTCTCGCCCAGCCGCAAGGGGATTACCAGTACGGCTTCCGCGTCCCGCTGGTGGTGGTCTCCGCCTACACGCCGTTGGGATACATCAGCAACATCCGCCACGATTTCGGCAGCATCCTGCGGTTTATCGAAAGGAATTTCGGGTTCCAGGAAGGCGCGCTGAATTTTGCGGATGCGCGCGCGAGCAATGGTCTGACTGAGTTTTTCGATCTGACCAAGGCGCCCCGGCCGTTCCAGAGTGTCAGTGCGCCCAAGACCGCGAGTTTCTTCCTGCACGATAAGAGGAGGGCTACGGATCCGGACGACCAATAGGCGGGAACAAGAGCGGAAGTAGTTGCTTCCGTAAGCGGTCCAGCTCGCCGGCATTGTGACGAAGGAGTTCGTGGCCCCAAGTCATGTTGGTTTCCTCGCGGCAATCACGCGCCAGTTTCAGACCGATGGTTTCGTAAGAGCCGAGGGTGGGCTTGAGGGCTTCCGGTTCGCTCCAGGCGCCGAGGATGAAGACTCGATCGGTCAGGTGATTGGGGATTCTCTCCTTGGCATATTGAAGGCGCTCTTTGATCGGTCAGGTGATTGGGGATTCTCTCCTTGCCATATTGAAGGCGCTCTTTCCTGCCGTCGAAGTCGATCAGCAGAACCATAAATCGGCCGGGGAAAATGCCCATTTCAACGACGTGGTGGGAAAGAAAATGATCCAGAACGTTCCTCCAGCCGCCGACCTCCTCAAGCACCTGGATCTTCCAAATCGAAAGATACGGATCCAGGAGAAAGCCGTTCGCCAACTCGCGGTTGGCATCGTCTTCGGGCAGCACCAGGACGTGTGGCAGATACTTGTTGACCTTCATGGCTCCACGTCGCCTCGAACCAGTGCGCCGACCAGATCTCCGCTGACCCGGACTTCGCCAAGTGGCCGTACGACCGTGGGCTCAAGATGGTTCTTCCTGTATAGAATGACGGTATTCTCGTCGGAAAACCTGCGGATCGCCTCCGGGTTGTGGGAGGTCGCGATGAACTGACCCCCGGCTTGGAAGGCTTTGCGGAGAGCCAGCAGAAAGTGTCCAACCTCGGACAGTGCAAGATAATTGTCGGGTTCATCCCAGAAACAAAACAGCGGGCCATAGGCGTCGTTTGCGGCAAGCACCAGGGCGCAGATCATGAAGCATTTTTCTCCGTCGGAGAGATCCGCAAAAGGAAGGTTGACATTTCCCTGTTCGTTGGAAAACTGGACGACCAGGCTTCGAGAGTCTGTGCCAACCAGAGGATTCTTGATGTCCTTCAAGTCGGGCAGAACTTGCTTGAGATACTGGTCGATCTTGGTGTAGGCTGATGGCGCGTGAGCCAAGAGACCGGAAAACCAGGCGCCAAAGTTGGTGACCTGAGGGTTCGGTTCCAGCGTCTCTTCTTGGGAGTCTCCTCGAATCAAACCGGGCATCGGCCTAAGAATGAGCATTCCAGCCAGCCACAGCTTGAAGACGGATACGGGATCGTGGCCAGACTGGGGCTGAATGATGGGCAAAGCTACCAAGTGCCAGTCGATCCGGAAACTCGCCTCCCTCTCCTGGCCCGTTCTCGTAAGATGCACGTCCGCGAACTCCCGAGTGTAGACAGGCTTGCCGCCAACTGTGAGCTTTTCATCGAATACGCGAAGCTCTTTGAATCCCGGCGGGAACTCAAAAGCGACTGCGTACCCGTAGACCGTGCCATTCAGCTCGACCTCGATTTCAAATCGCATGGGCACGTCGGTGCGTCCGCGGGTGAGATCCTTCGGCTTCACAAGCTCGCCGACGCGGTTAGTGCCTTGCGCGATCTTGTGCAGAATCTCCAGGGCAAGTCCGACCGTTGTTTTGCCGGAGCCGTTGTCTCCAATCAGCAGGGCCGACGGCAGACCCGAGATTGGCAACTCGAAGTTCTCCAGGCAGCGGAAGTTATGAACGTAGAGGCGGCGGATCACAAGAGAATGATACCGCTACTGCGCGCCGCCGCACTCCGGGCAGAACTTCGCGGGCTTGGGGATGGACTTGCCGCAGTTCATGCAGAACTTGGTCCCCGCTCCGCCCGCGGGCGCTGGCGCCGCCGCCGGTNNCATCATCTGCTGGGCCATAATGAGGCCCGCCCCCAGTCCCACGCCGATGCCGGCCGCGCCGCCGCCTTCGTTGGCCGCCGCAATGGGCATCGACTGCGCCACCTGGAATTGCGTGTAGCGGCCCATGTCGCCGATCATATTCATGCCGATTCGCTGGTCGAGCAACTTCTGCAACTCTTCGGGCAGGGAGACGTTCTCGACCACGAAGGTGTCGAGCGCGAGACCCAGATCGGCAAAGACGGGCTTCAGCGCCGCGAGCAGGTTCTGCCCCAGTTGCGCCTGGTTGGCCGCCAGATCCAGAAACGGGATGGTGCTGCCGGCGAAGGCGTTGGTCATGGTGCCCACGATGGTATTGCGCAGTTGTCCATCGAGGTCGCCGACCAGGTAGACCTGGCGCGTGCCACTGACTTTTTCGTGGAAGACCTTGGGGTCGGCAATGTGCCAGGCGTAGATTCCGTAGGCGCGCAGGCGCACTGCGCCGAACTCGCGGTCGCGGACGGTGATGGGGGTGGCGGTGCCCCACTTCTGATTCATCTGCAGACGCGTCGAGAAGAAATAGACGTCCGACTTGAAGGGGGATTGGAAGGCCTTGTCCCAGTTCATGAGGTAGGTGAGGATGGGCAGCGTGCGGGTACTGAGCGTGTACAGACCGGGATAGAAGACGTCGGCAATGCGCCCTTCGTTGACGAAGATGGCCATCTGCGAGTCGCGGACGGTCAATTGGCCGCCGTTTTGAATCTCCATGTCTTCCATGGGGAACCGCCAGGCGAGGACGCCGTCGGCGGGCTCGGTCCAGTGGATGACGTCGATGAACTGCTTGGAAAAGAAACTCATAATGCTCACCAAAATTATACTGGAAACCGGGGATTTGACGCGGAGACGCTGAGCCGCGGAGTTTGGAACGCGGAGGAGAACAGAGTTAGAGAACACGAGAGGGCGGACGCTGGTGCGAGGTGGGCGTCGTCCTCGCGGCGCGCGGAGGGGGCGGCGGAGGCCGCGGAGATACCTCACTCCTGGCGTAGGGCGGCCAGAGGATCGACCTTGGTGGCGCGGCGCGCGGGGATGTAGCTTGCGGCCATCGCCACGATGGCCAACAGCACGGTGACGCCGGCGTAGGTCGTGGGATCGCCGGGCTTCACTTCGAACAGGAGTTGCGTGAGCAGGCGGGTGGCGGCCACGGCGCCCGCCAGGCCGAGCGCCAGGCCGATGGCGGCCAGCGCCAATCCCTGCCGCATCACCAGCGCCATCACCGCGAACGGGCCGGCGCCCAGCGCCATGCGCAGGCCGATCTCGTTGGACCGCTGGCCGACCACGTAGGCCATCACTCCGTAGACGCCGGCCATCGCCAGTCCCACCGCGAGCGCGGCGAAGATGCCGAACAGCAGCGTGCGAAAACGCGGGGCGGCTACGTTCTCCCACAGGGAAACTTCGAGCGTGGTGAACTGCACGGGCACGTCGGGCGAGATCTGGCGGGCCTTGCGGCGCAGGGTTTCGGCGAACGCGGTGGGCTCGGAGGCGGTGCGCACCACGACGCTCATGGACGTGGCGGGGAAGGGGTGCTGCTCGTAAGGCAGGAAGATCTCGGGACGCGGTTCGCGCGCCGGTCCGTATTGGCGGATGTCGCCGGCCACGCCTACGATCTTCATCCCTTTCATGGAGTCCATACCGCAGAAGATGAGGCGGCCGATGGGGTCCTGGCCGGGGAAGGCTTTGCGCGCGAGGGATTCGTTGATGACGGTGGTGAAGGGCGCGTCGTAGGTATCGCCGTTGTTAAAGTCGCGGCCGATTTTGAGGGGGATGCCGAGGGCGGCAAAAGTGCCCGGCGCGACCACGGAGAAAACGGCTTGGGGCGAGGACACATTGAGATCTCCGGGACTGGGCCAGTGGTCGAGCCAGTAGCCGCCCGACGAAACGACGCGGCCGGGAGGTATGCGGTCGGCCCCCGCGGCGGAGACGCCGGGCAGGGTCGCGATCTCGGCCAGCAAGTCCTTATAGAATCGCGTGGCGCGGCGGGCGGAAGCGAGGTCGGACGCGGGGACACTGGCTCCCATGAGGAGCACATTTTCGGGGCGGAAACCGAGCGCGACGTTGTGCAGTGCGACGAAGCTCCGGACGAGCAGGCCGGCGCCTGCCAGCAGCACGACCGAGAGTGCGATTTCGGCCACCACCAGCGCCGCGCGCATGCGTCCGGCGCCGCCGCTCACACCGGCGCGCGCGCCCTGCTTGAGCGAGTCGCTCAGGTCGATCCTGGAGGCATGGAGCGCGGGCACCAGACCAAACAGCAGGCACGCGGCCAGCGATACGGCGAAGGTGAACACCAGCACCCATGCATCGATGCTGGTTTCCGCGAGGCGCGGCACGTCCTTGGGCGCCAGCGCCACCAGCGCATTCGATCCCCAGATGGCCAGCAGCAGACCGGCGATGCCGGAGGCCAGGGCCAGCACCGCGCTTTCGGTGAGCAACTGCCTCACAATGCGGCCGCGGCTCGCGCCCACGACGGCGCGAATGGCGATTTCGCGGGTGCGGGCCGTAGCTTTGGCCAGCAGCAGGTTGGCCATGTTGGCGCAAGCGATGAGCAGCACCACTCCGACGGCGCCCAGCAGGAGGTAGAGCGTCATGCGCACGTCGCCCACCATCTCGTCGCTCATGCGGTTGACGAAGATGCCCTTGCTCTTGTTGCTCGGCGGATATTGCTGTTCGAGGCGCGCGCCGATGGCGGACATTTGGGATCGCGCCTGTTCCAGGGTGATGTCCGGTTTCAGGCGCGCCACCACCAGGTAATTGTGAGCGCCGCGCGAAGGGGTTTCGGGAGACACGGTGTTGGCGGGGAGCCAGATGTCGGTCTTGCCGGGGAAATGGAAGCGCGGAGGCATCACGCCCACGATCGGGAATGCCTTGTCGGCGAAGCGGAGGGTTTGGCCGAGCGCCTGCCGGTCGCCGCCGAAGTGGCTCTGCCAATACGCGTAGCTGATGACGACTGCGCCCGAGGAGCCGGGCAGTTCCTCATCGCGGCTGAAGAGGCGGCCGATGACGGGCTCGACCTGAAACACGCGGAAGAACTCGGGGGTGACGACGCCAACCGACGCGTATTCCGCGCCGGAGCGGGCCTGCACAGCGGTGTTGGGATTGTCGGTGTAGTAGGCCATGGCGCTGAAGGCGGTGCTCTGATCGTGCCAGTCGTGGAAGTCGGGCGCGGAGACCTGGCCGTGCGAGCCGTTGGTCTTCCAAAGGGAGGAGAGAGTGACGATGCGGCTGGGGTCCTGGTAGTCGAGCGGTTTGAGGAGGACGGAGTTGACCACGCTGAACATCGCGGTGTTGGCGCCGATGCCGAGGCCCATCACCAGGACGGCCAGCACGGTAAAGCCCGGGTTCTTGCGCAGGGAGCGCAGGGCGTAGCGGAGATCCATAGGGGGCAGCTTACCAGAAGTGCGGGGTTTGGGGGTTAGGGGTTGGGGGTTCGGCTCGCCAAAGCGCGAGGGGAAGGTGGCTCGCTACGCTCGCGTCTTCTACCACTCCGAGTAAGGCGTTCCATCCAAGGCTGTCTTGTCCGATCCGCTCTTCACGTCGAAGATACCCGGTTCGGAGCGGCTGACGCTATGCGAAGCATCCTCCATAATGACGCGCCAGGTCTGGTTGGAGCGGGTCATCGGGTCGTACGGGATCTCCGTGAGGTATCCGGCGGCCACGAGATCCTGCAAGGACTGCGGGGCCTTATGTTTGTCGCGGGTGTAGTTGCCGATCGCGGCCCGCAGTGTGCGCAGGTTATCCTTGAGCCCGTTCTCCTCTCTCTGCTGGGACTGGGCCGCAGCCAGGTCGAAGGCGATGCTCACCTGCCTCGCCGTCCCGGCCGCGGCGGGCGCGAAGCGCCACTGGAGGACGGATTGCAACGCGGGCTTGCGCAGTTCCGCGGGGCCGCTGACCACGCGGACATCCTCCACGTCGCCCGCGGCGTCGAGTGTGGCTTCCACCACCACGGTGCCTTGAATGCCCTTCTCGAGTGCCGCGCGCGGATATGCGACCGGCGACCGGTGCAGCACGGCGGCGCCGCCGGGATCGGGGTCCTGGCCGCGCGCCCACTCGAGATGGAGCGCAAAGCAGGCGAGCGCGAGTGAGAGCGCCAGAATGCCGGGCAGCTTGGATGGTGCGTACTCGTGCTTGCCGGCGCCCATGAGCCTCTGGACGCGGTACAGCATCGAACCGCCGGTACTGCTCATCGCCAGGCTCGGCGTCAGGATGCGGAGCCGCTCCAGCCTGGTGAGCGCGCGCGCGTAGCACAGCGCGTCGCCGCAGGAGCGGACGGCCAGATCGTCGCAGCACAACTCGCGCTCGTGGCGCATGCGGGCCGACGTCCACCAGACGGCGGGATGGTAGAAGAGCAGCGTCTCGATCAGGATTTGGATCACGTTGACCAGGTAATCGTAGCGGCGGATGTGCGCGAGTTCGTGCGCCAGGACGGCTTCCAACTGCGGGGTGGTCAGGCCCAGCAGCGTGGCCGAGGGGAGGAGAATGACCGGGCGTAACCATCCGACCACGCTCGGGCCCACCACGCTCGGCGAATCGGCAACGGCGGTGATCAGCACGTGGATGGGGCGCGCGATTCCCAGGCGCTTGCCGCGTGCGAGGACGGCCGCGCGCACCGGCGGCGCGGCCGGTTCGCCGCGGCGCCGGAGCAACGAGACCTGGCGGCAGCCCCACACCAGCCGTACGGAGAAGAGCAGCACTCCGAGCGACCAGGCGGGCAGCGCCCACGATTGCAGGAGTTCCAGCCAGGCGGGCTGCGGAACGCCGGCGCCGACGGAGGGGGCAGGGATGGACGGCGCCTCGGAAACGGCGGCATGCGTCTGGATGGGCGCGGCAATGGGCCGCGTGTAGAGGACGGTCGCGGTGACGACCGGCAGCAGAGCGAGCAGCGCCATGGCCGCGCAGGCGGCGAGATAGCGGGCATTGGACGAGCGCTTCCGCAAGAGGAAGAGCGCGGTCCACAGTGAGAGCTACCAGCAGGCCCTGCCACGCGAAGTGGAACAGGGCCGCGGTGAGAGCCTGGGCAATGGCCGTCATTAGAGAGGCTCCTAGTTTTGGCGGAGGCTCAACCGCCCCGGCGCGGCGATGCGGAGGTACGCGTCCCCCTCGCTTCCCTGGCGGGTGAAAAAGTTCAGCTCGAGGTGTTCATCGAAATCCCTTACCGCCTTGGTGATTTTTTCCATCAACTCGGGGGAAAGCGTATCGCCGATGTGCACGGGCAGCCGCGACTTCAGTTCAGCGCCCGCCTGCGGTAGACCGATGATGTCGATGCTGACCAGAGTGCGGCCGGCGGGTGAGGCGGTGTTGAAGGTGACGGTTCCCTCGCGGGTATTGAGCGTGATGGTTCTGGAAGAATGGTGCTCGGCCTCGCGTTGGCTTGCGAGCTCGCGTAACGTGTCCTGCAACTGGGCCTGGAGCTGGACGGTTTCCGCCTTGTAGGATGAATCGGACTCGAGCGCCTGGTCGGCTAGTTTTGCGTGGACTTGCTCCAGGCGTGCCTTGAGTTCCGCGATGCGCGCCTCGATCTGCGATACCTGCTCTTGCTGCTCCGGTTCACCCTGCTTGAGTGCGTAGGCGACAGCGAGATTCTCGTATTGGTTCGTGGGGCGTTCCCTTTCCCGGGCCTGGGCCGCCGCCAGATCGAACGTGATGCTGACCTGACGCACAGTCCCGGCCGTGGAGGGCACGAAGCGCCACTCGAGGACCGATTGCAGTGCGACCCTGCGCAGCTCCGTGGGACCGCTCATCACGCGCATGCCCTCGACGTCGCCGGCGGCATTGAGTGTAGCTTCCACCACCACCGTGCCTTGAATGCCCTTCTCGATCGCCGGACCTGGATATTCGACAGACGACCGGTGGATCACGGCGGCGCCGCCCAGATCGACGCTCACACCGGGATGGTCGGTCGTGGCCTCCCGGATGAGTATCCCTGGAGCTGACCGCTCCTGGCCGCGCGCCCAGTCGAGATTCAGCGCAAAACAGGCGAGCGCGAGTGACAGCGCCAGAATGCCGGGCAGCTTGGATGGTCCGTACTCGTGCGTTCCGGCCCCCATGAGCCTCTGGACGCGGTACAGCATCGAACCGCCGTTGCTGCCCATCGCCAGGCTGGGCGTCATCACCCGGATCCGCTCCAGCCTGGTGAGGGCGCGCGCGTAGCACAGCGGGTCGCCGCAGGAGCGCACGGCCAGATCGTCGCAGCACAACTCGCGTTCGTGGCGGATGCGCGCCGACGTCCACCAGACGGCCGGATGGTAGAAGAGCAGCGTCTCGACGAGGGTTTGCAGTAGATTGACCAGGTAATCGTGCCGGCGGATGTGCGCGAGTTCGTGCGCCAGGACCGCTTCCAACTGCTCGGTGGTCAGGCCGAGCAGCGTGGCGGAGGGGAGGAGAATGACCGGGCGTAGCGCTCCGACGACGCTCGGGCCGACCACGCTCGGGCCATCGGCAACCGCGGTGATCAACACGTGGACGGGGCGCGCGATTCCCAGGCGCTCGCCGAGCGCGAGCACGGCCGCGAGCACCGGCGGCGCGGCCGGTTCTCCGCGGCGCCGCAGCACCGAGACCTGGCGGCAGCCCCACACCAGCCGCACGGAGAAGAGCAGCACTCCGAGCGACCACGCGGGCAGTGCCCACGATTGCAGCAATTCCAGCCACGCGGCTTGCGGAACGCCGCCGCCCGATGGGGCAGGGAAAGCCGGCGCCTCGGAGACTCCGAAGCGCAAATTCACGGGCGCGGCAATGGGCCGTGTGTACAGGACGCTCGCGGTGATAACCGGCAGCACGGCGAGAAACGCCAGGGCCGCGCAGGCGGCGAGATAACGGGCATTGGACGAACGCTTCCGCAAGAGGAAGAGCGCGGTCCACAGTAAGAGAGCTACCAGGAGGCCCTGCCACACGAAATGGAGCAGAGCCGCGGTGAGAGCCTGGGCGATCGCTGTCATTTTGTCCCTCCTTCGTATCGATCCAAAAGTTTCTCCATGGCCTCCAGTTCCTCGGGCGAAGATTTCCTGGTGGCCAGCGCCTGCAGCACCAGCGCTTTCACCGATCCGCCGAAGGCGCGGTGCAGCAGGTCGCGCAGCAACTGGCGCTGGGTCTGCTCGCGCGAGTGCCGGGCGCGGTAGATCTGCGGGCGCTGCGACTCGTCGCGGTCCACCAGGCCCTTTTCGGTCATGATCTGCAGGAGCTTGAGCACCGTGGTGTATCCGGTGGGCCGGGATTGGTTGAGCACGTTTTGAATGTCGCGCACCGAGCGTGGACCGGACTCCCACAGAACCTGCAGGATGCCGAGCTCCCCTTCGGTGGGGCGACGCTGTTTGAGCGCCATGCAGCTATTATTGACGAAGAGCTTCGTCATTGTCAACGAAAACTTTCGTCAGTGGACGGGGGAGGGAGATTTCGAACAATTCGCGGATTTGGCTACGCGGCTCGCCGCGCTCCCGGCCGCGTGAGCTCGACGATCCGTCTTCCGGCCAGCGCGGAGTAGCGGCTCACCCGCGGCGCATAGAGGGCGGCATAGTTGCCTGTCTTGTAGACCATCACCGCGTAAGGCAGAGACGCCACGAGGTCGAAGAAATAATGTTCTCCCAACCCCATGGTCGCAGCCGCCGTGAGAAACAGGAATGCCCCGCCGATCCACCGGCCCAGCGGCAGTTTGCGTGAATACCAGAGGATCAACAATGCTGTTGAGAAGTGAATGCTGGGTACTCCGTTCGGCGGACCGTTCAACAGGATCGGATGCGGGACAACCGGTCCATTCGGCAGCGAGGGGAAACCAGGAAACGCATACACCGGACCGCATACCGGGACGAGCAGATAGAACGGAATACTGAGCGCCACATCCAGAACGAATACCGGGATCAGGCTCATGGCTTCCCGATCCGAGCGGCGCCAAAGGTACCCGCCGAAGACCAGTACCATGGCGATCGGGAGCAGTTGATAGACCATCTCCAAGGGAACATTTAAGAAGCTGTGGCCCTGCACCAGGCGGCCCAAGACAAAACTCGGTTGAAATCCCAGATACTGGTCGAGCCGGTAGACGTACAAGTCGAGTTTATAAGGGCGGACACGCTCGACGCCTTCAAGAGCAAACATCGCGGCAAAGTTGTAGGGTGTGGTCAGTGTCAGTGCCAACAGGAACGGCTTGAGCCGCTTATCGCGTCCATGAAGACGAAGATAGGCAACCGAGCCCAACAATAACAACAGATTTCCCAGCAAAAAGTACATGCAGAGTCTAAGCCTGAAATATTAACTTTGGATAAGCCCTACGGCTTCCAATCCAAGATCCGGCCCACAGTATACTCAGGGACTGCCGGCGCTGCAATACACACTTTTGTCTAATGCATCGCGTTGTCCGCCGGGCATCCGCCGGCGATCCCCAGCCCGCATTTCGCTAGAATGGAGACCGGTAAGGCCGGAGGCAAAGATGGTCATCGCATCGCAGCTACGTACCGGAATGGCAGTTCAGTACCAGGGGCAGGATTACAAGGTGGTGGCCGCGGAGTATCACCCCGGGCAGGGGCAGATGGGCGGCAGTACGCACGCGCGTTTGCAGAACCTGGATACCGGGACTTTTTGGGAGCACAGTTTCCGCGCCGACCTGAAGCTCGAAGAGATCCCACTCCAGAAGCAGGCGCTCGAGTTTCTGTATGCCGATGGCGGCCAGTGCTTCTTCATGAATCCGGAGAATTACGAACAGACCGAGATAGCGAGCGAGATGGTGGGGCGGCAGGCGGAATTCCTGGAGCCGGGGATGAAGGTGTCGGTGGAGTTCGTGGCAGGCCGCCCGGTGGGCGTGCTGTTTCCGGGCGTGCTGGAGGTGAAGATCGCGGACACGGCGCCGCCCATACACCAGCAGGACAACACGTTCAAGCCGGCGAAATTGGGCAACGGGGTGGAGGTGATGGTGCCGCAGTTCATCAAGACCGGCGACGCGATCCGGCTGGATTTCGCGACCATGAAATACATGGACCGGGTGAAAGGGAAACACGGATAGGAAAAAACACCGCTCCCTTACGGTCGCGGCTCCGAATCGGGAGCGGAGCCGTGACCGTCAGGGAGCGGCCGCTACTTCTTTTCTTCCTTCTTCTTCTCGTCCTTCTTCTTCTGCTTCTCTTTCGGGGCGGCCTCCTGCTGCGGGCGCTCGTTGCGCGGAGCGGCGGCGGGCTGCGCCGCGGGCTGCGGCGGTCGCGCTACGGGCATGCGCTCGTTGGGTGGCTCCTGCCTCACAGCGGGCTGGGCGGCTGGTTGCGCGGCGGGCTGCGGCCGGGGCGTTGCATTGGGCGGACGATCGCTGCGCGGCTGTGGCTGGGCAACGGCCGGTTCCTGCCGTGTGGGCAGCGTTCGCACCATGGGGCGCGGAGCCGGAGCGTTGTTGCGGAGGGTGTTGACCTGCGCGGGTTCGAGCGGCCTGCCCGGATTGGCTTGCAAGGCCTGCTGCCGGGCGGCGAAGGAAACCGGCGGCGGGGGCGGCGCCGTCTTGACCACTACGGTCCGCTGCACCAACCTGGCCGGCGGCGCTGCCACGGGACCTCCGGTGCGCACTACGACGATGCTCTCACGGCGCGGCGCAACCAGCGCGGTGGTCCCCGTTACCTGCGCCTGCGCGATCACTCGGGCATCCACGCGCACCGAGACCTGAGCGACGGGCCGCGCGGTAACGAAGGCCTCGTGCGGCACCACCATCACGGCGCCCTGCACGTTCTGATTCACATAACGGACGTTGGTGACGCCGATCACGCTGACATTGGTCACATGCACGATATTGATCTGCCGCACGTAGACTTCGCTCACGTGATACGCCGGGCGGTACACCTCGCCCGGCCCCAGCGGGAACCACGCCGCGACGCCCCCGCCGCCGACACCCACCGAGACACCGAATCCCGCACCGCCCACGAAGGCCACCAGGGCCGGCGCGTACACCGGCCGGGCTCCGACCACCATCCGTCCCGGCACCCATACCCACGCCCCGCCGGCAAATGCCCAGCGGCCGTAGTGGAACGGCGCGAATCCCCAGGGCGCCTCGTCGATCCACGTCCAACCCCACGGCTCGACCCATGCCCAGTGGCCGTAATGATAGGGCGCCCATCCGGCCGCCACGCCCCGCGGCGTCCACACCCAGCCATACTGCGGAGACTGGGTCCACACGCCGTACTCGTCCAGGTCCTCGTAGCCGACCATATCGCGCGGTACGTAGCGCGCCGAAATCTGCGCCTGCGCTTCGCGGCGCTCGCGCGCCTCGCACCATCGGTCGAACTCGTCCGAAGGCGGCACGGCGCTGATCTCCTGCGTGACCGATTCCGCGCCGGCGATGCGGGCGCTCTCTCGCGGGTGCACCGGGAAGGCCGCTCCGCCTCCGGTCACCGCGGCGTCTCCTGCGCGCACCGTGACGAAGGTAATGTTGTTGTCGCTATCCGCGCTAATGCGGTAGTCTCCCGGCCGCAGCAGCGTCACCGCCACGTTGGGAGTGTCCACCTCGTACGCCTCGTCGTCCGCCATGTTGCGGATGCGGATGTGAATGGTCCCCTGGGTGAGGCTGAGCTGCACCGTGCGGTCGTCCAGGTTCAGGATGGACATCGCGGTTTGAGGGGCCATGCGAATGGCGGTGGACCCCACATGGATCTCCGTCTGCGCCCCTGCGTCGGCCCACAGATGATCTCCCGTGGTGAGGGGATAGTTCATTGTGGCGGGGCTCCATTCCTCCACGCTGCCAGGCCGGAACGAGACCGATCCGCTCTGGAAGTTCAGGCGCGCCACGCGCGACGGCGGGTCGTCGCCATCCGCGAAGGCAGAAGCCGAAATCGTCAAGAAAGCCAGTGTAAGTAGTGCCTTACGGTTCATGAGCCGCTCCTCCAAACCCCATTGACGCAATCCAGTATTAAGGGTTGCCGAAGGTTTCATTAAAATCCGGCAATCCACCCGGGGAACTGGACGGCGTTTCTCTATGGTAACGCCAGGGCCACCAGTTCGGCGGGATATCCAGCCGCTCCCACCGCCACCACGATGAACTGCCGGCCGCCCGCCATGTACGTCATGGGGACCCCTGTCGCCATGGCCGGCAGCGCCATCTCGTGAATGACTTTTCCGGTCTTCTTCTGGATGGCGCGGAACGTAGTGCCGCCGGCGCCGGCCGGGCTGGCGAACAGGTTGTTGCCATCCGCGCCGAAGAGCAGCGTCTTGGTGACCAGCAGCGGAGAACGCGAAGGCCTTCCGGTATTGCTCAAGTCGACGCCCTTCAGGGCAGGATGGTTCTTCACGTAATCCGGCGCCTCACCATTGGCGATCATCCAGAGGTGGTCTCCGGTATTTAAGTCGATAGCCGTAATGCGGCCCCATGGCGGCTTCGCGAGAGGCAGCCCCTGCGGGCCGATGTTGGTTCGCGCCGCGGGGCGGACGGATTGGTCTTCGTCGGACGGCGTTGCCGTGCTGCGTCCTCCGCCCCCTCCGCGCCCGCCCACGTAACCCATGTCCGAGCGCTTGGGGTCCGCCTTGATCACCGCCAGGGCTTCGGCGTTGGTCACCGACGAAACGTACAGAACTCCGGTTTCCGCGTCGACCGCCCCGCCGGGCCAGTTCGCGCCGCCGACGTGCGCCGGCAACAGCAGCATCGCCGCCTTGCCATTCGTGTCGGCCACGATGGGCGGAGTATAGAGCGGGCCCATCTTGTACTGCAAGGCAATCTTCACGGCCTCGGCGTGGAGCGCGGGCGTAAGATCGATCAGGTCGTCGAGGCTGGTGCCTTGCCGGTCGAACGCCGCGGGCTTGGTGGGGAACGGCTGCGTGGGCGAAGTCATCTCGCCGGGCACGTCGGACTGCGGCACCGCGCGCTCTTCGATGGGCCACACCGGCTGGCCCGTGACGCGGTCGAACACGTAGGTGAATGCCTGCTTGGTGACCTGCGCCACCGCCTTGATCTTTTTCGAATTGACCGTGATATCCACCAGGATGGGAGGCGCCGCGATGTCCCAATCCCAAATGTCGTGATGCACCAGTTGGAAATGCCAGATGCGCTTGCCGGTGCGCGCGTCGAGGCACACCAGGCTGTCGGAGAAAACGTTGCTGCCGGGACGGTTGCCGCCATAGAAATCGCCAGTCGGCATTTCCACCGGGATGTAGACGTATCCCAGTTCTTCGTCGCCGCTCAAGGGCGCCCACGCGCCCGTGTTGCCGGTGAATTTCCAGGAGTCGTTCTCCCAGGTTTCGTGGCCGAATTCGCCCGGACGCGGAATCGTGTGGAAGGTCCACAGGCGCTTGCCCGTGCGCACGTCGAAGCCGCGTATGTAGCCGGGGACGTTCTCCTTGGTGGGCGGAGCGGTGCCGGCGAGCAGGGCCGCGCCCACCACCACGGTGTCGCGCACCACGATGGCGGGCGAGCTGGCTCCGATCTTGCCGGGCTTCACCACTTCGCGATCCAGCCCTTCGGTCAAATCGATCAGGCCGCTGTTGCCGAAGCCCGCTACCGGCGTGCCGTTTTTGGCATTTAGCGCGATCAACTGGTATCCGGGCGAGATCAGGAGAATGCGGTCGTCGCCCTTGCCATCGCTCCAGTACGCCAACCCGCGATTCACGGTACGCGCCACCACCGCGCCGCGCGGCCCTTCATCCAGCCGGTACATCCAGAGAGTCTCTCCGGTGGCGGCGTCCACGGCCACCACGTCGCGCCTGGTGCCCGCGGTGAAGTAGAGGACGCCGCCGATCATAAGGGGCGTCACTTCCCAATTGAAATCCGGCCGCCGGCCGAAGTTTTGCGACTTCCAGACCCAGGCGGTCTTCAGTTCCTTGACGTTGGTTTCGTTGATCTGGTCGAGCGACGAGTACTTGGTGGTGCCGGCATCGCCGCCGTAGAAGCGCCACTCGCCGTTGCGCATGCCTTGCTGCGCAGGGGCGATGGCGAGCGCCAGAAACAAAATCGAATGGGATGTCCGCAGGTTCATCGTTTGGCCTCGATGCGAATGTCGTTCAAGGGAGTGGCCTCATGCTCCAGCTCTTTTTGCCCCGCGGGGAATTCGTTGACGCTCAGGATGTACGCGACGATATCGGCGCACTGGCGTGTGCTCAGGTTGCCGGGATCGTCGGAGGGCATGGTCTTGCGGATCGATTCGAACAGGGCGCCGACGGTCTTGCTGTTCCACTTGTGCAGGAAGGCATCGCCCGCAAGGGCCGGAGCGTCCTCGCCGCCCGCCAGGTTTTCCGCGTGGCATTTCATGCATTCCTCGGCGTAGGCGGCTTGCCCGCGCTGCGCCTGTGACTGGGTGTACACGCCATCCCAGACGGAGCGCGCGGCGGCGGCAAGGGAGATGGCGGCGAAGAAAATCGAAATGAGGACCCGGCGCATAGGGCGTCTCATATTGTATGCGAAAGGGGGGCGGGGGCGCGTGGGAGACCGCGTCTCCACTGGTCAAGCTCGGTGGGCCTTTTCGGCCAGGCGGACTCGCGGCAGGAACCCCGGCCCTGGACGTTCGCTACAGATTCGGCGTGAAGGAAGGTCCGGATCTGCACGGGAGACGATCACATTGGGGATTCATCGAGGAGGTCCAGGACCTCTTGTTCCACTAGCCGCGAGCGCGTGAGATCCAATACATCGAGATCCGCGCACTCAATAATCTCCGCCACCCTGTCTCTGACTTCTCCAGCGGTTGCGGGTGTCCACTCGCGTAGTTTCGCGTCCAGTTGTTCGGCCAGCGCATCCATTACAGCCAGTTTACCGCAGCGGAAGAGTCGCATCCCAAGGCTGGCTTCATTTCAGTGTTTGCGGCATAATTGGTTCATGGTGAAGTCGGTCGAAGGGGTTTACCGCAACGGGAAGGTCGAGCTTATCGAGCCCCTAACCGAGGCCGAAGGTTCGCGTGTGATTGTGACGTGGGTCCAACCCGCCGCCTCAATCGATCTTCGCGAAAGAGGAATCGACGAATCTCAGGCGGCTGACCTGCGCCGCCGGTTAGCCCCATTTGCTGAAGATTGGGACCGCCCCGAGATGGCCGCCTATGACGAATTGCCGCCGCGGTGACGTGGTCCTGGTCTTGTTCCCGGATTCGAACCTGCGGACGTCGAAGCGGCGGCCGGCATTGGTTGTGCAAGCTGATCGACTGGGAACAGACCTGCCCCAAACGATCGTGGCCATGATCACCAGTAACATGGCTCGCGGAAGCCACTCCAGCAGAGTGATCGTGCGGGCCGACACCGAGAGCGCCAAACGTGCGGGCCTGTTGATGGACTCGGTGATTATGACCGACAACCTCGCCACCGTTCATTACGATGAGATTGACCGTGTAATCGGGGCCTTCCCGGAAATGACGGAACTCGACGCCGCATTGCGGACCACCCTGGCACTGTAGCTGGCCACTCGCTAGCCCTTCCCCACCGCCGCCACCAGCCGCGCCATCTCACTCCGCACCTCTTCGCGCGGGAAATGCGCGCGCTCGCCATGGCCGGGGAGAACCCATTCGAAAGAGTAAGGCTCCAGCCGCGCCACCGATTCTACTTGCCGGCTCCAGGAATACCAGCAGACGTCTCGCGACGCCGTGAGCCTTCCGCGCGCCCGGCTCCACCAGATGTGATCGCCGCTGAAGAGAAATTCGCTCGCGTGCAGCAGCACCGTGTGGCCGCGCGTGTGGCCGGGTGTGGGAATCGCCACAAAGCCGGGCGCCAGCTCCACCGGGTCGAAGCCGTCGATGACGCGCTCGGCATCGGGCTGCGAGTCGAGCTCCAGCCGGTGGATGATGCGCGTCGCACCGAAGCGCTCCGCATACAACGCGGCATCGGCGACATCGTCGCGGTGCGTGAGAAAGATGTACCGGATCCCGCCCTTCTCCGCGAAACGCCGCGCCAGGTGCTCGACAAATCGCGGCGCGTCGATCAGCCAGTTGCCGCCGGCGTGCTCCACGAAGTAGCTGTTGCCGCCGAACGACTTCCGCGAGTTGAAGCCGCAGTACGAAACGCGCGGCGTGAGCGGGAGCGGAAAATCGCCCACGGCCGCCGCGATTCCACTCTTGTCGGCGGTGCCGATCGACCCGGTGGGACACGCCACCAGCGCGCGCAACGCGGCGCGCGTGTCCGCGGCATCGCGCGGCTGCAATTGGACGAATGAGTATTCGCCTGTTTCGCCGAAGGTGCGCGGCGCGATCTGCCGGCAGGTGTCGCAGTCGATGCAGGTGGGGTCGACGAAGAAGGATCCGGGTGCGTTTTCGGGCAGGGACTGCGCCCGGTTGGCCATGCTCTCAGGATCGCACAGGCGATACACTCGAATCATGGCCGCACGCATTCCTCCGCCCTCGCCGGAATACTTGCAGTTCCTCTCGCCTTACGCGCCCGGCATCGTCGAACTGGCGCTGGCGACGCGCCGGCTGGTGCTCGAGGAAGCGCCGGGCGCCGTGGAATTGATCTACGATGCGTACAACGCCGTGGTGGCGGGCTACTCGTTTACGGGACGTCCCAGCGAGGCGTTCATTCACATTCCGGTTTACGCGAACTGGGTGAATCTCGGCTTCCACCGCGGATCGGAGCTGGACGATCCGGCGGGCGTGCTCCAGGGCAGCGGCCGATGGGTCCGGCACATCCGGATCGCGCAACCGGCGGATCTCGACCGGCCCATGGTGCGGGCGTTCGTGCAAGCCGCCGTGGCGCGCGCCAAGCGGCCCGATGCGGCAGCCGCGAAGAGTGTCAAGAAGGGCCAGAGCGTGGTGCACGCAATCTATCCCAAGAGGCGGCGGCCGAAGTAAGGGCTCGTAGCAACCGCTGCGGCTCCCTCCGCTCCCTCCGTTCCCTCAGGTTTTGGTTTTTGTTTTCTCTCCGCGTCTTCCTCCGCGCCTCCGCGTCAAGTACCCGCCTTCCACCCGCTACTTCACCACCGGCAGCACAATCGCGCTCGCCGACTGACCCGCATGATAAATCCTCTGCGTAGCCTTCACGTAATCCGCCGCGTGCGCCTCGAAAATATTGGGCACGAACTTCTGGGGATTGCGGTCGTACACCGGGAACCACGTGCTCTGCACCTGCACCATGATGCGATGCCCCTTGCGGAAGGCGTGCGCCGCGGTGTGCAGGTCGATGGCATAGCGCACCACCTTGCCCGCCGGCACCGCCTCCGCGCGCTCGAAGCCGTTGCGAAACCGCGCCCGCAGGATCTCGTCGGCGACGATCAGTTGGAACCCTCCCATCTTCGTCTTGGTCTCCGCATCGTCGGGCGCATCCTCCGGGTACACGTCGATCAGCTTGACCACCCAGTCGCTGTCCGTTCCCGACGTCGATGCGAAAATCTCCGCGGCGATGTCCCCGGCCACTCGCACATCCGCGCCGAGCGGCTCGGTCTGCCACGAAAGCACGTCGGGGCGATGGTCCACGAAGCGCTGGTCCTCGACCAGCCACACCTTCCACTCCGGCCCCGGATACGTCGGAGGCACCGGCCGCGGACGATACGGCACAGGGTTGGCGGGGTCGCTGACGTACTCGTCGAAACCGCTCTCCCCGCCCGCATCGAAGGACAGGCGCCGCCCTTCGTGGAAATACAAGCGCCGCGTTCGACCCCTTGCTTGGGCGGCCACGCATCGTACTGGCGCCACTCATTGGTGCCGGTCTCGAACGTGGTGGCCTCGGCCAGGTGCAACTCGCCTACGCCGCGCAACCAGTAGTCGAACCACGGCTGGAAAATGTTCTCGCGGTAATACTGCGAGGTGTCCGATCCGAAACTGATGGCGCCCAGGCGGCTGCCGTTTCCGTTCCACTGCCCGTGGTTCCACGGCCCGGCCACGAAGTAGTTGCGATGCTCCGTGTCGTGCGGTTCGAGCTTCTCGTAGATCGTCTGCGGGCCGTAGAAATCCTCCTGTCCCACCAGCCGGCCACGTGCACGATGGGAACTTTGACTGCGTTCAAATATGGAGCGAACGCCAGCCGCTGCCAGAAGCGGTCGTAACTCGGGTGATGGACGAAGTCTTCCCAGGTGGGAATCTTGCCGTGGAAGTGCCGCTCGTCGGCGTTCGAAAGCGGGCCCAGCCCCAGATACCAGTCGTAGGTGTCGCCGCGATCGAACTGGAACCGGTAGTTTTCGGTGGAGCTGGTTTCGAGCATCGCCGAGTACTCGAAGCCGTAGCTCAGGCGGAACGCGCCGTTGTGGTGGAAGTCGTCTCCCAGAAACTGGTCCGCGGGCGAGGCCTGCTCGATCACCGCCTTCAACGCGGGATGCGGATCGAGCGCCGCCATCACGGCGGTCCACCCGTCGTACGAAGTGCCCGCGATGCCCGCGCGCCCGTTGTTGTTGGGGATGTTCTTGATCAGCCAGTCCACCGTGTCCCAGGCGTCGGTGGTCTCGTTGCCTTCCGATTTGAAACGCCCGCGGATATTTTGCGTCACCACGTAGTAGTTCTCGTACCGCGCGCGGCCCGCCGCGGGCATTCCGCGGTCGACGGCCTCCTTGGTGGGCACGCCGTACGGAGAGCGGTCGATGAGAAACGGCAGCGGTCCCTTGGGACTTTTGGGCGCGAGGATCACGGTCTGCAGGCGGACGCCGTCGCGCATCGGGACCATGACCTCCTGGAAGTCGACGAAGATCCGTTCGTCCCGCGTCTGCCCGTTGAGGAAGAGCGCGCAGGCGACCATGCCGTACAGCAAGACTCGATTCATAAGGACTCCGCGAAATCGCTGCCTATCATATCAGGAGTCAGGTGGGGCAGGCGCTTCCGCCTGCCAACCTGCGACCAACCGCTGGCGCCACAAAACCCGGTCCTCAGCGCTCTCCGCTCCCTCCGTTTACTCAGGTCTTGACTTTCTCTTGGTTTTCTCTCCGCGTCTTCCTCCGCGGCGGAGTTTACCCGCTTCGGGCGCCTCCGCGGTGAGTCGCTGTCTACGGCTTCTCCGGAATCCTCGGGGCGCTTCCGCCTGCCAACCTGCCTGGCCATGGGGTATGGTTCTCTCAGCGCTCTCCGCTCCCTCCGTTTACTCAGGTTTTGACTTTCTCTTGGTTTTCTCTCTCCGCGTCTTCCTCCGCGTGCTTCGCGCCTCCGCGGTGAGTCGATACCTACGGCCGCTCCGGAATCCTCGGCAGCAGCAGATACGACGGATGCTTCGCATCATGATAAACCGCCTGCTCCGCCGAAACGAACTTAGTCTCAGTCTCATTATTCCCACCCGTATTCAAATTCCGCGAGTAAGTGGGAAAATCCGCCGATGCCAGCTCGATGCGCAGCCGGTGGCCGGGGCGAATGGTGATCCCCGTCTGCCATAGGTCGATTGTATATTTGTAAATCGCGCCCGGCTTCAGGAATTGCGTCTTGTTCAGCGAGCTGCGGAAGCGCGCCCGCACCTTGCCGCTGTCCGCGCCGATCAGCGGCAGAAACTTGCCGCTCTCGTCCACCTCCACCAGGTGCACGAACCAGTCCGTATCGCGCGCCGAGCTGGACGCGTAAATCACCGCCGAGACCGGTCCGACCATGGTGTAAGGCGCGGCAAATGGCTCGGTCGTGTAGACCAGGATGTCCTGCCTCGACTGAGTGACTTGCGCGCGCACGGCTTCGGCGTCTTTCATCAGCTCTTCCTGCGGCCGCGCAGCCGTCTCGTCGGCCTCGCTGGGCTCGTAGAACGACGGGTCGGGAGTAGGATCGCCGGGGTCGTACACGTAACGGTCGGGCGGCTCGGAGTCAGTGGGCGCGGTGAAGCTGAGCTTGCCGTCGCCCCGCGAGGTGTTGGCGTGCCCGCCGCTCGTGAGGTACAGCTTCTCCGTGCGCGTCTCCGGCAGCGGGTACTTCGCCGCCCGCAGCCAGTGATTCGAACCCATGGCGAAGACGCTCACCAGCGGCTCCCTCAGGATGCCGTTGTCCACGCCCTTCAGCCAATAGTCGAACCACCGCAGGTATTCGCCCTGCAGGTCGATGAGCGCCTGCGGTCCGAAATCGTGGCCCCAGATGCCGCGCGTGGCCGAATCGCTGTGCGGCCACGGACCGATGGTCAGCTTCTGATTTGCATGTCCGTAGCTCGTCATCTTGAGATAGTTCAGCTCGGTCCCGATGCCGTCGCCATCGAACCAGCCGGATTGATGGAACACCGGAATCTTCAGCTTTTTCAGGCTTTCGAGAAACAGCGTGCCCGACCAGTAGGGGTCGCGCGGCGAGGGATGCGCGATCCAATCCCGCCAGAACCGGCTCTCTTTTCCGAGCACCGCCTTGTCGAGATCCACCACCGGCAGCGCCCGCATGAGGCTGCCGAACCGCTTGTGGACCGCCGTGCGCAGCCGCGTATCCGTGAGGCTCGAGGTGGCTCCGCTTTCCACCACGCTGGTCCACAGGAATGTGCCCGTGAGAAACAGCATCCCGTTGTCGTACGGCATGTTGTGGAACGGGTCCGACGGCGAAGCGTTGGGGATGATGGTAGTTAGGTGCGGCGGATGCAGGCTGGCCGCGAACCACTGTACCCATGCCAGGTACGACCCGCCGATCATCCCCACCTTCCCGTTGGACCAGCGCTGCCGGGCCAGCCACTCGATGGTGTCGTAGCCGTCCTTGGCCTCGTTCACGAACGGCTCCCACCGGCCTTCGGAGCTGAAGCGCCCGCGCACATCCTCGACCACAGCGGCGTAGCCGTGCTGTCCGTAGTAGATGCCCAAGTTCTGCGAGGCTTCCTTCTTATAAGGAGTCCGCATCAGGATCACGGGCGCCCGTTCCACTTCCGCGGGAAAGTAGACGTCCGCCGCCAGCTTGATGCCATCCCTCATCGGAACCCGCAGGTTGCGGTCGATCGTGACCCGGTAGATCTGCGCCGAGGCCGGCTGCAGTCCGCTCAGAATTGCGGCGGCGAGCAAAATGAGGTTACGGGTCATATGCGAGGCAATGGGCCTAACTTACCACGCCGGCGCCTCGGGTGTGGTTTTCTCCGCGCTCTCTGCTACCCCTGCGCTCTCAGGTTTTGACTTGGTTTTCTCCGCGCTTTCTCGGCGGCTCTGCGTCTCTGCGGTGAAATCTCTTTTCTCTCCGCGCTTATCTCCGTGGCTCCGCGGCTCCGCGTCGAGTTCGTTCCTGCTATCATGGTCACACCACTCCCGCAACTCCTATGGCACCGCAACTCAGTTTTGCCGAAGTTCTGCGCCTGCGAGAGGTCCGCCGCATCTGGATGGCGCAAATCGTCAGCGTGTTTGGCGATTTTCTGGCGGTCTTCGCGGTCTTCAGCGTGGTCACGTTTCAACTGCACGGCACCGCAACCCAAGTGAGCATGATCCTGGTCGCATACATGCTGCCGCTGGCCGTGATCAGCCCCTTGGCCGGCGTCTTCGTCGACAAATGGAACGTGAAATGGACCATGATTGCGAGCGACCTGGTCCGCGCCGCGCTCGTGCTGGTGCTGGTGTTCATGCGCCCCAACCTGAACGCCATCTACGCCATCTTTTTCGCGCTCAGCACGGTGTCCAGCTTCTTTATTCCCGCGCAATCGGTGGCCGTGCGTGCCATCGCTCCCGCCGCTGGATTGCTGGCGGTGAACGCTTTGATGTCGCAGGCCGTCCAAGGCTCGCAGATCATCAGCCCGGCCATCTCCGGCCTCCTGGTGCAGTGGTTCGGCGCCAACTCCTGCTTCCTCTTCGATAGCGCCAGCTTCGTCTTTTCGGCCGCCATGGTGATGAGCGTCGCGATTCACCGGCAACGCTCCGCGGCTGCCGCGGCCAGTTCCGTGCTCTCGTCCCTGCTGCAGGGATTCCGCTTCATCCTCACCCACGCCGCGCTCTCGTTCGTGATCCTCTCGATGACCGCCGGCATGTTCGCGGTCCGTTGTTTCGGCGCGCTGCTGTCGATCTATGTGCGCGACGTGCTCGTCTCCACCGCGGCGCTGTTCGGAATCCTGAATTCGCTGATCGGCATCGGCATGATCGCTGGCACGCAGTCCATCCACCGGTTCGCCCGCAAGATTCCCCAGCAATACCTGGTGATTTACGGCCTCAGCGGCATGGGCGCCGCGGTCTTTGTGACGGCCGTGTTTGGAAAGGTGGCCACCACCGCGCTCGGCATGCTGGCGATCGGTTTTTGTGCGGCGCTGGTCTTTATTCCCGCGCAGACCTTGCTGCAAAAGGAAACGCCGCATGACATGCTCGGACGCGTCAGCAGCAGCGTGATGTCCCTGATGGCGATCTCGCAGGTGCTGGCGATGTTCGTGGCGGGTCCGGTGGCGCAGAAGGCCGGCATCCGCAATCTCTATTTCGGAAGCGCCGTCATGCTGGTGAGCATCGGCGCCGTGGGCCTGGGCAGATTGCGGAAGCCTCAGGCGCCGGCCGAGTCCGCCGCAGAAGACGAAAACGTCGCATAGGATTATGCTCTATCATCTCGCACAAATCAATATCGGCCGTCTGATCGCACCCATCGACGACCCGAAGATCGCCGGCTTTGTCAACCAATTGGACACGGTTAATGCGCTGGCCGAGAGCGCTCCCGGTTTCGTCTGGCGGCTGCAATCGGACTCCGGCAACGCCACTGACATCGCATACGGCGACGACCCGTTCATCATCGTCAACATGTCGGTGTGGGAGTCTGTCGAAGCGCTGCAGGAATTCGCCTACGGTCCACGGCACATCGGAGTGTTCCGCGACCGCGCCCGTTGGTTCGAAAAGATGAGCAAGCCGAATTACTGCCTGTGGTGGGTGCCGGCCGGCCACTTGCCCACAGTAGCGGAGGGACGCGACCGCCTGACCCACTACCAGGACCACGGAGCGACCCCCTACGCCTTCTGGTTTTCGCAGCGCTTCCCCGCACCAGTAGCACAGGCATTCGTGCCTGTGTAGCTTTCCGTCCGCAAGCTACGCCGCCGGATCGTACAACTCGAGCGACGGAAAGAGCTGACGGTAAAAACCCCGGTCCCGTGAGAGCAGCCGGGTCGCCTGCTTCAGGGCATGCGCTCCGATCGAAAAGTCCGGCAGAATCCTGGTTCGCTTTCCTCCTTGTTCGCGATACTTCCGGCAGGCGCGGCTTGCCAGAAAATGGGCCTCGCGCGTCAACGCCTGGACGCGGATCTCGTTGCTCTCCAGGAAGGCGTCACATTCATGCCGGCTCGCGAAATGGACACAGAGTTCGGCGTAAACGATGTCACAGATCACCAAAGATCCAGCGGCCGATTCCTCAAGGCCTCCCGCCGATGCGTCGTAGAACTCTTCGTTCGGGACCAGTATGTCCAGCAGAACGTTGGTGTCAATCGCGGTGATCATCGCCCGCGAACATCTTCTATGAACTTATCCACCGACGAATACCCGAGTTTCGCGAAGGAATCCTTACAATAGCCCTTCCACTTCGCGAGGTCGAGCTTCCTGGGAGCCTTCTTCAACAGGATTGAGCCCTTGACTACGCAAAACTCGACTTCCGTGTCCCGCCCGAGGCCGAACCGCTCGCGAATCTCTTTCGGGATCGTCACCTGACCCCGCTCTCCGATTTTCATATTATTCAGTATGACTCTTGTTTCATATTTCGGCCGCCCGTCCCGCCGCCGCCTTCGCCGATCTTCGCGACCATTCGATAGTGCCCGGGCCGTTGCCCGATCATGGCGCCGCCGGCCCTCCCAATCTACTGTACTGTATTAAGGAGGAGGGGCGATGCAATTCGGACAAGGCAAACCGCCCGTCGGCACGGTCTTCGATTGCGACATGGGCAACAGCATCGACGACGCCCTGGCGCTGGCCATGCTCTACGGCTTTCAGGGCAAGAACGAAACCCGCGTCCTCTCGGTAAGCGTGACCAAGCCCAACCTGAACGCGGCCGCCTTCTGCGACGCGGTAGACCGTTTCTACCTGGGGGAGCCGGGACCGTTCGGAGGCGGAAGCCTCCCGGTCGGTATGGCAATGACCGGCAAGATGCCCGACGACACACCCATGCTCACCGGGCCGCTCTCCCGCAAGACGCCCGAGGGCAAGCCGGCATTTTCGCGCAGCATCGTGAAGCTCAACGATACCGCGGAGCCCGTGGCGCTGATCCGCAACGCGCTCACCTCGCAGTACGATCAGAACGCCATGGTAGTGCTCACCGGACCTGCCACCAATCTCGCCGCGCTGCTCGATCTTCCCGGTGCGAGCGCGCTGATCGGGCAAAAGGTCCGGTACCTTACCGTGGCCGCGGGAGCCTTTCCCAGCGGTCCGCCGGAGACCGGAATCGCATGCGACATCGCCGCCGCCCGGAAACTCTTCGCCGAGTGGCCTACCCCCATCGTGGTCTCCGGCAATGAGGTCGGCCTGGCCCTGCCGTTCCCGGCGTCGAGCATCGAAAAAGATTTCGCCTGGTCGCAGGCGCATCCGGTAGTGGATGCCTACCGCGCCTACAAGCCGATGCCGTACGACGCGCCGTCGTGGGCCATGACCGCCGTGCTCTACGCGATTCGCCCGCAGGAGGGCTACTTCAAGCTGTCGGAACCCGGCACCGTGACGGTACTGGTCGACGGCCGCACGCAATTCACCGCGTCCGCCGGCGGCAAGCACCGCTACCTGATCGCCGACCCGGCGCAGAAAGATCGCGTCATCCAGACCTACACCGAAATCGCGAGTTTGAAACCCGCGGGCCGGCCGCAGCGCTTCCGTCCGCCCCAGGACCAGAAGAAAAAGCAGTGATGTGGGGCAGGCTGGCAGCCGGCTGGCAGCCTGCTGGCCGACTGGCAGTCGGCCCCGCCTCGTGGCTTGAGGTTCCGGACCGCCCGTTGCTTTCCAGAAACCTCTGGTGTGGGGCGGCCCATCCTGGCTCGGGGTCCCCTCTGGGGGCGGCTTTCAGCCGGCGTCTGGACCCCGCGTCTTCCCATCGTCTATCGATGGAATTATCGCAGGTGACCCCTTGCGCTTGTCAATTGCCGCCGCGCGGCGATCCGCGGTACAAAGGTACTCGGAGGGGCTTGACGTGCGATGGCAATCCTTGTGCGCGGCGTTCTTCGGGGCATGCCTGCTCGCGATGGCTGGACAGGACACGTGCGAGCAGATGCCTCTCAAATCCTTCGGCCCGTCCAGTCCGTGGGTCGTCGACATTATCCAGATCTTCAGCAGCCACGGCGAGTACGTGGGCGCCTTGTTTCTCGGGAGCGACGGCAAATGGCACTTCTCCGACAGCGAGGATCCCAGTTATGGAGCTTTCGATGGTGGCGGGGCGGGCGGCGGGGTAGACCCCGGTTACACATATGATCAGGCTGTCAGCAAGTTCTGTCCAGGCGGAGTCCAAGGGGCCGCCAGGCCGGCAACTCCCCGGCCGTTAGCGTCCACGCAACTGTCGGCCCCCGCCGGCGCCGGCCTCCCTCCTGCCGGAAACGCCGCTGGCACAGAGGTCGTCGGAGACTTCAACGGCGACGGTATCCCCGACTCCGCGTCCTTCAACGGCGAGGTGTTTGTTTACCTCTTCGGTCCCGCTGGAGCCCTCCTCTCCTCCAGCCGCTACCATGTCAGCGCCAACTCCGGAGTGCTTACCATACGAGACTTCAACGGCGATGGAATCCAGGATCTGGCCATCGCGTTCAACGGCAGTTCCTCGGCCGCCGGCGGCGTGGCGGTTCTGCTCGGCAAAGGTGACGGAACCTTTGGCCCTCCGGCATACTTCCAGGCCGGCCCGTTTCCGATCTCCATCGCGGTGGCCGATTTCAACGGCGATGGCAAGCCGGACCTGGCAATCGGGAATCTCTCGGGCTCCGGAACGCCCGGCAGCGTCTCCATTCTGATGGGCAAGGGCGACGGCACATTCTCATCCCCAGCCAGCTATAACCTGGGACAATCCCCGCTTTCCATGGTCTCCACAGACTTCAACGGAGACGGTAAAGCCGATCTTGCCGTCCTGGACACGACCACCGGCATCCTCTGGATCTTTCTCGGCAACGGCGATGGCACGCTCCGCGCCCCTACCGGCAGCCCCTCCGGCACGTCCATCGGCTCGCTTTCCTACACCGATATCAATCGCGACGGCAAACAGGATCTGCTCATCGCCGACAATCACGGCGGCGCCATTGCGGTGCTGTTA
>OMOG01000146.1:0-16877 GCA_900290305.1 Candidatus Sulfopaludibacter sp. SbA4
TGCTACGGCGACGCACCCTCATTTTACTCGGCATAATCCGGCACTCGGCATAAGGCCGGTTAAGGGGCAGGCGCTTCCGCCTGCCAACCGCGGTTTCGGCCAGCCCTGGCGCCTTCAGCCGCGGTCGCCGGGCAGGCTGCGGTCCAGGGTAGGGGCATCTTGCGGACTGGTTGGCGCGGGCCCGTGTTTCGCCGCAGTTTCGGAGGAGGAAACCAGGCCGGCGCGGCGCAGCGCCGCCACGTAGCGGGGGTGGTCCCGAAAAGGGTCCGCTCGCGGATCGCGCAGCAAAATCGGCACGGGCCAACGCTGCTCGATGGCGAGCTCCATGAGCTCCGCGGCGCGATCGCTTTCCTGGAGCGCGCCATAAGGAATCGCCAGGTCCATCGGGGAGATGCCGCCCGCCTCCCCCCGCGATTCGATCTGCCGGAGCAACTCGCGCGCCTGGTTCGAAAGACCCGCGAGCGCATACACCCGCGCCAGCCACGCCAGCAGAATTGGATCCTCCGGGCTGCTGGCGACCGCCTTGCGGGTGGCGGCTATTCCTTCGTCAGCGCGGCCCAGCAGCGTCAGCGCCACGCCCAGGTAGAGATTGGCGCGCACATATTCCGGCTCCAGCTCCAGCGCCCGGGTGAGCGCCTCGGCGGCTTCGGAGTAGCGCCGCTGATAGATCAGAAACCAGCCGCGGTTGGTCATGATGTTGAGCGACAGCGGGTCCAGATCGAGAGCCTCTTCGATCTCGCGCATGGCCTGGTCGTACTGGCCGGTCCACAGCAGGAAGTGAGCGTGGAAAGCCCGGCCGATGGCATAGCGGGGGCCTGACCGGACACCGGCGGAGAAACTGGCGGCCGCCGCTGCGGTGTCCCAGTCATACAGGTACTGAATCATCGCCAGCGAGATTCGGGCCTCGGCCTGGTGGGGGCTGATTTCGAGGGCCTTCAGCGCCGCTTGCTTGGCCCGGGGCATGGTTCTGGCGGGCGTATCCCAAGCGAACAGCGCCGATAGCATCAGGGCGTCCGCCAGTCCGCAATAGGGCTGCGGATAGAGCGGGTCCGCGTCGATCGCCTCCTGGAAGAACCCGATGGCCCGCTGCATGGCCGGTTGCGCGCGTTTGTTCCAATGGAAAAGGCCCTTCAGATAGAGCTGGTATGCCGGAAGGCCGGGGGTGGCGCGCGCCTGAACCGCCAGCGGGTTGATGGCCGAAAGCTTGATCTTCAGGGTCGCCAGGATGGCTTCGGAGAGTTCTTCCTGGATGGCGAAGATGTCGCGGGTCTCGCGCCGGTAGACCTCCGACCAGAGCTGATAGCCGTCCTCGGCCGAAATCAGCTCGGCGGTCATCCGCAAGCGGTCGCCGGCGCGGCGGATGCTGCCCATCAGCAGGTACTTCACCTTGAGCTGGCGCCCGATCTCGCGGGGGTCCTGGTCGCCCGTCTTGAAACGAAACGCGCTGGCTCGGGAGACTACCCGCAAAGCCCCGACCTTGCCGAGACCCGTGATCAGCTCTTCGGTAATCCCGTCGGCGAAGTACTCGTTGTCGGGGTCGGAGGCATTGTTGATAAAGGGCAGTACCGCGATCGATACCGTCTCCGGCACCCGCTCCGCCGCCGGAAGGGACCCCATGGTGACGGTCCGGCCAGGGACCGACGCGGAGCTGGCAGCCGCCTGCCGGCAGGCCTTCAGCAGCAGGGCTGCCTGGTCCGCCGAGGGGGTCCGCTGGGCGGGATCTTTGGCGAGCATCTGTTCCACCAGGCTGGCGAGTTCGGGCAGGATATCTGCGCGGAGCACTGCCAGCGAAGGCGGCGGGTCGTTGAGAATCGAGTAGCCCAGAGCCCGCCCTTCGACTCCCGCGAACGGCAGCTTGCCGCTGAGCATTTCAAAGAGCACGACGCCCAAGGACCAGATATCGCACCGCGGGTCCGGTGTGAGGCTCATCCACTGCTCGGGAGCCATATAGGCGGGGGTTCCCACAGCCAGGCCGCGCATCGTCAGGCGCGCCTCCCCGCTCAGCGCCGCGAGGCCGAAATCCGCGATTTTAACCGTTCCCCTGGCGGTGATCAGGATATTGCCGGGCTTGATGTCGCGGTGAATTACACCCTTGTGGTGCGCTTCCGCCAGCCCTTCGGCGATTTGCGTGGCAATGTCCACGGCGCGAACGATGGGCAGCGGCCCGCCCCTCAGCATCGCCGACAGCGGTGGCCCATCCACGTAGGACATGGCCAGGAAGGCCTGCTCGCCATCCATGCCGAACTCGAAGATCGTGCAGATATTGAGATGATCGAGGGCCGCGATGGCGCGCGCCTCGCGCAGAAAGCGCTGGCGGACGGTCTCGACGGCGATCGATTCGGGCCGGATGACCTTGAGAGCGACGGCGCGTCCCAGACGGGTGTCTTCGGCCCTGTAAACCGCGCCCATGCCGCCCTCCCCGATCTTCTCGAGGAGTCTGTAGTGGGCTATGGTCTGACTATCCATCGGGTCCCTCGCGCGAAGCGGAACAGCGGGGGGCGCATCGGCCGTTCCGCTTCGCGCGACCGGTTACTGGCCGCCGCCCTCGCCGCCCGAACTGCCGCCGGTGCCACCGGAGCCCGGCGCCGCGGGTGGGATGGTGAGGAGTGTCAGCGCCGCGGTGCGGGGAAGGCAATTGATGTCGGTCATGCCCGCCGTGTGGGGAAAGCAATTGTCGTCGGTCATGGCCGCCGTGTGGGGAGCGCAGCCGTGTTCGGTCAGGGCCGCGGGACGGGCAAAGCATATGGTCATATCCGCGGTGTGGGGAACGCACTGGCGGTCGGTCATGCCCGCCGTGCGGGCAAGGCATATGGTCATATCCGCGGTGTGGGGAACGCACGTGCGTGGGGCAAAGCATATGGTCATGTCCGCGGTGTGGGGAGTGCACCCGTGATGGGTCATTCGCGCGGCCGCGGCAATGGTCATATTGGTGGTGTGGGATGCCCGGGGCTGCGTGAGGCCTGCGCTGGCCGCCACCTGCGAGGTCACGTTGCTCACGTTGATTTCGGCCTTAGGCCGGGGCGGAAGGAACAGGTACCATTCATCGGGCCGCTGGTCGACCACCCGGATGGTGGCATCGGCCGGAACCTCGATGCCGTCCTCGGCTAGGACCGCTCTGGGATCGGCCATTAGCCTTTGCTTGTAGTCTTCGTCGGTCCACGATTTGGCAATCACGTCGAGTAGTTTAGCTGTCATATCTTCTTTTCCTCTGAGTAGTGTGGTTGGAATGGGCCGCAGTCGATTCTCCGTGCGTCTCAGGGCGCCGTGGCTGCGGCAGAGCCGGTGGCCGCCTGCTCAATCTGCGCCGCGGCCCGGATGCCGGATTGCAATGCGCCCTCCATCCAGCCCGGCAGGACGCCGGTATGGTCGCCGGCGAAGAACACGCGCCCTTCGGGGGTCGCCAGATGCGGCAGGAATTTGAGAAACTGGCCCGGTTTGTACCAGGCGTACGCGCCCAAAGCATAGGGGTCCTCATCCCAGCATTTATGGGCCACGGTCTCGGCGACGCTCTTAATGCCGGGGAATAGCTTGGTCAGTTCCGTGATGATCGCCTGGCTGCGTTGGGCGTCGCTCATGCGCGCCAGCTCGCGGGCGTAGTGCCCGGCCGTGTAGGACTCCAGTATTCCCCGGCGCGACTCGCGGAAATACGCCGGAAACACCAGCATCAAGGGGAATTGGACTTGAGCGTCTCCGGAGAGTTTCTCCTGATTCCAAATCTGCGTGCGAGTCTGGACATACACTCGGGTCACCGAAGTATTGGGCAGCTCCTGGATGACCTCGGTCTTGGCTGCGGAAAAGGGCGGAGACACCGCCACGTTGCGGAGCACCGAAAACGGAATGGCGCACACCGCGTAATCGGCCCGCTGCACACTCGGGATGCCGGCGCGGTCGAAGTACACCGTGACGCCGTCCTTGCCCTGCTCGATCCGATTGACCACGCAGCTATAGTGAATCGACTCCTTGATCCGGTCGGCGATGGCGCGCGGCAATTGCTCCTGGCCTCCGCGAATGCAAAAGATATTGTGGAATCCTTGTGTGACCCGCTGGGCCACCAGGAGGAAGAGCGCGGAATTGCTGTCCAGTCCTTCGCCGAAGAAATCGATCAGGCACAGGCTCAGAAGCTCGATGGCGCCTTCGGAAGCGCCTTCGTTTCTCAGGAACTGGGTGGCGGAAATGGCATCCAGGGCCGACAGGTCTTGGGTGGGCCAGCCCGGCTGGGTGGGGTCGCCGATTTTTTCGCACGGGTCGACCAGATATTTCTGTTGGATGCCCTCGAATCCGAGCTTTTGCTCCTCGGGGGTCAGCTTTACGGGCCAGTTCGTGGGGCCGCCGTTTACGATCAGGCGGCGGCGATTGATGGAAAAGACGTCGCCGCCGCTGGGCGCCGGCTGGATGTCCACGGGCAGATCGAATTCGTGGACGTACTGCAGCACAGTGGTCTGGATATCGAGAAACGACATCGCGCCGGCATCGGCATACAAACCGTCCGCGAACGGGGCCGTCATGGTTTGGACGCGGCCGCCCGGCCGCCCTTGCGCTTCGAGGACCTGGACCGAGTATCCTTTCTTCGTCAGTTCATACGCAGTGGACAGACCCGCCAGTCCGGCGCCGGCAATCAGAATATTGGGGGGCATGGGAATCGATTTATGATATGGCAGACGCCCCTGAGAAGCAAACGGTAGACCCCACCGGGAAATTCAGACCACAAAACCCCTGGGGGAAGCTGGGATATACTCTTGCCATGTTGCGCTTCGTAGCGTGCCTCTGGCTGGCGGCCGCCGCGAGCGTCGTCTGCCTCTCGCAGACGCCGCCCCTGGCGATTCGCAACGCGCGCGTTTTCGACGGAGAGCACGAGCTGGATCGCGCCACGGTGATCGCGCAGGGTGGCCTGATCCGCGCAGTGGGGGCCTCGGTGAACATCCCTCGAAACGCCGAGGTGGTGGATGGCGAGGGATATACGCTGCTGCCCGGCTTGATCGATGCGCACGTGCACACCGCGGTCGAAGGCGCGGGCGCGCTGCGAAAGGCGCTGCTTTTCGGGGTGACCACCGTGCTCGACATGTTTCATCCCGTCCCCGCGGAACTCGCCAAACTGCGCCAGTTCGCGATGGCCGAACCCGCCTGGGCCGCCGACATTCGTTCCGCCGGCATCTGCGCCACCGTGCCGAAGGGTCACGGCACGGAGTTCGGCCCGATTCCCACTATCGACCGCGCCGAGGACGCGCAAGCCTTCGTGGATGCCCGTATCGCCGAGGGCTCGGACTACATCAAGATCATTCACTCCGCCAAGCCGGGAGTGCCGGAAACCGGCCCGGACCTGGTGCGCGCGCTGGCGGCCGCGGCGCACCGGCGGAACAGAATCGCCCTGGCGTGTGTCCTGAGTTATCAGGAGGCCGTGGAGGCCGTCGAAGCGGGCGTGGATGGACTGGCCCACCTGTTTCAGAATGGCGGCCTCGCGCCGGGATTCGGACGCCTGGTGGCCAGCCACCACGCCTTCGTGATCCCAACCGCTTCAGTGGTGCTTCCCGCGTGCCGGCCGAAGCTCGATGCGGGCGTCGTCGAAGACCGGTACCTGGCTCCCTTCCTGACGCCGGCCGACCTCCGCAATCTGAAATCGTCGGTGCCGTTTCCCGTGCCTACCGGCTGCGATACTTTCGGCCAGGCGATCGCGCAATTGAAAGCCGCCGGAGTGCCCATTCTGGCGGGCACCGACTCTCCTAATCCGGCGACCTCTTATGGCGGCGGATTGCACGGCGAATTGCGGCTGCTCGTGGAGTTGGGCCTCACACCGGCCCAAGCGCTGGCCGCGGCCACATCGATTCCGGCGCACCTCTTCCATCTTGAGGACCGCGGCCGGATCGAACCGGGGAGGCGCGCCGACCTGTTGCTGGTGGAGGGTGACCCTTTGCGGGACATCGAGAGCACACGCAGAATCAGCGCCATCTGGAGAGCCGGACAGCGCGTCCGGCGGGAGGCATTGCTGGGC
Source organism: Candidatus Sulfopaludibacter sp. SbA4 (assembly GCA_900290305.1). Classification (GTDB taxonomy): domain Bacteria; phylum Acidobacteriota; class Terriglobia; order Bryobacterales; family Bryobacteraceae; genus OMOG01. The sequence goes on from OMOG01000146.1 coordinate 5,987, forward strand.
GGCGTGCAGCCCGTCCGGTACTGAGCAGCGCGCCATCTCGAAGGACTCGCTCAAGAGGCGCCGCGCCACCCGTCAGCAACTTCCCTGCCTCGGCGCTACGCTGACGCTGACGCTGGCCATCACGTTCAACCCGAGTTTCACTCATGGAACTGTCCCCGTATCCACCCACGATGGCCGTATTGCCGTCCGCCGAAATCCCCACGGAGTAGCCTTGGGAGGACCGTCCCACGTATCCCGTGCCCACCAGCTTGCCGCGCTGCTGGCTCCAGACACCGCTGGTGCGCGTGAAGATCCACACGGCTCCCGTGTAGCCGTTATCTGCCGGCCCGCCCACGATGGCCGTGTTCTCGTCCGCCGACAGGCCACGCTCAGCCCTTCTTCGGCCCGCCGACGGCGCCGGTGCCGGCCAGTTTGCCGCCTTGCTGCACGAGTTGCGCATAAGCCTACAGGCGCAAACGCGGCGGAAATTTGCTATTGACAACCCGATCGGAATCCAACATACTCCTATCGATAGCCGATGCTATCGATAATCGATGGGAACACATAAATCCGATTCCAGCCCGGACTTCCTGCCCGGAACTCTGGAAATGCTCATCTTGAAGACCCTGAGCCGCGGGCACAATCACGGCTGGGGCATCGCCCAGCACATCCAGCAGGTCTCGAAAGACTCCCTCAAGATCGGCGAAGGCTCGCTCTATCCGGCGCTGCAGAGGCTGCTGCTGAACGACTACGTAGAGGCGCACTGGGGCGTGACCGAGAACAACCGCCGCGCCCGCTATTACCGGATCACCGCGGCGGGTCGAAAGCAATTAGACCAGGAGAAGCGCAGCTTCGAGTTCCTGCTGGCGGGAATTGCGCGCGTGATGGAGGCTTAGAGTAGCACAGGCTTTCCAGCCTGTGTGCTTTTGGCTTGCTCTTATGAAGACTTGGAAGCGTATACGACATTTTTGGAGCCGCCGGCAATACGAGCGCGACCTCGCCGAGGAAATTCGCCTGCATCGCGAGATGGCCGGCGCGGCTTTCGGCAGCGCGGCGCTCGCACTCGAAGACAGCCGCGCGGTGTGGGGCTTCGCCTGGCTCGAATCGCTGGCGCAGGACGTTCGCTACGCCCTCCGCGGATTTCGCAAAACGCCGGGCTTCGCGCTCACGGTCGTCGCGACCATCGGGCTGGCACTCGGCCTCAACACCACCCTGTTCACCGTCTTCAACGCCTACGTACTGCGTCCCATCGCGGTGGCGGACCCTTACTCCCTCTACGGCTTCACCTGGACGAACCAGCGCGGCGCGGGCCATGCATTCACCGTGCGCGATTACGAGGAGTTCCGCCAGAGCGAGGTAGCCTTCTCGGATGTACTGGCGTACGAGACCATGTTTGCGGCGCTCGATGGGCACACCATGGTGGGGCAGGCCGTGTCGGGCAACTTCTTCCAGTTGCTCCGAGCCGGAACATTCCTGGGAAGGCCGTTACTCCCCGCCGATTCCGATGTCATCGTCTTGAGCCACGCCACGTGGCAAGACCGCTTCGGCGCCGACCCGCTGATTGTCGGCAAAACACTGCATTTGCGCGGCTATCCTCTGGAAGTAGTGGGCGTGGCCAACCCCGCATTCGGCGGCGTGGCGGACTTCCCTTCCAGCTTCTGGGTGCCGCTGGCCGCATATTCTCAGGTGGAAGGCCAGCCTCCGGAAAACGTCACCGTGGTGGGGCGCCTGCGGCCTGGCCTGTCGCCGCAGACCACACGGGCCGCACTGGCCGTCTGGGCTCGCCAGGCGACGGCTGGATTACCGGATGCACAGAAGGCCACAGGCGTCCGGCTGCAATCCCACGCCACCATGATCCCGTTTACGCGCGACTCGCTGGCCTTTACCATACCGGTGTTCATCGCCTTCGGGCTGGTGCTGCTGATCGCCTGCGCCAACGTTTCGAGCATGATGCTGGCGCGTGCCCCGGCGCGGCAGAGGGAGATCGGAATCCGCGTCTCGCTGGGCGCCGGACGGGCGCGGCTCGTCCGCCAACTCCTCATCGAAAGCCTCCTCCTGGCGATTCCCGCGGCGGCCGCCGGATTCGTCATCTCGAAGGCGGCCATGGATTTCGGCACGCGGCTCATGTACGCCACTCTTCCCGAGGAATTTGCCCAGGTGGTCCGCATCGTGGAGCTCTCGCCCGATGCGCGCGTGTTCGGATTCATCCTGCTCGCTTCTCTGGCGGCCACGCTGCTGTTCGGCCTCGCGCCCGCCATCCAGACCACGCGCTCCCGCCTGGTCCAGGCGAATCGCGGCGATTTCAGCAGCGACTACCGGCCCACGCGCCTGCGCAATGCACTGGTCGTCACGCAGGTCACGGTGTGTGCGCTGCTGCTGATCTCGGCCGGTGTGGTGCTGCGCTGCGAGCTGCGGCTCAGCGTGCAGGATTTCGGAGTCCAGACGCGCGGCGTCTTCGGTGTCCGGCTGGCGGATAGATTTCAGGCCGCGGCCGCGGCGGCATTGGCATCGCAACCCGATGTGGAGGCAGTGGCGGCAGTGTGGAAGGCTCCGTTGTACGGCGCGCTGCGGCGCATTGCGGTAGTGCCATCGGGCAATAAAGACACGATTCTCCAGGGCTACAACTTCGTTTCGGCCGAGTATTTTCGGCTCTTCCGGATCCCCCTGCTGCGAGGACGCGAGTTTGCGGCCGAGGAGTCCCTGGCGGAAGCGCCCGTCGTAGTGGTGAGCGAATCGGCGGCGCGGCGCCTCTGGCCGAATCGCGATGCGGTGGGCCAGACCATCGCGATCCGGACGGAGCCCGGCAAGGACCCCTACTTCAGTCGCTTGCCTGCCTACCGCACGGCCCTGGTGATCGGGGTGGCGCGCGACGTGATGAATGGCTGGACGAACACCGGCCGCGATACCGACTGCCTCTACTTTCCGACCAATCCCAAGGCCGCGAATAACGAGGCGCTGTTGGTGCGGGCCAGCTCGCGAAAGACCGTTGAGGAGGCGCTCGATCGGATAGCGCCAAGCGCCGCGGATTACATCAGCCGGATGGATGAGGCCGCGGCCTCGCAGAGCTATCCCTTTCGCGTGGTCTTCTGGATCACCGCCTTCCTGGGTGGCTTGGCGCTGGCGTTGACCGTGTCCGGCATTTACGGCGTGCTGTCCTACCTGGTCAGCCAGCGCACCCGCGAGATCGGGATCCGCGTGGCATTGGGAGCGGGAACCGGGAGCGTCATCCGCATGGTGATGCAGCAGTCGATGCTGCTCGCGGCCATCGGGACGGCCCTGGGAGCGCTCTGCGCCCTCGCGGCCGCGCCCGTGTTCACCCACACCGTGGCCGCGCTCCAACCATACGACGCGGTGGCCTACGCAGGCGGAGTGTTTTTAGTGCTGGCGGCAGCGGTAGGCGCGGCGTTCTATCCATCACGGCGCGCCGCGGGCATCGACCCGGCCATCACCCTGCGGTCCGATTAGTTAGTCCCGTAGCACAGGCTTTCCAGCCTGTGGTCTTGTTCTGTGGTCTTGTTCTGTGGTCATGTCATGAAAATCCGAAAGCGTCTTCTCTATTTCTTGCGCCGGCGGCAGTTCGAACAAGACCTCGCCGAAGAAGTCCGCTTCCATCGCGAGATGGCCGGCTCCGCATTCGGCAGCGTCGCCCTCACGCTCGAAGACAGCCGCGCCGTCTGGAGCTTTCACTGGCTCGATTCGTTCCTGCAGGATTTCCGCTACGCCCTCCGCGGATTTCGCAAAACGCCGGCCTTCGCGCTCACCGTCATCGGCACCATCGGACTGGGCCTCGGCCTCAACACCACGCTCTTCACCGTGTTCAATGCCTACGTCCTCCGTCCCCTCGCGGTGCACGACCCCTATTCGCTCTACACCTTTCTGTGGACCACCAGGAACGATCGCTTCAACCAGCGATTCACCTGGCCGGAATACCAGGAACTCAGCCGCCAGAATTTCGCCTTCAGCGAATCCCTGGCATATCAGAACGGCATGGCGGCCATGGGGGAGCGCGGATCCCTGATCCAGGTGGTCTCGGGCAACTACTTCACCATGCTGGGAGTGGGGATGTCCATGGGGCGTCCCATTCTCGAAGCCGACGCGGTCCCCGGAAGTCCCGCCGTAGCCGTGGCCAGCTACGCCACGTGGAAAAACCGCTTCGCCGCCGACCCGAACATCCTGGGCAGGAAGATCTACCTGCGCGGCGTGCCCGTCGAAGTGGTAGGTGTGGCGCGCCCCGAATTCCTGGGCCTCGATCCAATTCCCGCCGAGTTCTGGGTTCCGCTCACGCTCTCGGGCGTGGTTGCGGGCGGCGCCGATCTCTTCGGCCCCGATCATCCCGCGCGCCTGACCGCCCTCCTGCGCCTCAGGCCCGACGTCACCCCGCAAGCCGCCAGATCGGCGCTGTTGGCGTGGTCCATCCAAATGACCTCCGACCGGCCCATCGACCGCCATACCACCGGCATCTTCCTGGAACAACACGCGACGCCGATTACCCTGGGACAAAACGCCGTGGGATTCGCACCCATCTTCGTCGCCTTCGGACTGGTGCTGCTCATCGCCTGTGCCAACGTGTCCAACATGATGCTGGCGCGTGCCCTCTCCCGCCAGCGCGAGATGGGCATTCGCGTGTCACTGGGCGCCGGGCGTGCGCGATTGATCCGCCAGTTGCTGACCGAGAGCCTCCTGTTGGCGATTCCGGCCGCAGCAGCGGGATACGCCATCGGCCAGGCCACCGTACAACTGGCCAAGCGGATTCTGCTCTCGACCACGCCTCCCGAGGTGAACCGTATGCTCAACTTCGTCGATCTCTCTCCCGATGCCCGCGTCTTCGGATTCATCCTCGTGGCCGCTGCGGCCTCCACCTTGATGTTCGGGCTGGTGCCGGCCCTTCAAGCCACGCGCAGCGACTATCGTCCCACCAGGTTGCGCGACGCCCTGGTCGTGACCCAGGTGACCGTCTGCGCGCTCCTCCTGATTGTCACCATGGTGGTGCTGCGCAGCCAGCAGCGGCTCATGGCGCTTGACTTCGGGCTCGACACTCACCAGGTGTTCGACCTGCGCGTGGCCGATCAATTCCAGCAGCAGGCCGCCGATCGTCTGCGCGGCGAGCCGTTCGTCGAGACCCTGGCGGCCATGACTCACGCTCCCCTGAACGGCGCACTGCCCGCGATCCTGGTAGCCGGCCCTCGTGGCGCGCCGCGGTTGACGGACTATGACATGGTATCGCCGGAATTCTTCAACGTGTTTCGCATCCCCCTGCTTTTCCGCCGATTGGGGGCTCACCCACCGCAGCTCAAGCAAGCGCCGCTAACACGGAAAACTACCATACGAGTTTCTACTGCGGCATTGCGGTCGCGCCGGCGGGCGTAAGCCCGACCATGGTGCTGTTCGGGACCAATCGGCCGTGGCTTACGCTGGACTGGGGCGAGACGTGGAACACGCTGCCGACCAACAGCAACCCGTATGCGAGCGGTGGGGTCGACCTCACGCAGGACGTGTTGGACGGCAGCAACATCACCGCGGTGGCCATCGCCTCAGCTAACCGATGCTACGCCGCCACTCAGCATCAGGTGTGGCAATTGGACAAGGACAAGACAACCGGGAAATGGACGTCTACCGCGATCACCACAACTGGTCTCGATCCAGGAATCTACATCACGGCTATCGCCGTGAAGGATGCCGCCGCTGGGACGTTTTACATCGCGGCGGGCTTCGGCGGTGTGGAGCACGTCTGGTTTTACGACGGAAAAACGTGGAACGGCACGGGACTGAAGGCGAAGGTGGATTGTCCCGCCCATGCCATCGTGGTTGACCCCGCTCACCCCAACAATGTGTACGCGGGGACAGACGTGGGCGTCTGGCGAGCGATCCAGACCGGACAGAAGTCGTGGGATTGGACGGTCTTCTCTTGGGGTCTGCCGGAAGCAGTCGTCCTGGACCTGAAGATCCACCAAAAGGCCCGGCTGCTGCGCGCCTCCACGTACGGACGCGGGTTGTGGGAGATCCCGCTGGACGTGGCTTCGACCTCCGGCCCGGATATTTACCTGCGCGCCAATTATGCCGATACCGGCCGGATGTCGGGCGGCCGCCGCTATCCCTGGGTGGATGGCGGGCAGGATCCAACCGATCCGGGATTCAACGTGTATCACTGGATGAGCGCGGATATCAAGGTGCGGCGTGGAGCACTGCCGGGGCTGCCTCCCATCGGAGATCCAGCGAACATGCTGGATTTTGCCGTGAACGTCGGCGATTACGTCGACCCCGCAACCGACATAGAGACTGCCGACCTGGGATCCGTCCATCCCGATCAGATATACGTGGAAGTGCACAACCGTGGGCATTCCCGGCTCGAAAGTGCAGGTGCTGCTGCTGCTGACTCCGGCGGCGGCAGGTTTGCCGCCGTTACCCGCGGATTACGCCGTCCACATTGTTTCCGGCGATAGAGATCCATCCTGGCTCGGGGCCGACTGGTTCTTCGCCGAACCGGCTAATCCGTACCGAACGCTGCCCGGCGATCTGAGCGCCCGCAATCCGCAAGTGGTGAGCTACGTGGTGGATTTCGTCAATCTGTCGCTGCCGCCAGGCGCTGACCACGTCAGTGCGGCCGCCTTTGTGACCACTCCAGGCGACCCATTAACGGCCACTAACACGTCGTTGGACGAGCTGACGATGACCGACAAGCACGTAGCGCTGCGGAACCTGAACCTGGTGTTGTACCATGTGACGCCTCCGCCACCGCCGCCACCGTCGCCGCCCGTGGTCACGCCGCCGACCTTTCTGCTCGACTTCCACAACGCCACGCCGCAGGAATCGACGGTCGACCTGGTTTTCCAGCGCAGGAATTTCAGCGGGCACCTCTCCGTGGTCCTGCCCAAGCTGGAGTCAGTGAGCCCGGTGGAACAGTCACTGCAAGGGATGACACTGACCGCTCCGGACCAACTGGATCCCGTGGTCAAGAGTCAGTGGAGTGAGTGGCTGGCCAGCGCCGGTAAGCTTCAGCAACTGGATGGCAGCCGCGTGTTGGTGGCATCTCCGACTGCTCCCCAGGCGTCTATTACGGGCGTTCGGCTGCCGGCGTCGGGGAGAATCACGTTGGCCATCACCGCACAGCCGCCGCCGGAATCGGCGCCTGGCCAACGCTACCGTTTCGACGTGACTCAGACCATCGGCGGCCGGATCGTGGGCGGGAGCAGCTGCATTCTGGCGGTTGTCGAAGCGCGGCCCAAGGAACCCGGGACCGGTGGGTCTTAAACGCGCATAGGATTGCGGGCGCGGCCGGCGGGCCGCCGGAGGAGGCACCGATGATGAAAAGAGTCCTTGCGGCTTTGGTCTTGGCCGCGGCGCTGGCCGGCAGCATCGCGGCCCAGCCGGAAGTCCGCAGGCCGCGGGGGGTCTACGCCGAGTGCTGCCTCGGCTACGCGTCTGGCAGCCAGGGCCTCATCGACAGTGACTTGGCCAACCCGGCGGTCTCGGGACTGCAAATCGGGGACTTGTGGATGGTCCTCAATCCCAATTCTCCTTCCAGTCCCCAGGCTTACAACTGGGGCTTTGTGGACGAGGCCTTCTCGAGTGTCGCCGCGTGGAATGCGCAACATCCCACGCAGCCGCCGAAAACCATAATGATCTCGATTGCCCCGGGCTTTTCCACACCTCAATGGGTACTGGATCAGATTCCCAGTTGCGACGGGCTGTTTATGTCGCCCCCGCAAACTCCTCCGAGCGACTGCGGAAAGGTGTCATGGGTAAATGCGATTGCCGGAGAGACTAACACGGGCTATCTACCGATGCCATGGAACCCCGTTTACAAGAGCGCATTTCGAACATTCCTGATGGCGTTCGCCACGCGATACGGTTCTAACCCGGCCTTCGTCTCGATCGACCTCGCGGGGCCTACGGCGGCGTCCACCGAGATGATCCTGCCCAACAGCGGCAATACTCCTCCACAAACCCAGTTCGGAGGCAGCATCATGCCGGATGATATGTGGCGGAAGTTGCTGGCGTTTTTCTATCCAAGCCAGCCCTCGCACCAGAATTCGGACCAGGCGTTTATCGATGAGTGGGAAGCGGCTATCGACATCTATGGGCAGGTCTTCAGCGGTGTGACCCTGATTTCCGTGAGCGGCGCCCAACTCCCCAACTTGAACAATACCGGCTTCACGGTTCCCGAAGGCCTCAAGACGCTGTGCGGCACGCCGCCCACGATGGATTGCGCCGCCGAGTTGACGGTCCAAGCCTACCTGGCGGATCCCACGGTGGGAGGGAACAACGCCAAATCCATCCAGACGGACGGGCTGATCGCCCGCATCCCATTCCCGAAACTTCTGTCGCAAGACACGGCGCAGCTTCAGTCGCCTTCGGCACAAGTCCAGGATGGGCAGCAGTTCGGGTCGCCGGTTTCGGTTATCCCCGTGCAGATGGGATGTACCGCCTCGCTTCCGTTCACCCTCTTTGGCGCGCCGCCGCCCGGCTGCACCATTCCCTCCACCTGCACCGAGGTTGCGTGCCTTCCCGTGACGTGCATCCCGCAGGGGTGCCTCGCCCCAGGCGTCACCTACGCAGATCTGGCCAGCTACCAGCAATACAGCGATGTCCCGGCCAAGTACGTCACCTCGCCAGAGCAGGCCACCTACAACGTGCTGAGAACCTTCTTCGCCAATACGCCCGCCGCCGCGTCCTTTGGCCGGGTTCCAGACACTGGGCCCGAAAATTACCTGCAAATCTACACTCAAGACTTCGCATACGCGGCGAATCACGTCAGTTCCCCCGCGCCGGTGGTCGAGACCGATGGCACGACCGTGCCAATGACGGTGCAGGATCTGCTCAATCTGGCGAGCCAGAAGCTTTTGCAGACCGCCCAGATCTCGCCGACTTTGGCGAGTCCGGCCGCGGGCAACGGGCCGAGTCAGACTTTTGCGTTCACTTTCACGGACCTGGGAGGCTATCAGAACTTGTCGGTCGTGGATGTGCTCATCAACAGCGCTTTAGACGGGCGTCAGGCCTGCTACGTCGCGTTCGTGCCGACGAGCGCGACGTCGGGCTCGGTGTTCCTGGTGGATGATGGCGGCGATGCGGGCGGTCCCTACCAGGGGCTGGTGTTGCCGGGTGGCGGGACGGTCTCCAACAGTCAGTGCACCATCAGCGGCGCGGGCAGCTCGGTGAGCGGCAGTGGGAACAATCTGGCACTGACTCTGGAAATCACGTTCACCGCTGGCTTCTGGGGCAACAAGGTGTTCTATCTCTCGTCGCAGGGCACGTTGGGAAACAGCTCGGGGTGGCAGGCGCTGGGAACGTGGGGAGTGCCGGGGACGCTGCCCAGTGGACCGGGAGTCGGGGGCGTGAATCCGGCAAGCAGTAACTCGGTGACGCAGGCGTACACGTTCACCTTTACGGACACCAACGGGTGGCAGGACATCGAGGTGGCGAATATCCTGATCAACAATGCGATTGACGGGCGGCATGCGTGCTTTCTGGCTTTCGTGCCGTCAACCGCAACATCGGGAGCTTTGGACTTGGTGGATGACGCGGGCGATGCGGGAGGGCCGTACTCCGGGATGGTGATACCGGGGAGCGGCAGTGTGAGTAACAGTCAGTGCGCGATCAACGGTTCGCCGAGCTCCGTGATGGGAAGCGGGAACACGCTGACTCTGACCTTCACAATCACGTTCAACGACGATTTCGCGGGATTCGCGGGCAACAAAGTGATATACATGGCAACGCGGGGCAAGACCGCGAGCTCGGGTTGGCAGGCGGCGGGCTCGGTCAGCGTGCCGTAGGTTTATGCGGATCGCGAGGTCAGTCCGGGTGCTGGTCTGGGGTATGGCGCTCCGCGGCTGCGCGGCGCTCGCGGCGTCTCCCGTAATGGCAGTCCCTCCATCGGGCAGCGGCCAAAGCCAGACCATGACCTTCACCTTCACTGACCCGCGCGGGTGGCAGGATCTGGGCGTGGTCAACGTGCTGATCAACAATTTTCTGGATGGCCGCAAGGCCTGCTACCTGGCCTACAGCCGCAGTGCCGGCGTGCTGTACCTGGTGGCGGACAACGGTGGCACGTTGTCGCAAGGCCTCGTGCCCGGAGGATCGGGCAGTGTCTCCAACGGCCAGTGTACGGTCGCGGCCGCGGGGTCTTCGGCGAGCGGCGCGGGCAACACGTTGACCCTGGTCTTGAACCTCAGCTTCAGCGCCGCGTTCGGCGGCAACAAGATCGTCTACATGGCGGCTGGCGACCAGGAGGGCAGCAACTCGGGTTGGGAGACGCTGGGAACGTGGACCGTGCCTTTTACTCTCCCGGGAACCATCGCGGTGGTGAATTTGTCCCCGCCGCGCGTTGCCGCGCCACCAGGGACAACGGAGACTTTTTTACCGCCGTGCTGACCGATAGCAAAGGGGCCGGCGATTTCGGCGTGGTAAACGTGCTAGTGAATAACTTCATCGACGGGCGGCAGGCCTGCTACCTGGCGTATGTGAGTTCGAGCAATACGCTCTCTCTGGTAGACGACGCCGGCGATGCCGGAGGTCCGTTCGCGGGGAGCCTGTCACTGAACGGCGGCGCGGCCACGATTCAGAACAGCCAGTGCAGCGTGAGCGGGGCGGGATCGTCGGCGATGAAGAGCGGCAACACACTGACGTTGACACTGAGTATCGCGTTCAGCGCAGCCTTCGCGGGCGATCGCATCGTGTGGGTGGCGGGCCGCGACGCGGCAGGCGCCAACAACACCGATTGGCAGGCGCTGGGGACACTGACTGTCAACACCGCCATATCGGTCACTTTTTACGTTGCGCCGAACGGCAAAGATTCCTGGAGCGGAACGCTGGCCGCTCCCAACGGCGCGGGCACGGATGGCCCGTTCGCGACCATCGACAGTGCGCGCGCGGCCGTCCAGCCGCTCAATAAAGCGGGCCTGTCGCAGGTGGCCGT
>OMOG01000146.1:16887-22280 GCA_900290305.1 Candidatus Sulfopaludibacter sp. SbA4
ACAGTGCGCGCGCGGCCGTCCAGCCGCTCAATAAAGCGGGCCTGTCGCAGGTGGCCGTGCAGTTCCGCGCTGGCACTTACTTCCTGCCGGCCACCGAAATTTTCACGGCTGCCGATTCGGGCACGGCCGCCACCGAGATCGTTTACCAGAACTATCCTGGCGAATCACCGGCCATCAGCGGCGGCGTGCGGGTTCAGAACTGGATCAACGTGAGCGGCAACACATGGAAGGCCACCTTGCCCGCATCCACGCGGTATTTCGAGCAGTTGTTTTACAACGGCGTGCGGCGCCTGCGGCCGCGCCTGGGCGGCTATCTGGGCACGTACTACCGCTTCGTTGGCCCCGTCTACCTGAATGCGCCCCCGCCGCCCGCGTCGGCGCCGGAACCGAACTGTCAGGTCTACATCACAGGCAGCGGCTGGCAGTGTTTTGACCGGTTCCTGTACAACCCCGCGGACCCGATCAGCTTGTGGCGGAACCTCGCGCCCCCGGCGGGAAACCCTTGCGGCCAGCCCGCCGGCAATCCGGCGCTGACCGGCGATATCGAACTGGTGGATTTTGAAAAATACAGCACCCCCAAACTCCGCATCAGTTGCGTCGACCCCGCGAGCAACATTGTTTACCTGACCGGCTCGCCGCTCACCTATGCAGTCTTTGCCAACGTACAAGGCTTCCTCCCCAATCATCGGTACCTGATCGAGAACGTTCAAGATCAGCTCACCCAACCGGGGCAATGGTTCCTGGATCGCTCGACGACTCCGTGGATGCTGACGTATTTGGCCGCGAGCGGGGAGAATCCGAACGCCGATACGGTGATCGTTCCCCAGGTCACTGAGATCCTGGTGGCGTCGAATCTCCAATACGTGACGTTTCTGGGATTGACCTTCGAGCACGACAACTACACCTTACCCGCCGCGGGGGAAGCTGTCCCGGATCTCGGGCTCAACATCACGGCGGCTGTGTCATTTCAGAATTCCCAGCACATCACGTTTGACTCGGGGGTGGTGGCGCACACTTCGGGCGGAGGACTGGAATTCATTTCCTGCATCACGGCGCAGTCGCCATCGTGGTGCATCTTCCGCAGCACCAGCGCGGTCACGTCCGGCAACGTGGTCTCGAACAGCGCGCTCTACGACCTGGGCTTCGTGGGCATTCGCATCGGGATGCCGGCGCTCTACGGGCAAACGGACGCCAACATTCCGCAATTCAACACGGTGGAGAACAACGTGGTGGAAGGCTATGGGCGGGTCTTCCCGGACACCAGCGGGATCCGGCAAGGCGAGGGGCACGACAACACTTACACGCACAACGAGGTATACGACGGCTACCACGCCGCCATTGCCCTCTGCTTTTGCTCTGGCGACACCAGGCTCACGCCGGATTCGCACGATAACATCGTCTCCTTCAATCACGTTTACGACCTGTTCCAGGGAATCTCGAACGACGGCGGGTCCATCTACATTCAAACGGCTAACTTTGTGTCCCCGATGCCGGCGGGCAACCGGATTCTCAACAACCGGGTGCACGATGTGAGCGACGCGTCGGCTCTGGATGCGGACGGCTACGGCGGCGAAGGGGTCTACATCGACACGCTGACGGGATTGGTGGATGTGGAGAACAACCTGGTCTACCGCGTTTCGGCCAGTCCCATGAATTTTTCCAGCGCGCCCGCGAACCCCAGCGAAGCGAACACGATCAAGAACAACATTTTCGCGTTCGGGCGCCTGTCCATGGTCGCCGAAGGCGATGCCTACCTCTCCGGCACGGTGCCGCCGAGCCAAATCCAGGTCTTCGTTGCCACCAACAACCTGTTCTACTTCGATCGCAGCAGCGCGTCCTCGCCCGGGTTTTACGTGCAGAGTGGGGGTGCCTACAGCGGCGGGTTCGCTTTTACCACGTGGGAGCAGTGGAACAGCAATCTGTATTGGCGCACCGATGGCGGGTTCGCGAGCGACGCGCACGCCTTTCACGTGCAGCCGTACCCCAACACGACCACTCCCTGTTATTACGATCCGTCCAAATGGACCTTTCTTACTTTGGCCGCATGGCAGTCATTGGGTGAGGACATTCAGAGCGTGGTGCAGGATCCCGGCTTCGCCAACCCGTCCTACCCCGCGGACGATTATTCGCTGCCCAAAGGGTCGCCGGGAATTGGATTCGTCGTGTTCGACCCGAGCCAGGCCGGGCCGGGCGGACCAATCCCGGGATCAATCCACCCGCGGTTCCCGCGACGTTTCCCACGAAGAATTTCAATCCCGCGACGGATTTCTAGTACCTTGACAGTGGGGTTCGGTGCCTTTGCGGAAAACCCCTCCCTCACGGTCGGGGCTCCGATGCAGCGGCAACACTGGCGAGTTTATTCACGGCTTCTCCCACCCGGAAGGTAGAGCCGATCTCTTTGCCTCTGCCCTCACTCCTCGCGTAGCGTTCGCACCGGATCGATCCGCGCCGCGCGCCGCGAGGGAAGCCAGGCTGCCGACAGGGCCACGGCGGAAAGAATCGCGGCCGCCGCCAGGAAACTCCAGGGATCGTTTCCACGCACGGCGAACAGCAGGGTAGCGAGCAGGCGCGTCGCGGCCAACGATCCGGCGAGCCCCAGCAATACGCCGGCGCCGGTCCACCGCGCGGCATCCCATAGAAACAGCCTGGTGACGCTGGAGGGAGTGGCTCCCAGCGCCATCCGCACTCCGATCTCCCGGGCGCGCTGGCTGACCAGGAACCCGATCACGCCGTAGATCCCGATGGCCGACAGGATCAATCCCACGGCCGCGAAGCCGGTCAGCAGGAAGGCGTTGAAGCGCGGCTCGCCGGTCAGCTTTCCCACGCGCTCGCGAAAGGTCTGGACGTCCACGGGCAGCGACGAATCCAGCGCGGCGATCTGGGCGCGGATCATGGTTGCGACGCCCTGCGGATCGAGCGGGCTGCGGACAACCACGTGCGCCGCATTGCCGAAGGAGTGATTCAAGGCCAGGTAAAATTCCAGCGCTTGCGGACCGGTGAGACCGTTGTTGCGCACGTCGCCGGCGACTCCGACGACGGTGTGCCATTCGCCATCCTTGGATTGGAACATATGCTTCCCGATGGGGTCTTCATTGGGAAACAGCCGGTGCGCAAGCGCATCGCCGAGCACGATCGCGGCGACAGCGGGAGCGCGGTCCTGCTGGTTGAATGCGCGGCCGCGGAGAATCGGGATTCCCAGCGCGGCGAAGTAGCCCGGGGTCACGATGCGCCATCCCACGCCGCCGCCCGCGCCCTCCGGCAGGCGTGGCCGGCCTTCCACATTGAGTGCGGAGTACGGTATCGAGGAAATACCGCCGTAGGGCGGCAGGGAACTGCTGATGGCGGTCGAGGCCGCGCCGGGCATGCGGGTCAATCGCGATTCCAGCTCGTCGAAGAACATATTCAACCGTGCGGGCGTATAGCTTCTGCTCAAGACGAAGTGGGCCGCCACGACGTGCTCGGTATTCATGCCGAGTGGCACGCGTTCGAGCGACCAGAGGGTGCGCAGCAGCAGACCGGCGCCGGTCAAAAGGACCAGCGACCCGGCGATCTGCGCGGTGATCAGGCCGCGGCGCACGAGGCCCGTGGCTCGCACATTCGTGTCCGTGTGGAGCGCCGGCGCCAGACCGAAGAGCAGACCCGCCGCCACGGAAACCGCCACGGCGAACAGGAGCACGCGCCCGTCGAGCGAAGCCTGATCCAACCGGGTAATGCCGTTGGGGGCAATGGCGATGAAGAAGCGCAGGAGGGCCGAGGCGAGTGAACAGCCAACCACGGCGCCAGCGACCGCCAGCAACAGGCTCTCGGTGAGCGTCTGGCGCACCAGGCGGGAACGCGATGCACCGAGCGCCTGCCGCACCGCCAACTCGCGGCGGCGGCCCGCGGCGCGCGCCAAAAGAAGGTTCGCCACGTTGGCGCACGCCAGGAAGAGCACCAGCATTACGGCGATGGCGAGCGTCCAGGAAGCCGTGCGAACGGTCCAGATCTGGCGGTCGCGGAGGGGCCGGACCACCAGCGTGAGTCCCTGACGGAAAGCCGGCCACACCGACTGCCGTTCCTTTTCGAAGAGCGGTTGCATGGCGGCGCGGGCCTGCTCGACGGATACCCCGGGGTTCAAGCGGGCAAAGGCGCGGACCACGCGCCCGGTTTGGTTCGGGAGCAGGGCTTCGGGTATCAACAGGTCGGTGGGGCTCAAATTGAACAGCTCGAAATCGCGGGGCAGCACGCCGATGACGGTGGTGGGCTGCCCGTCCACGGGGATCGTCTTTCCGACGATTCCGCGATCCCCGGCGAAGCGGCCCATCCAGAATCCGTAGGTCAACAGGGCGACATTTTGGCCATTGGGGGTCCCGTTGGGGACATCTTCCGCGGGCGTGAAATTGCGGCCGGCGAGCGGCCGAATCCCGAACGTGGTCAGGAATGCGGCATCCACCTGGGTGCAGCGGAGCCGCACCGGGTTGGGTTCGGTGAGGTCGCAATCGGAGGTGAAGCCGAAGGACGCCATGCTGGAGAACGGGGTTTGGAGCTGGCGGAACCGCAGGTACGCGGACACCGGCAGGAATTCGTTGGTGTCGGCGGCGGGCGCCAACATTCCCACGGACACCAGCCGGCCGGCATCGGGGTAGGGCAAGGCACGGAACAGGATGCGGTCGACCACGCTGAAGACCGCCGTGGAGGCGCCGATTCCCAGCGCGATGGTGAGCACTGCGGCGAGGGTGAAGACCGGCGACCGGGCGAAGCACCGCAGGGCGTAGCGGATGTCCTGGCCGATGGTCGCGATCCACTGCAGCGCGTGGATCGGGCGATCGTCCTCCTCGACGAGGGCCGCGTTTCCGAACTGGCGGCGGGCGCGGGTGCGGGCTTCCCGGGGCGGCATCCCGGCCGAGGCGTTCAGCTCCGCGCACATGTCCAGGTGGGACTCGATCTCTTCGTGGATTTCGTCCGCGCGGCGGCCGAAAATGCGGTGTAGCCAGTCCATCATGCGAACCTCAGGATTCTGCCGACACCCTTGGCGAGCGCCGACCAGCTTTCCTCGGCTTCCGCGAGGCGCTTTCGTCCCGCAGCCGAGAGGCTGTAAACGCGCGCGCGCCGGCCGTTGGAGGTGGTTTGCCATTTGGCGGTGACCAGCCTGGCGCGCTCCAGGCGATGCAGGGCCGGGTAGAGGGAGCCTTCCTCTACCGTGACCAGCCCTTGGGAGACGCTTTGAATGTGAAGGGTGATGCCGAATCCGTGATTGGCCTCGTGCTGGAGGGTCTTCAGGATCAGGAGATCGAGGGTACCTTGCAGAGAGTCTGGCATAGATTGCTAGGGTAGATCTCTATGGTAGCACATTTTGGATCGGGTCGGGTGACGGGGATTGCGCCCCGGCACCCTCCCACACCACCGGACGTGCG
>OMOG01000544.1:0-2200 GCA_900290305.1 Candidatus Sulfopaludibacter sp. SbA4
CTCCGGAGTCACAGGTTATTCAATCCGGCCCCCGCCGGGGGCAGAGCTGAGTTCTGGCTCCTCCCCCCTCCAGCATTTGGTTGCGGCTCCGCTGCTCCGTGGGACAGGCCATCGCCTTTCGTGGCCTGTCATGCCTTGGCCCTATACTCGTAAGCCAATCTAACCACTGTACCGATAAATAAGAGGCAGCCGAGATAGGCCGGAGCCAGATGAACCGGATCGGTATACCCGATCGCCGGATGCACACCGATCGCGGCGCCGAATCCGGCGATGCCCATCAGCGTAACGATCTGCACCAGGCTCTTCGTCATCGGCGCCTGGCGGGCGAGGAATAAGAGGATGATCCCTGTGGCGAAGAGTCCGCCGCCGAACCCGGCCCGGTCATGCGCGATCACCGGCACCAGCCGCGGAGAGACGCTTTGCAGATCGGCCGGTGTCATGCGCATGAACGCGAGGTCCTGTGGAACGAATACGCTGGTCATCCCGACGATCAGGATAGTTGCGCCGGCAGCGATCATCCCGGCGGCCAGGAATCCCAGCCCCGATCGTCCCCAACTGAGTGGCTGTNNCCAATTGACGGGCCGCGCCCGCCACAGGCCCGCCAGGTATACCGGCAGCAACAGGAGGGTCGCGACGCCGTGCCAGTTGTCCAGGTAACCGTAGCTCAAATAGGAGAGGAAACTGGCGAATCCGCAGACGCCCGAAATGCAGAAGACCCACCAGGCCCAAGCCTGGCCGTCGCGCAGCGCAAACTCCGCCAGGAACCAGTAGGCAAAACCGATGGCCAACAGGGTGCCGCCAAATGCCACCCGATCGTGGAACATGAAGTGAACCACGCGGAGGTTCGCCGCCGCGGCCAGGTGTTGTGCATCGAAGCCCAGCGCGTGCACGTCCTGCGGCAGGAAGTAGCCCGTGAGAGATTGCAGGATTGCAAAGCCTCCGCTGAGGACCAGCACGAAGCCGGTCAGCGACAGCAGAAAACGGCCGTCGGCAAGCAGCGCTTCCAGTATGCCGCGGTCGTCGCGCATGGCTTTCCCACTATGGTACAAGGATCGACGAATTCCGGCGCGGCGCAAGTGGGGATGATCCGGTCTACGCTGTAGCCACCTGCAACCATCCCGAGAATGTTCCGGACCATGATCCGAGTGCCACGAATGACAGGCTTGCCGCCGCAAATCCACGGGTTTGCCTCGATTCGATCCATAGTCCGACTCTCACCAACCCGGTTCCTTCTGCCGGCAGGGTTGAAGGCCACGCTACTATAAGGTGCGACCACCGCACTGGTGCTCTCGGCCAGCGGGATGTTCGCCGCCTCGGAGGTGGGTGTCTGGAAGGCGTTCTGGCCGGCTCCCGCAGCCGTGCCTGGTGCGAGATCCGGAAATCACTTGGCGCCACGGCATCCATGGGCGATTGTTTTAGATAATAACCGATGGGATTTGGCGCTACCGTTCCGGTTGAGCTAGAATATTGATGGGGCATGCACGATGTCCAGTATGTTCGATTTGTTTTCCGACGAAGCCACGCGGACGGTCTTTGAGACGGTGATCGGCAAGAAGAGAGCCGACCTCCGCGCCATCCGGGAGGAGTTGGGGATGCCGGAAGATAACGCCAGCGCGGCTCTCAAACGGTTGGTGGATGGTGGCCTCTTGGATCACGTGCCCAGCGCCGTCCCGGATTTCAGTGTCTATTTTCCCAGTGCGAGAGGTCTCGCCGCTGGCCGTCAACTGAACATCGGCCGCAGTCTGAGCAAAGCGCTGCCCTAGCCTAGCCCGCCTTTTCCTGCCTCACTGCGCTCGCTGCCCGATCGGGCAAACTTCGGGCGAACGCCAGGGCGAGATAGAGCTTCGGGTCGGCACTAAACTTGGTTCCGTAGGCTTGGCTGTCGGCGATCAGTTGCCCGCCTGCTTGACCACCAAATGCATCCAGGACATACGTAGTCAGTTCGCGATCCGAAATCGCCATGAGTCTCTTGGCAAGCGCCGCGGTACGATCACTCTCCCTTTGACTCTGGCGCCGCTGGACCGAGGCGACGGCGGGATCCCGGGCTTTGCCCGTCCATTCCTGAAACGCAAGCACGCCTTTTTCGAAGATCGTGACGTTGGTGTTGCTGAGGACGGTCTCGAACGCGAACACGCCGAACAGCGCGTAAAACATCGGCGCAAAGAACGGACCACCAGGAATCTTGTTCTTGAGGAGGCCC
>OMOG01000544.1:2210-10461 GCA_900290305.1 Candidatus Sulfopaludibacter sp. SbA4
CGCCCGCCGCAAGTGCGGCGGCCAGCGTGTTGAAGAAGCAAAGCAGCCCTATATAAAGAATCGAGGAGCTTCCAAAACAGGACACCAGCCCGGCTTTGGAGCGGAATTGCAATTCCGCCAGACCCGCCAAGACGCTGAAAAGCAGGGACCACAAAATCGCGCGCGTAACCGACGGGTCCACCCGCTGCGTCAAGTCGACCGGACCAATCTGCATCTCCCAATCCGTGCCAAGGGTCTGCATAGCATCGTAAAGCTTAGTGTTGCCGTCACGCACCGTAACGCCGACTACATCTCCGATGTGGCCTTTGGCGGGGAAGTGAAACGTACCGTCGGGGTTGGTCTCTCCGCCGCCGCGCCCGCCGCCGACCTCGATCTTAAGACCTCGGCCGGGGGCGGGTTGCACAAACCCATTCACCGGCACCGTGTCTTGAGCGCGGGCCAGAGGGGTTGCACTTATCGTCATCACGACCAGCACCGCGAAGTTGCGAACCGCCCATCCAAGCCCGCACGAAGTCTTCACCACGCCCCACCTGTTCTACTTCGATAGCCGGAGCGCCCCGTTGTACATCGCCTGCACCTGTTTCTTAGAGCCATTCGACTCCGGTCCGGCAAGCGTCAGGGTGTTCAAAGCCGCCAGGAACTCCTGCTGAGCGCCCCTGTAGTCCTTCCCTCGGAGGGAAAAGGCGCCCAAACGGGTCAAGCTTTCACCGACTTCCAAATAGAGCGGCTCCAGTTGGTCCGCCGGCGTTGCGCGCTTTGCCTGGTCCAGCAAGATCGTATCGGCCTTCAATTTCCGGCTCAGCGCGCCCTTCTCAAGGGCCAACCAGGTGTTGCAGCGAGTCTGGGTATCGGCAGTCGCGCTCCAGTGCAGAGCATGCCCTTGCTGCGTGTCTTCGGCGGCCACTTGGTCGGACCAATTCTCCAGGATCTGCTCCACCGTTTCCGGAGTCACCTTGAACGCCGAGACTGCAGTGTCCACAAACACCTGACTGGGGCCGCACGAAGTGGCGATCGTGTCGGGAGATTCCCGCAGAATCATCGAAGCCACATGTTGATCGACCAGTTTGGCGTCGGCCACAATCCGCTCGTCCGGCCGGGCGACGAACCAGATCAAGTCGGATACCGGAGGAGCGGGCGCATAGAGGTCGCCGTCAAACGGATCGATGACTCGGAGGCTCTGATAGCTCCCGTCCTTGATCGCGATGTGGATTTTTTGGCCGCCGGTGAGATGGTAGACCGAAAACTCGAACGAGAATTCTCCGTTGCGCAGCACCTTACTGCCGTGGCCTTCGATTCGTATCTCCCCTGTCGGAAGGATCTGGTGACTGCCGTACCACTGCACACGCCCACTGACCACGGTCTGCTGCGCCGCAGTCGTCGCAACGGCGGTCCACAGCAGCACGGCCTGACAAGCCCATCCAGCAAGGTGCTTACCAATCAACTGGCTGAAGAACATGCTGATGGGAACTAATATCACAGAAGATGCAGCCCTGTCAAAGGACAAAAGCGACAAAAGCGCGATTCATGGGCCTGGCAGGCTGAGCCTCGCAGAAGCCCGCCCCACGCTACTATAAGGTGTGACCACCGCACTGGTGCTCTCGGCCGGCGGGATGTTCGCCGCCTGGGAGGTGGGCGTCTGGAAGGCGCTCTGCAGCCGGCTCCGGCCGGATCTCATTGTCGGCGCCTCCGCCGGCGCGTGGAACGGATGGTCCATCGCGGGCGGCGCCACTCCCGGCGACCTCGCCCGCGATTGGATGAATCCCCTGACCGCGAAAATCCTGCAGCCGGCCCTCCACCGTCTCGGGCGCCCGCTTCCTCAACCGCTCCACGAAAAGGCTCGCGATCTCTTTTCGCGTTATCAGCCGCGCACGCCGTTCGGGCTGACGATTGTCGAAGTTCCCCGCCTGCGGCCCTGCCTGGTGCGCGATTCCGAAATCACGTGGCAGCACCTGGCGGCCACGGCCTCCGTCCCGTTCGGATTCCCGCCCGTCGAGATTCAGGGCAAGCAATACGTCGACGGCGGATTCATCGGCGCGCTGCCGCTGTGGGCCGCCGAACAGATGGGCGCCACCCGCGCCATTGGGGTGAATTGCCTCACCACGTGGCCGTTTCGCATGCTGCGCTCGGTGATGCGGCCGCCCCGCCCGAGCGCCGCCATGGAAGTTATACGCATCGAGCCCTCGGTACCGCTCGGCTCCTTGCGAGACGCGGTGGTGTGGTCGCTGGCCAACGTCCAACGCTGGATCGACCTGGGCGAGCGCGACGGGAACCGCGCCGCGATAGGATAAAGACATGTTGCACTGGCTCAAAAGCGCAAAGGCCGCGGCGCGGCACCATACGGGACAAGAAACTGATCGCGCCGCGGCCGTTTTGCGCGACTTCCTTAGGAGGCATCTGCGCATGCTCCTGATGGTGGGCGCTATCCTGGCCGTGCTGCCCAGCTACCTGTGGCCGTATTCCCTCAGCGGAGCGTCGGCCGCCCCCTCCATCCTGGTGCGCGACACCGTCCTGGTGAATCGCGCGGCGTACGATTTCCGTCTGCCGTATTCCCGCATCGCGCTCTTTCACACGGGAACGCCGCATCGCGAAGACTGCGCGAGAACCGCGTGATCGTGGACGGCCGGCCGCTGCCGGTCGCGCCCCTCGACAGCGCCGCGTTCACCTGGGTGCCCCCGGGCCATCGCATGGGATCCAACGTGGTCATGGAGGACGGACACTGGGCCGCGTACACGCCGGGAACAGGCCAGTACCGCAACTGCCCGCCGGTGCACCTTGGTCCCGGGCAGTACTTCCTGATGGGCGACAACCGCGACGACAGTTTCGATTCCCGCGCGTTTGGCCCGGTATCGCGGGACCGGTTTGTCGCCAGGACGATCGCCGTGTTTCCCACGGGTCCAAGGATCACTCACCCGCGATAGTAGACTTCGATTACAATGTAGAGCGATGCCGTTCTATCGGATCTACCATATGAAAGATTCGCCTCGGCAACAGTTCCGTTGGGCTCCCCACGTTTCCGGCTGCGCCTCCCTCAAGCCCAGGGACTACGAGCAGCGCGGGGAAGTCGACGCCCTCAACGAGTACGATGCCTGGCGGCTCCTGCGCGAATCGGGCTCGCCGCTTGCGGTGGGCGATCTGCTGGAGAGCGATGCGGCCGGTCTCCGCATCTGCAAATATGTGGGCTTCGAGCCGGCTCAGTGGGTGCTCCCCGAGCCGAAGCAGCCTGCCGAGCCACCCCACGGTGAGCCGCATTCCGAGCCCGAGCCGGCGGGCCAGTCCACCGCCGGTTAGGAGGTCCCTTGTCCCTTATGCGCGAACCCCGCCTGGGCGACGATATCGACGACTTTTGCGTCCGCTGCAAACGGATCATGAACCACTCGATCGTGTCGGTTGTGAATGGCCAGCCGGCCAAGGTCCGCTGCCGCACCTGTCATAGCGATCACGACTTCCGTCACGAGCAGGCGCCGCCCCCCAAGGTCGACGCACGCAAGGCCGCGCTGTTCAACGAGGTGCTGAAAAAGGTCAACCCGGACGAAGCCGCCAAGGCCGTCGAAGAGGCCGATCTGCCGGAAGTGCCCGAGTTGGACGAAGTCCCAGAAGTCGCTGAGGTCGCCGAAGCGGTCGAAGTGGCGGACGATCCGCCGCCAACGCCGGCGCCTGTGCCCAAGCCCAAGCCCAAGGCCAAAGCCAAAACCAAAGGCCGCAAGTAGCCATCGGAGCCGCGCGCGTCAGCAAGCGGGCACGCGCTACCGCCCCGCGCCGCGCTTTCCGGCCTCACAGTCTTCCCACGGTCCGAGCCCCTCAGGGGTTTGCGTCTATGATCCTCGTCCGTTACGCTTGACGTAATGCATAATTGGGGGTATCCTCGTGAATGATCGTCGGCTATCGAGACAAGCGCACTAAGGATTTCGCCGCCGGCAAGCGGGTCAAAGCCTTCTCCGGAATCGAAGGGCCCGCACGCTTGAAGCTCGACCGGTTGGAGGCGCCTGCAGGGCTGAAGGATCTTGGCGCTCTGCCCGGCAATCGTTTCGAGGCGCTGGCTGGCGGTCGGAAGGGGCAGTATAGCATCCGCATCGACGATCGGTGGCGGATCTGTTTTGAATGGCCAGACGGAGCGCCGGGACCGTCGGACGTTGAGATTGTCGATTACCACTAGGAGCACGATATGGCAGTAAACGCAATACATCCGGGCGAACACCTGGGTGAGGAACTAAAGGAACTCGGGATGAGCGCCGCCGAGTTGGCGCGTAACCTGGACGTACCGACTAACCGCGTCACGGCCATTCTGAACGGGCAGCGCGCCATCACGGGCGACACCGCCTTGCGCCTGGCCCATTTCTTCGGCACAAGCCCTGAGTTCTGGCTTAACCTGCAGAGCCTCTACGAACTGCGCGTCGCGCAAAAGAAAATCGGAAAATTCGTAAAGGCGCTTCCCAGACTGAAGAATCCTGAGCGGGTTCTTGCTTGAGCGTGATGGCCGATGAGAAAGCAATATCGCAGTCCACTGATGGCGTCAGGCCATCAGACCGCCGAGGGCCTCCGTCCTGCCGGAGCGGTGAACAAATAATGCGCGGGTTCGATAATCCATGCCTCGCGGCAAGTCGGCTGCTGAAATCCAAGGAACTTCCGGCTCTTCATCTGCGCGACGCGCGGCGACGGCGTCCGAGCGGATAAATGAAAGGTCTGAAACAAGTACTCGCTCAAGAGGATACTGTCCTGTTCCTTGGTTCAGGCATCTCTCTCTGGGCTGGTCTTCCATCATGGCGACGGGATCGTGGTGCGGTATGCGGGCGACGCGGTGTTAGGGTTCCAGTACCGGGAGGAAGCCGAGAAGTTCCTGGCGGATCTGCAGGAGCGCGTGCGGAAGTTCGGGCTGGAACTGCACCTTGTCCCTTATGCGCGAACCCCGCCTGGGCGACGATATCGACGACTTTTGCGTCCGTTGCAAACGGATCATGAACCACTCGATCGTGTCGGTTGTGAATGGCCAGCCGGCCAAGGTCCGCTGCCGCACCTGTCATAGCGATCACGACTTCCGTCACGAGCAGGCGCCGCCCCCCAAGGTCGACGCACGCAAGGCCGCGCTGTTCAACGAGGTGCTGAAAAAGGTCAACCCGGACGAAGCCGCCAAGGCCGTCGAAGAGGCCGATCTGCCGGAAGTGCCCGAGTTGGACGAAGTCCCCGAAATCGCCGAAGCAGTCGAAGTGGCGGACGACCCGCCGCCAACGCCGGCGCCTGTGCCCAAGCCCAAGCCCAAGCCCAAGCCCAAAGCCAAAACCAAAGGCCGCAAGTAGGTGCCCGGCCGCGGCGCCACGATCGAGTCCCACCCTAGCGGGAGTTGCGCCGCCCGGTATCATCGGCTATAGATAAAAGCATGTCGGTACGCATGGAGCTTTCTGTGCGCTCACGCGGCGGCGATGTCTTCGTTTATGAAAGCGAAGGGGAATTGGGCGACATCGGGCGTGTCACGCGTGCATATTGTCGAGCCGGAAATGGCCGAAGTACGCCGGTCCCATTCGCCGGAAACATCGCCGAGTTATGCGAGACCTATCCGAAGACTCAAACTGCGGAGGCGCGGCTCACCGTCGAAGGTGACGAGTGGGTGTTCGTGGATGCCACCGGTAATGGACGCGTCGAACGCGTCGAAGGCCGCCGGTCCGCGGAGTTTCATCGCCCGGTGGAGACCATGGGCGAAGCGGCCACCGCGGCTGGTCATGAGAAGGGACGCAGCCTGTACCACCTGCTGGGCGACAGCGTCGAGCCCGCCGCGATCCCCACCATTCCGGGTAGTTGCGGCTCGCAGATCAAGCTGATCGCGGAGAGCGCGCAGTACAAGCAGTACGCCCTGCTGCACGCCATGCTCCCCGGCGGGCAGGATCCCAATGAAGTGCATCGTTACAAGATTGGGGGCGATATCTTTTTCATTTTTATCCGCGGACAGGCTGTGGTAAACCACACCGCCGGTGGGCTGCGCGAGTTTCACTCTGTTGCCGTCTCCCTGGAAAACCGCTCCTGGCATCTGGTAGTCCTGCCGCCGCAGGAGTTTTACCAGGTGCTGAATGTTGGGTCGGCCGAAGTGGAATACTTCATGTTTTTTATGGAACATAACGACGCCTACGCACGGAACGCCTTCGAGTCCTTGCCGGCCGCGGAGAACATCCAGCGCGGCTGGAGTTTTGCCTACCCCAAAGGCGAGGCGTGAATGTCGCAGGACCATTCGGCGGCGCTTCTGAATCTCGCCTATGGATACGTCCTGGCGCAGGCTCTGGCCGTGGCCGCCAGGCTTCGCCTTGCCGATCGTTTACAGGCCGGCCCGCGCAGCGCCCAAGACCTGGCGCGCCAGGCCGGGGTGGAAACCGCGCCTCTGACGCGGTTGCTTCGTCTGCTTGCCAGCCGTGAAATTTTCGCGGAACAGGACGGACTGACCTTTGTCAACACGCCCGCCTCGGAGGCCCTGATTGGCGACGATTCCATCCGCGACGCCGTGGCGCTGGCCGGCCATTCCATTTTCTGGGAACCGGTTGGCAAGCTGGCCGACTCGCTAAGGACTGGCGGCCCGAGCTTTGATGCGATTTTCGGCTGCGGATTCTTTGACTACCTTGCCAGGGACGCCGCGGCAAGGGATGTCTTCAATGCCGGAATGCATCGGAACTCGGTCGCCGAGAACGTCGCCTTAGCCCGAGGCTATCCCTTCGAGAGATTTTCCTGTGTCGCCGATGTTGGTGGCGGCCGTGGCGGCTTTCTTCTTGAGATTCTCAAGGCTCACAGCCAGCTCCGCGGCGTGTTGTTCGATAGTTCCGAAGTAATCGACGAAGCCTGTGTGCTGTATGGCGAGATCCCCTCCCAACGTTACCAGGTAGTCGGAGGCAATTTCTTCGAGTCGGTGCCGGTCGCGGCGGATGCTATTCTACTGAAGCGAGTCCTCCACGACTGGGATGACCAGCAGTGCATTCGGATTCTGAGGAACTGCGCGCGCGCGATGCGCCCTCAGGATACGCTTGTGGTTTTCGATGCGGTCCTGGAGCACGAAGGCGACCCCGGTGGAAAGAAGATCTCCGACGTGCTTCTTCTCACCGTGTTGCGCGGACGGGAGCGAACCCTCGACGACTTCCAGCGGATCTTCGCGGAAGCGGGCCTCTCGCTCGTGTCCGCCCGCCCCACGGGAACCGGTCTTTTCGCCATTGAAGGTACGCTCAGGGAGTCCTCAGCCTCGTAGAGCCTCCGGGTGATAGTGCTGCGCATACTCCAGCAGGATTTTGTATTCTTCGTCGAGTTGATCGACCGCTTGCCGGCAAATTCCATTCGGGTACGGGGACGCGCTCCGGCGGTTGCTTCGCGGATTATTGCGCGCCGCCAGGGCGGCAGCCGCTATCAGCATTACGGTCATTACGAGATCCCCGCCCGGATGAGGCATGCCGGGGAATCCCCAAAATGTCACGGGATAGCCGTCCGCTAAAAGGTTGATCTCCTTTTGAGGCTGGCCGCGCAGCAGGTATCTCGTGCCTGCCCACATACGGCCGGGCTGCAGCTTCTCATCCCTTATGCCAAAGCGCTCTTTAATGTCTGCGTGGGCCTCCAACCACTGCCAGTCGATCTCCAAACGGTCCGACGAAGCCGACGCCAGAAAGCAGCCGTGGCTGAGATGCGGCAAGCCCTCGGCGTCCAGCGATGGACCGCCGGTGCACCCAATCACCAGCCGCTTGTCCCGCACCGCGTCGGCCGGCGTCGCGGCCAGTCTTCCGCCTCGGATGTGGAACTGCACCCGGCGGCTGAGCTGCGTATCGTACCCGGTAACGTGCGCGCCCGTGGCCCGCAGCCGATGAAAGACCTCCATTCCGATGGAGCCGAGCCCAATCAACCCAACCTGCGCGCCCTGCAGCACGATGTGGTTCGTCAATCCCTGGATGCACTGCACCACTTGATCGCCGATGATGCTGGGCTCCACGCCCAGCTTGATCGTGGAGTCCGGCACCGAGAGCAAAGGGAACTGCATCGCTTGATCCAGATCCCCGGTGGCTTGATTCTCCCGGCCCCACGTTTCGATAGCACGCAGGCCCTTGGTCGTCTGCTCGACGGCGCCGATCACATGCGGCAGCAGGGCAGAACGCCCGCGGTGCAACTGGGGAACCACGTAACCGCCATCTTCCACAATCAGCAACGGCGGCTGCCCGGGACGCAGAGCCGCTTCCTTCTCTCGAATAAACGAGCCGATTTCCTCGACGCTGCGAACCGTGAAGCCCTCTTGCTCCAACCA
>OMOG01000359.1 GCA_900290305.1 Candidatus Sulfopaludibacter sp. SbA4
TTTCGGAGCCTCCGTTTTCGGAGCCTTATGCAGCCGTCTATGACTACGCACCCCCAACCGCCAACGCCGCACAACGCAGTCTGTGACGCATACTGTAAAAACGACCCTCCGGATGCGTCACAAAATCTCGACCTCTCTCCGCAACCAACTGAAACAGCAGAACTTAAAACCCAAAAAATAATAAAGCGACACCCCGGATTTTTTGCGTCATATACGTCACAACCCCACTCTCCCTCCCGGGGGGCGCAAATTGTAAAAACACCCCCGATTTTGCGCCCCCCGATTTCCACAGGCACCCGCAACCCACTGAAACAGAGTGGCTTAAACACCCTCGAAAATAAAACTGACACACTCGGAACATTTGCGCCCCCGCGCGCCCTCCTCCTCGTCCAGTTGGAGCACCCACGCGGCAAGATCCTGCGGCGTGACGCTCTCGCCGGCCCGGCGCGCGGCCTCCCGCAATTCCCGATAGATCGCCCGGCATTCGTCGCGGGAAAAAAGATCCTCGACTCATGTTATCCCGTGCCGGATGATATACTGCCACGCGGACTCTATTCATGCATCCGTGGCTGCAGAATTTTAATCCGACGGGCAATGCCGCGCTCTCCACCATCGCGGCGGCCATTCCCGTCTGTACGCTGTTCTTCTTTCTCGCGGTGCTGCGCAAGCCGGCCTGGCTGGCGGCGGTTTATGCTTTCATAGCCGGACTGGTCATCGCTTTGGCGGTGTTCCACATGCCCGTGACGATGGCGGCGGGCGCGGTGGCCGATGGCCTGGTGTACGGATGGTTTCGCATCGCCTGGGTCGTGGTGGCGGCCGTATTCATCTACGAGGTCGCGGTGGAATCGGGGCAGTTCGAGATCATCAAACAATCCATCGGCGGCATCTCGGACGATCGGCGGCTGCAGCTTCTCCTGGTCGCCTTCGCCTTCGGCGCGCTGCTCGAGGGCGCGGGCGGCGGTGGCGCGCCGGTGGCGGTCTGCGGCGCCATGATGATCGGGCTCGGGTTTCCTCCGTTCCAGACGGCNNCAACTCGGCGCCGGTCGCCTACGGCGGGCTGGGCAATCCGGTGCGCACGCTGGTGGCGGTCACTGGTCTGCCCGAGGCCGATTTCAGCGCCATGATCGGCCGCATTCTGCCCATCGTCGTGCTCATCCTGCCGTTCTGGCTGATGCGCATCTTGTGCAAGACGCGCGATGTCCTCGAAGTCTGGCCCGGCCTCGTGGTATGCGGCGTCACGTTTGGGTCGATCCAGTTTTTCTGGTCGAACTTCATGGGTTCGTCGCTGGTCGATATTCTGGGCGGTATCGGCACTTTGCTGGTGCTGGCGTTTTTCTTCGGCAAGGTGTGGCAGCCGGCAAACGTGTGGCGCATCGAGGGCGAAGCGCCCCCGCCCAAGAAGGCGGCCGAAAGGCTGGGCACGGGCAAGATTCTGCTGGCCTGGTCGCCGTTCCTGCTGCTGGCCGTTTTGGTGGTGCTGTGGGGAATACCGTCCGTTACGAAAACGCTTGACCTGGTTTCGTGGAAGCAGCCCGTTCCCGGCCTCCACTTGCAAGTGATTCGCACCCCTCCCGTGGTCCCCAAGGCATATGCCGAGCCGGCGTTGTTTGACATTTCCTGGCTCTCCACGCCCGGCACCGGCGCGTTCATCGCGGGACTGATCGCCGGGCCGCTTTTGGGCTTGTCGTTCAAGCGGACCATCCAGGTGTTTATCCGCAGCACCTGGCGGCTGCGGCTCAGCGTGCTGGCCATCATGGCCATGCTCGGGCTGGGATATCTCACGCGCTACTGCGGAATGGATGCCACCATGGGGATGGCGATGGCGCGCTCGGGCGTGATGTTCCCCTTTTTCGGCACCTTGATCGGGTGGCTGGGGGTGGCGCTGAGCGGCACCGACGCGGGCTCCAACGCGCTCTTCGGGAGCTTCCAGGTGATCACCGCCAACAAGCTCGGGCTCAGCCCCATCCTGATGGGAGCGGCCAACAGCGCGGGCGGAGTGATGGGGAAGATGATCGCCGCGCAATCCCTGGTCATCGGATGCGCGGTCACCGGTCAGGAAGGCAAGGAAGGTCTGCTGTTTCGCGCGGTGTTGAAGCACAGCATCGCGCTGGCTGCTATCGTGGCGCTGTTGGTGTTGATGTACGCCTACGTATTTCCGGGGGCGATCCCCAACGGCCACCATTATTGGTAGGTAGCACAGGCATTCTTGCCTGTGTTCTTGTGTTGGTAGCACAGGCATCCTTGCCTGTGTTTTCGTGAGTGTATACATTATGCATATGCGACGTCGAAATCTCTTGCAAGCCATCGGGACTGCCGGCCTTCTGGGCCTGGCCAGCCCCCGCGAACAAAAAGCCCAGGAACAGGCCGCCAAAGCCACCCGCGCCATGCCCGTGCCCAAAATCAGGGACATCAGCGTGATCGAGTGCCAGCCCGCGGGCGTGCGCCTCACGGTGGTCAAGATCACGACCGACCAGGACGGCCTCTACGGCTACGGCTGCGCCACCTTCACCCAGCGTGCCGACCTGGTGAAGCCCGCGGTGGAGCGATATCTGAAGCCCTTCCTGATGGGCAAGACCACCGACCGCATCGAGGACATCTGGCAATCCTGCTACGACAGCTCGTACTGGAAGAACGGCCCGGTGCTCAACAATGCGCTGAGCGGCATCGACCAGGCTCTGTGGGACATCAAGGGCCGGCAGGCCGGCATGCCCGTCTATCAGCTCGCCGGTGGCAAATGCCGCGAAGCCGCCGCCTGCTACGGCCACGCCGAAGGCGCCGACTACCAGGACACGGTAGCCAGCGCCAAGCGCTACATGGCCCAGGGATTCCGCCACGTCCGCGTACAGGTCGGCGTCCCGGGCATGGCCGGCTACGGCAGCGGGCGGGGGGGCACGGCAACGGTGAAAGCGCTGCATGACAAGCCGGTATTCGAGCCGGCGGCTTACGTTCGCCGCGCGATCAAGCTGTTCGAAGTCTGCCGGCAGGAACTGGGCGACGAGGTGGAGCTGCTGCACGACATGCACGAGCGCGTCACCCCCAACCAGGCCGTGCAGATGTGCAAGGACGCGGAGAAGTTCCACATGTTCTTCCTCGAGGATCCGCTCTCGCCCGAGGACAACGCCTACTTCCGCCAGATCCGGCAGAACTGCTCCACCCCCATCGCCATGGGCGAGCTGTTCAACAGCCCGCACGAGTGGCAGCCGCTGATCTCCGAGCGGTTGATCGACTACATCCGCGTGCACGTTTCGCAGACCGGCGGATTCACACCCGCGCGCAAGATCGCCATCCTGGCCGAGAACTTCGGCGTCAAGACCGCGTGGCACGGGCCCGGCGACGTCTCGCCCATCGGCCACATGGCCAACGTGACGCTCGACCTCGTGAGCTACAATTTCGGCATCCAGGAGTACTCGCCCTTCAACCAGCGGACCCAGGAGATCTTCTCCGGCTGCCCGGAGATGAAGGACGGCTACCTGTGGGTGAGCGAGAAGCCCGGCTGGGGCATTGAGGTGAACGAGAAGGAAGCTGCCAAATCGCCGTTTACCGGCGGCCGCGGCAACCTGAATGGCGGATGGGGCGAGATCCGCAAGCCCGATGGCACGGTGATCAAGCAATGAAACTCCGCAACGTGTCACCCGAACTGCGCGGGCGAAACCGCCTGCGCCACCACCGCAACAAGTGCTGCGTTCCCGGAGGTGGGGCAGGCGGTTTCGCCTGCCGTTCTTCACAGCTTCTCGCGGGCGCGGCCTTGATCGGAGCTCTGACCATGACCGTCCTGGCCGCCGATCCGCCGCAAGCCGAAATCTCCAACGGCGTGGTGCGTGCCAAACTCTACCTGCCCGACCCGCAGCAAGGCTACTATCGCGCGACGCGCTTCGACTGGTCGGGCCAGGTGGCCAGCCTCGAATACAAAGGACACAACTACTTCGGCCAGTGGTTCGAGAAGTACGATCCCAAGATCCACGACGCCATCATGGGCCCGGTCGAGGAGTTCCTGACCAACGGCGCCGGCCTGGGATACGCCGACGCCAAGCCCGGCGAGAACTTCGTCAAAATCGGAGTCGGCGCCATCCGCAAGCCCGACGAGCCCCGGTTCCGCCAGTTCAGCACCTACGACATCGCGAACTCCGGAAAGTGGACCGTCCGCAAAGGGCGCGACTACGTCGAGTTCACCCAAACCCTGCCCGACACGTCCGGATACGCGTACGTCTATAAGAAGACTTTGCGGCTCACGAAGAACAAACCGGAGCTGGTGCTCGAACACCGCCTGAAAAACACCGGCAAGAAGACCATCGAATCCAGCGTGTACGAGCACAACTTTTACATGATCGACGGGCTGCCCACCGGGCCCGACGTCGTGGTGAAATTCCCCTTCGACGTGCGCGCCACCGCCAGTCTGGGCGGTCTCGCCGAGACCCGCGGCATGGAGCTCGTATACCTGAAAGAACTGCAGCGCGGGCAGACCGTCCAGAGCAACCTGGTGGGCTACGGGGACACCGCGAAAGACTACGACATTCGCGTGGAGAATCGCAAAGCCGGCGCCGGAGTGCGCCAGACGGGAGACCGCCCCATCGAGCGGATCAACTACTGGTCGATTCGCAGCACGGCCTGCCCGGAAGCCTATGTCCACATGAAGATCGAGCCGGGTAAAGACTTCACCTGGCGCATCGCGTACGA
>OMOG01000258.1:0-160 GCA_900290305.1 Candidatus Sulfopaludibacter sp. SbA4
ACCGCGGTCGACTACACCGTGGGCGGCGATGCGGCTACCCTCCTGGTGGCGCGCACCGGCCCGCCTGACGGCACGTCACACGGGCGCATGTCGTGGAGATCGGGCGGCCTGACGTACGCTTTGGCGTGCTCCAATCCGGAACATCCCGAGGCGGCCTGCC
>OMOG01000258.1:170-931 GCA_900290305.1 Candidatus Sulfopaludibacter sp. SbA4
GCTCTGTCACGCAATCAATAGCTCTCAGCGGTCAGCTTTCAGCGCTCAGCCTGGCGGGTAGCCGATCGCCGACCGCTATCGCTGAAAGCTAATCTCCTTAAGGTCCTCATGGAAAATACAGGATACTTGTGTCTGCTGCTGGCGCTCTCGCTGTGCGCCTACGCGGTGTTCGCCGCCATCTTCGGCGCCGCTAGAAGGAAACGGCTCCTCGCCCTGAGCGCCGAGCGCAGCGTCTACGCCGTGTGGGCCTGCATTACGATCGCGTCCGCGATCCTGGTCCACGCCTTCCTCACCGACGACTACCGCTTTGCCTACGTCGCCTCCAACAGCAACCACGCCATGAGCGCGTCCTACAAGTTCGCCGCGTGGTGGGGCGGCCAGGAGGGATCGCTGCTCCTCTGGAGCTGGCTGCTTTCCTGCTACGCCGCCGTCGCCGTGTTCCGCGGCCGCCGGGCGGCCATGCCGTACGCCATCGTAGTCCTTGCCTCCACCCAGGCCTTCTTTCTGATCCTCAACACCTTCGTGGCGAACCCGTTCCAGATGCTCGCCACGCTCGGAGGCATCGTCGCGGCGCCCGATGGCGGCGGCCTCAACCCCCTGCTGCAATACCCCATGATGCGCATCCATCCACCCATCTTGTACCTCGGCTACGTCGGGATGGTGGCGCCGTTCGCGTTCTCCATCGGAGCGCTGGCGGCGCGCCGCCGCGACACCGCCTGGCTGCAGACTGCGCGCCGCTGGACCCTGGTCACCTGGCTGTT
>OMOG01000258.1:941-6197 GCA_900290305.1 Candidatus Sulfopaludibacter sp. SbA4
CAGGGCGCCGGCATCATGCTGGGCGCGCGCTGGGCCTACGCCGCGCTCGGGTGGGGCGGCTACTGGAGCTGGGACGCCGTGGAGAACGCCTCCCTGCTGCCATGGCTCAGTTCCACGGCCTACCTGCATTCCGTGATGATGCAGGAAAAGAAAGGCATGCTGCGCGTGTGGAACATCGTACTGGTCTCGTCCTCGTTTTTCCTCTGCATCTTCGGCACCATGATGACCCGCAGCGGCATGGTCGATTCGGTCCACGCCTTCGCCAAATCCTCCATCGGGCGGTACTTCGTGGCGTTCCTGGCGGTGGGCATCGCGGCCACCGTCTGGCTGATCCTCAGCCGCCTCGACCACCTCAAAAGCGATTCCCCCATGGAGAACATCGTCTCCCGCGAGTCCAGCTTCATGCTGAACAATCTGCTGTTTCTCGCAAGCTGCGCCGCGATCCTGTGGGGCACGCTGTTCCCGGTGGTCTCCCAAGCCTTCAGCGGGAATAAAATCGTCCTCGAAAAGCCCTGGTTCAACCGCATCATGACGCCGCTCGGACTGGCGCTGCTTTTGCTGATGGGAGTGGCGCCGCTTCTGCCGTGGCGCCGCGCCTCCTGGAACAGCCTACGCCGCAGTCTCCGCATCCCGGCCATGGCGGGCTGCGTGGTGGCCTCCATCCTGGCCGCCGCCGGAGTCCGCCAGGTCTACGTGCTGGTGTCTTTTGCCCTGTGCGCCTTCGTGGCGCTCTCCATCGTCCTGGAGTTCTCGAAGGGCGCCCGCAGCATCGCCCGCAACGAAGGCATCGGCCTGGCGCGCGGCATCGTGGCCCTGACGCACCGCAATACCCGGCGCTACGGCGGGTACATCGTCCACTTGGGAATCGTGCTGATCTTCGTGGGGCTCACCGGCGCCGCGTTCAACCGCGAGCACAAAGCCGAGATCCGCATCGGCGACCGCTTCCGCGTGGGCCCCTACTCGCTCGACATCCGCGAGATCTCCACCGGCGAGGACGGCAACCGCCTGTGGCAGCAGGCCCTCATCGATGTAGTCGACGATGGCGCGCCCGTCGGCAGCATGTCCCCGCGCCGCGAGCTATACAAGGCCAGCAACCAGTTCGTGGGACGCGTGGACATCCACCACACCCTGAACGAAGACCTGTACATCAACTTCGCCGGCATGAACACGGACGATACCGCGGTGGTGGAAGCGTATGTGTTCCCCCTGGTGAACTGGGTTTGGATCGGCGCGATGGTGCTGCTCATCGGGACGGGTGTGGCGCTCGTGCCGGGCTGCCGGTCTCCGAGACCCGAGTGACGGATCGGCAGCGGTTATACTGAAGGATCAGTGTTCTTATCCGATGGTTTGCCAGGTGTTGATTTCTACAAGCACCGCTTTGGAGGTGGGGCCTGGAAACATGGCTACGCCAGCTCCCCAAAAGTAGAAATGATTGGTATGGCCATCCTGTGATGGGCTTTGCGTGTTTTGTCCTTTACCTGTGAAGAGGAGCACCATATCGCCAGCCTTTACGTTTCTTGCTTCGAACCAATAGCAAGGTCGCGAACCAGCGTATACGCGGTTCGGAGCGACCTCTACCGTTGCAAGAACCATGTATAGTCCGAGATTTACGTCTCTGAGGACCTTGAAGCCGACGTTCTCAGTGGCAAGAATGCCTCGGTTCAGGATTTTGATCGGTTGGAGGGCCAATCCAGTGCTAACCATCATCTCTTCACCTGCACTATCTTTGCAATGGCAGATCCGAGTATGAAGAGAAAGCCCACCCCGATCGCTGCAATGCCTTTTGTTGTGTCAATGGGATAAAAGGTTGGTGCAAGGCTCACGATAGCACCACCTCCGGCAAGGCCGACGCTCGTCATTATTTCGAGAGCGATGTTCGTCTTCAGCTTCTCGGTCAACCTTGCCACCTCCTTATCTTTCTCATGGTAGCGCTCTACGAACCCTTGCACCATTTCGCATTCTGTTTCTGCTCTTTCGAAATCCTCGATCAGCAGTTTTTGAACACCCGTTTGCTTTAGCTCTTCTTCGCTGAGCTGGCGGCGGATGTCCCGAAAGGAAGAACGCTTCCCGCTTGCAGGCGCCGTTGGCTGGCCTTGGGCAGCAAGCGCTTCCGGTCCTACGGGAGAAGCCTGCGGCAGTTCATGAGGGAGTTCGGGTGGGTCCTCGGGCATCGATACTCCTAGCCAAACCCCTAATTATACACTTGCCGAATCCCGCCAGTTTCCTATAATTTAATCAACCCAAACCAAATTCATGATCCGAGCTAGATGACGAAAGACCTTATTGCGAAGCTTACGACCAAGGCCGATGCGTTCGACGCCCGCATCAAGCAGGTGGCCGGGATGGAGGAAAAGGGTTTCTGGCTATGCGAGGATGGGCATGAGGACGAAGACGCGAACGTGGCGACGCTCGATCCGGGCACACCTCCTACGCGGTTCCGAAGGCAAGCGAGATTCAGTCCGTTCCGCGTGTCTGCAAAGCATGCGGCAAACCCCTGAAGCACATCAAGGGCGATACCATGGTCGATATCCACTACTACGATGAGCGACCAAAAGGTGCCGTGGCCGCCATCAAGGGCCAGGGCGTTGACTTAGCGATATCTCAGGAGGAATCCGCCGATCGCTATCGTCTCAGGCGAAGTGTTCTACGTGGACGACGCGCCCAAGATTCTTATACGCCCGAATCCCTACAACCAGCACGTCACGTTTCACAATTTCATGAAGCGCGTGCGCGAGATCCCCGGCGAGCGGGGCGACGCCAATCTGTTCTTCGTCGAGGACGTGGCGTACCAGAAGGCGGCCATTCAGGAAAATGGAAAGGGCGATGCTTCCCGTGGTTTCGATGAAGCCCACGACGGACAAGCGCAGCCGGTTGCAGGTAGTAGCGCCGTATATCAAGAATGGGACGGTGCTATTCCCTCGGAGCGGGTGCGAGCAACTCTTGGGGCAGGTTTTCAATTTGGGGGTGGAGGCGCACGATGATGCCTGTGACGCTATGGTGTGGCTTTTGCAGGGCCTCGTGAATCAGGGGCTGGAGCTGCCGAAGATTCACTGGATTGAGGCGTAGACTGGTTAGCGGCCGGGTTTAAGGTTCTCTCTGTGGATTATTGCGGCTCCATCCTTGGTAGCGTCACGTTTCATATAGCGATTTTGTTTCTTATTTTCTTACACTTCTGGCAGAATGCTCGAACGACCTCATCCCCCTTCGGAAACAGCGTGCCCAAGGCGACAGGAATGATGATACGCCCTTTACATCCCTCCGTTTTGCATTTGAAAGTGAATGGTTTTATGACTGCCATCGCCTTTGATTTTACCGCATAAAGGGTATGAACGTATGAAGACTGCCGTCTCCATTCCCGACGATGTATTCAAAGGGGCTGAGCGCCTCGCACGGCGTACCAAGAAGTCGCGGAGCCTGTTGTTCAGCGATGCGCTCAAAGCGTACGTGGCGCGCCACGCCCCGGACGACGTGACCGAAGCCATGGATCGAGTCTGCCTCGAAGTCGGGCAGCCACAAGACCCGTTCGTTTCCGCCGCCGCCCGCCGCGTTCTGGAGAGAAGTGACTGGTGATCTCGCAGGGCGAGATCTGGTGGGCCGATCTACCCGATCTGGTTGCCGAGACTCACACGCTCTAAACCGTGATAGACTTGAACCCCAAATGCATGGATGGATTCCGATCTTCGCGGCATGCGCCTCCGCCTTCGCGCAGACCGCCACCGAAACGCCTCCCGACCTCGCAGCCGGCAGGAAAATCTTCGAAGCGCAGTGCGCGCTTTGTCATGGGCAGACGGGCACCGGAGGCCGCGGCCCGAGCCTGAACCGCCCGAAGCTCAACAAGGCCGCGGACGACGATGCCCTGCGCAAAGTGATCTTCGAGGGCATCAATCCGGAGATGCCGGGCGCCTGGCAATTGTCGAAGCGCGAGGTGGCCAGCGTGGCGGCCTATGTGCGCTCGCTCGGAACAGTCCAGCCGGAGCCGCTGGCGGGCGATGCGGCGCGCGGCGCGAGCGTTTACGAATCCAAAGGCTGCCCCGGCTGCCACATTGCCAGCGGGAAGGGGCAAGGAATCGGGCCGGAACTGACCGATATCGGCGCCCGGCGCAATGGCGCCTATCTCCGCAAGACTCTGCTGAAGCCCACTGACTCGCCGCCCGAAGGCTTCCTGTACGTGGCGGCGGTGACTACGTCGGGCGAAACGGTTCGCGGCATCCGAGTGAACGAAGACTCGTTCACCATCCAGTTAAAAGACTCGCGCGGGAAATTTCACAGCTTTCGAAAGGCGGAGCTGAAAGAGCTGCGCCGGCTGAAGCAGGAGAGCCCCATGCCGTCGTTCGAGCGCTCGCTGAGCGGCGCCGAGTTGGATGACATCGTGGCGTATCTGGCGAGCCTGAGGGGAAAGTCATGAGCACTTGTGGCGCACGCTCTCAGCGTGCCGCGTCGAGACTCGTCTCGACGCTCGTCCTGATCTCCGCTACCGCACTCGCCCAGGTGCCGTATGAGCGAATTGTGGATGCGTCGAAAGACCCGGGAAACTGGGTGACTTATTCCGGAAACTACCTTGGCCACCGCTACTCTCCACTGACTCAACTGACTCCGGCGAATGTCTCCGGACTGCGCGTGAAGTGGGCCTACCAGTTTCCGAACCGGCGCACGGAAGTCTCTCCTTTGGTGGTAGACGGAGTGATGTATGTCACCGGGCCCAATACCGCGGCGGCACTGGACGTGCGCACCGGCAGGGAACTCTGGACTTGGAAGCGGCCCATCCCCGACGACTACCGGTCGATCGGATTCGGACACGTGAGCCGCGGCCCCGCGATCCTCGACAACCAGTTATTCGTGGCGACGCTCGATTGCTACCTGGTGGCGCTCGATATCAGCAGCGGCGCGGAGCGCTGGGCCACCAAAGTAGAAGACTACAAGACCGGCT
This sequence comes from Candidatus Sulfopaludibacter sp. SbA4, assembly GCA_900290305.1. Classification (GTDB taxonomy): domain Bacteria; phylum Acidobacteriota; class Terriglobia; order Bryobacterales; family Bryobacteraceae; genus OMOG01. Next base: position 5,869 of record OMOG01000258.1, read on the forward strand.
ACAGCATGACGCTCGCGCCGCTGGCGATTCGCGGCAAGGTAGTGGTGGGGGTGAGTGGCGGCGAGGCCGGCATCCGCGGGTTCGTGGATGCCTACGACGCCAAGACCGGCCAGCGCGCCTGGCGCTTCTGGACCATACCGGGACCGGGCGAGCCGGGGCACGAATCGTGGCCGGGCGAAACCTGGAAGACGGGCGGAGGCTCCACTTGGGTGACCGGCGCATACGATCCCGAGTTGAACCTGATCTACTGGGGGGTCGGCAATCCGGGTCCCGATTGGAATGCGGACTCGCGCCCGGGCGACAATCTCTACACCTGCTCGATGGTGGCG
>OMOG01000278.1 GCA_900290305.1 Candidatus Sulfopaludibacter sp. SbA4
ACAGGTATCGTTGAACGGCAAGCCGCTGGGCATCCTGTGGAAGCCGCCGTTCCGCGTGGATGTGACCGAGGCCCTGAAGCCCGGCGCGAACACGCTGGAAGTCAAGGTGACCAACCTCTGGGTCAACCGCCTGATCGGCGACCAGCAGCCCGACGCTCCCAAGAAGTACACCTACACGACGCAGGCGTTCTACCGCGCCAATTCACCGTTGCTGCCCTCGGGGCTTATCGGTCCTNNCTGCTGCCCTCGGGGCTTCTCGGTCCGGTGCGGATTGTGAGGTCCGCGGCAGAGTAAACCGCCGGTAACTGTGTAACTGGTCACAACTAAGTGTTGCACGGCTACACTTAGTCTTGTATCATTTCGTCCGGTCTGATAGGCTCAACAGGCAATGAGCTATCTGTATACTCCACGGCTGGTCTTCGCGGGCCAGTTTCAAGCCGATGTGTCCACCGTCAACAACGATCCGGAGCACTTCGACAGCCGGACATTTCAACCGAATTACGAGCTGCTGCAGACCGCCAATTCGGCGAACGGCTGGTGGAACCCCCGGGGCACCGGGGCATGGCGCTTCTTTGGAGCGAAGGTGCAGCAGGTGTATTACCGCGATGGCACGTCGTCGGACGATCCCAACGTAGACCCCGTGGTGGGCGCCGCCATCAACGGAAGCGACGTCCGGGTCGAGGGCAAACTGGTGGACCTGGACCCCATGCAGCAGATGGTTTCCGAAATCTGGGGTTTTCAAATCGTGCTCCAGCGATTCACGCCGGGGGGCGTGGGCGCGCCGCCCCTGGGCTTCCGCGGCGATTTCGAAGTGGCCGCCTTCGCCGATATCTGGAATCGCTTCCCGCCGGGGCAGGGTGACGCGGTCTATGGCGCGTTCTACCAGAGCGTCCTCAACGCGGTGGAGTGGAAGGGCGATGGCGGATCGCGATTCCTCCAGGAACTGTCGGCCTCCGGAGTGCCGGACCGGCTCAGCATCAAGTTCAATGTGGATGGTATCGATCAGGACGCCACCTCCACCACGTTCACCTTCGGCCGCGTGGTGGGCACCATCGGCCTCGGTTCCGCCGGCGAGCCGCGGCGCTTCGTCGCCGGGAAGGCGCTGCTGCCGGTGCCGGTGCCGCCATCGCCGCTGAACACCGCGTATGCCATGGTGCGCGACAACCGCTTGTGGCTCGACGTGGGAAACAGCCTGCCCACTCAATCCTCGGGTGGTCCCAATCTGCCGGTAGGTTCGCTGTATGCAGCCATCCTGCCCTCGTCGGGAGCGCCCGTGCTGCTGGGCGAAATCGAATATCAGGGCCCCAACTGGTTCACGCGCACGGCCGGGGTCGTCTCGTTTCCCCTGACGGCCGATCTCGTCAAGCTCGCCACCACCAACCCGGTGGCGGTGGTGCAATCCTCAGCCTCCGGTCCGCAGCCGTTGCTGATGGAAAGTCCCGCCTTCGTGCGCGCCGACCAGTTTGTCTTCCGCTTCAATCCGCCCCAAACGCTGGATGCCGAGTTCTGGGCCACGTCGCTCGGAAATCCGGCAGCCGGCCAAACCATCAGCCTGGCCTACGATCCCACCCTGATGCAGCAGCAGGCCACGCAGGGGCCGGTGCCCGGGCCGCAGACGGTGGGCCAGCCGCAGTCGGCTCTCCAATTCCCTTCGACCGTGACCACCGGCCCGGATGGCCGCGCCAACCTGCCCATGACTTCGGCCGACCCCGGCGATCCGCGCGTGTATATCGACGGGCAAGTCTACGGCATCACCTATGGCTTGGGAAATTCGGCGCCGCCGGTGGGAAGCGTGCAGAACCCCAGCCTGATTCTGAACGCCCTGGTCTTCTCGGGCTTCCAGGCGCCCGAGGAACCCACGTGGCTCGAAAATGTGCAGCCGATTTTCCAGCAGTACGCCAACCTGTATCCCATCATGCGGCCCATCGTGGACCTGGCGAATTTCGCCAGCGTGATGAGCCGGCGCAGCATTCTCCAGAAGGTGTTCGATACTCCGATCCACGATCCGAACTACATGCCGGTGACCCGCGACCTTTCGGCGCCCAAGCGCGAGATGATTCGCAAGTGGCTGGCCAAGCCCGTCTACATGCGCCTGGATTCCAAGCCCGACTTGATGCAGGCGCTGCAGCTCGCGGTGGAGCTGGAGCACTCCACCATTCCGCCCTACCTGACGGCGCTCTACAGCATCAAGGCAGGAGCCAATGGGGAGGTCGCGGATCTGATCCGCAGCGTGGTGATCGAGGAGATGCTGCACATGGCGCTTTCGTCGAATATTCTGATCTCCATCGGCGGAGCGCCGAAAATCGACCGGCCCGATTTCGTGCCGAGCTATCCGGGACCGCTGCCCGGCGGACTGCGCGGCGGGTTGACGGTCCGGCTGCGGCGCTGCTCGATCGCGCAGATCCGCGATGTGTTTCTGTCGATCGAAGAACCGGAAGAGACCGTCGATCCCGCGCGCGGGCGATCCGATTCGCGGGATGAGACGCAGTCCCACGCATTTACCATCGGCTGGTTCTACGACGAGATCGACAAGGCGCTGGTCAACCTGGCGGCCTCGGGCGAGATCTCGTTCGGCCATACGGACCGTCAGGTGGCGGATTGGTCCGGCCCCGGCACGCTGCTCGTGATCCGCAGCCTGGAGGATGCCCGCGCCGCGATCCGCGAGATCAAGGAGCAGGGTGAGGGCGCAGGCCCGTTGAATCCGGACGATCCCGAGCATGAGCTGGCGCACTTTTACAGGTTCTCCGAGATCGTGGAAGGCCGCCGCCTGGTATTCCATCCGGAGACCAGGACCTTCTCGTATTCCGGCAGTCGGATTCCGTTCGATCCGGACGGCGTGTGGCCCATGTTGGACGATCCCGACATGGTATTGTATCCGCCGGGTTCGCGCGCGCTGATCCTGGCCGAGCAGTTCTCGCGGACCTATCAGGCGCTGCTCAAGGGCTTGCACCGCACCTTCAACGGCGAGCCGGGATACCTGCGCGAGGCGATCGGCCTGATGTACTCGGTGGACCTGGCGGCGCGGGAACTGATGCGCACGCCATCGGGCCTGAAAGATGGCTCCACGGCCGGGCCAACATTCCAATTGACCGCGCCGGGCATGGTATAAAGCAGCCATGCCGGATTTCGACGACGCCGAATTGAAGAGCGCTGTGCAGGCGTGGCTGGTGGGTTTTCTCGATGCCGCGGACGCGGTGGCGGGGACGGTGCATCTGCACGTTGGGGGCGGTCTGCGGCTTCGGGCGAGCGTCAACATCCCGCTGCCCGTCGAGCAGGCCGTCGAGTGGGTGCCCTCCGGGAAAGGGATGGCGGGCCTGGCGCTGGAACGGGGCGAGCCGGTCCAGACGTGCAATCTGCAGGAAGACCGCTCGGGCGCGGTGAAACCCGGGGCGCGTGCGGTCAACGCGCGGGCGGCGGTAGCCCTGCCGGTGCGCGGCCGGGATGGCGCGATTATCGCGGTAGTGGGCGCCGCGTGGATGNNCGTGGCGCAGGCACTCATGCCTGCCGGGGTACCCTCTGGGTCGGGCACTCATGCCGACGCCTGCCTCCTACGGTGTGTCACAACCGGGAAGAGGTGTCGAGACGAGTCTCGACACGGCAGGCAGGAGTGCCTGCGCCACGATCACCTAGCGAAATCCTATTACACAGCTGCAATAAGTCACTGGGGTGTGCACGGGACCGCACACTGCGGCACCCCCGCCACACACCCCGCTGGACTATAATCTTCTTGTCCGCACTAACGCATTCGCAGGGGATTGCGTCTGGAGTCTTATGAAGCCGACCTGTCTGACTCTGCTGGCATGGCTGTCCATGGTCCCCATCGGCGCGCGGGGCCAAACCTCTAAACCCTCGGTGATGCCCTCGATAATGATGGATGCTCTGAAGGCCGAGATGTCCCGCTCCATGGAACATCTCAAGAAGCAGCCCACACCGCCCTACTTCCTCAGTTACGAGGTCCTGGAAACCGAGACGGCCAGCGCGTCCGCATCCTTCGGCGCCCTCACCGCCAGCCAGCCGGTCTCTAGGCGCCGCCAGCTCGCCATCGATCTGCGGGTGGGCAGTTACGAGCTGGATAACACCCGCCCCATCCGCGGTGCGCTGTTCAACATGCTCGACCGCATCAGCTTCTATACCATGCCGATCGACGACGACCCCGACGCCATCCGCGCCGCCATCTGGTATTACACCGACCAGAAATACAAGCGCGCCGTGGAACAGTTGATCGCGGTCAGGACCAACGTCAAGGTGAAGGCCGAGACCACCGACAAAGCGGGCGACTTCTCGCCGTCCAAGGCGGAAGTCTATTCCGAGCCCGACCCTCCCGCGCTGGTGGCCGATCGCGCCCGCTGGGAAGAGAAGGTACGCAAATACACCGAGCCATTTCAGCGCTACGGCAACATCTATTATGCCGACTCCACGCTCACCGGCCTGCGCGAGAGCCGCTGGTTCGTCTCCAGCGACGGGGCGGCCATCCACACGGCGGAAACCACGTATCGCCTCAGCGTTGCGGGATTCGCCAAGGCGTCCGACGGCATGGAGCTTCCGCTCTTCGAGCACATGTATTCGTCAACCCCGCAAGGGTTGCCGGGCGACGATGCCGTCCTCGCCAAAGTGCAGAAGATGACGAAGAATCTGATGGCGCTGAAGCTCGCCCCGGTGATGGAGCCGTACGTGGGGCCGGCCATCCTTTCACCCCGCGCCACGGGAGTGATATTCCACGAGATCTTCGGCCATCGCATTGAAGGCCAGCGGCAGAAGGACGAACAGCAGGCGCAGACCTTTCGCGACAAAGTAGGCCAGAAGGTGCTTCCCGATTTCCTTTCCGTATACTCCGACCCCACGCAGAAGAACTACGGCGACACGGAGCTGGCCGGTTATTACAAGTTCGACAACGAAGGCGTGAAGGCGCGGCGCGTGACGGTGGTCGAGAACGGAGTCCTCAAGAACTTCCTGATGTCGCGCCTGCCGATCGATGGCTTCCCGGAGTCCAACGGCCACGGCCGCCGCGCGGCGGGCTACAACGTGGCCGGCCGGCAGTCGAACCTTCTGGTCGTGGCCTCCAAAACCGTCACGCCGGAAGAGCTGAAGAACAAGCTCATCGAAGAGGTCAAGAAGAAGAACCTGCCCTACGGCCTGTACTTCGAAGACATCGCCGGCGGCTTCACGTCCGTCGGCCGCGGCGTGCCGAACTTCTTCGAAGTGATCCCGGTAATGGTCTACCGCATCTACCCCGATGGCCACGAAGAGCTGGTGCGCGGAGTGGACCTGATCGGCACGGCCCTCACCACGTTCAACAAGATTCTGGCGGCCGACAATCAATCGGCGGCCTTCAACGGCATCTGCGGCGCGGAATCGGGACCGCTCCCCGTTTCGGCCGGCGGACCCGGTCTGTTGTTCAGCGAAATCGAGGTGCAGAAGAAGCCTAAGTCGCAGGAACTTTCGCCGATTCTGAGCCCGCCTTCGGACGACAAATGAGAAGCGCAAAGGTCGCGTCGCGCCACCATAGAGGACAGGAACCGATCGCGCTGCGACCGTTTTGCGCGAGTTTAAGGAGCCACCGCATGATCCGCAAAATCCTGGCCACCGCTTTCCTCTGCGCCGCTCCCGCGTTGGCGGCCGACGATGTCGTGATGCGCGCCATGCGCGATGAGCTGGCGCGCTCCATGAAAAAGCTGCAGCTCGAGAACCTGCAGAAACCATACTTCGTCGCATATCGAATCGTGGAAACCGAAGGCTGCAGCGCCGCCGCCAGCTTCGGCGCGTTGACCGGCGCCAGCGCCGGCTGCGAAGGGGGACCGGAAGCCCGGCGTCCCTTCCGCAACATGGGGGTGGAGGTGCGGGTCGGCGACTACGCCCGCGACAATACCAACTTCTTCGCACCGCGCATGATGACCGGGGGCGTTGCGCGGCCGCTCATCACCGGCGGCATGGGCGTCCCGGTGGACGACAATTACGACGAAATCCGCCGGCAGCTCTGGCTCACGACCGACAGCGCCTACAAGAACGCGCTCGATTTCTACGCCAAGAAGAAGGCCGCGCTGGAGAACCGCAACCGCACCGATGACGCGCCCGATTTCAGCAAGGAGCCCGCTGTCACCCTCACCGAAACGCCCGAGCCGCTGGTCTGGGACCGCGCCGCCGAAGAGCGCTTCGTCAAGGAACTCTCCGCGCTGTTTCGCGAGACTCCCGGAATCGATAACTCGTCCGTGAACCTGACGGTCAATAGCTGGCTCACCCGCTATGTGAACTCCGAGGGCACCAGCTACGTGCGCTCGAGTTCGCTGGCCAGCCTGTCGATCACCGCGGAGACGCAGGCCGTCGACGGCATGCCGCTCGCGGATTCCGAAGTCTTCCGCGCGCGATCGGTCCGCGCACTCCCCGCTCGCGACGAGATCGTCAAGGCCATTCGCACCCTGCAGACGCGCCTCGACCGGTTGCGCAAGGCGGCCCTCGTGGAGCGCTACACCGGACCGGTGCTCTTCGAGAGCGACGCGGCGGGCGAGTTGTTCCTCCAGGCTATCGGCTCCGCCATGGCGGGCGTGCCGCGGGTGGTGGTCGACGACCTCCGCTTCGAGCGCGCCTACAACGCCAACGGCGGCCTCGCCGACAAGATCGGCTCGCGCGTTCTGCCCGATTTCCTGAGCCTTACCGACAATCCGGCGGCCACCGAGTTCCAGGGCAAGCCGC
>OMOG01000519.1 GCA_900290305.1 Candidatus Sulfopaludibacter sp. SbA4
ACACAAGGCAGGAATGCCTGTGTCACGGACACACAGGCAGGAATGCCTGTGCCACGACACACAGGCAGGCCCGGTGACGGGTCAAGAAATGCCTGTGCCACGACACACAGGCAGGAATGCCTGTGCCACGACACACAGGCAGGAATGCCTGTGCCACGGACACACAGGCAGGCCCGGTGGCGGGGTCAAGAAGTGCCTGTGCCACCACGCTTCAGCCCAGAAAATCGAACAGGGTGCTGGTGGGCATCTTGGCCTGCATCTGCAGGGCGGCCTGGAGCTGGGTGCTGGACTGGGTAAGCTCCATGGCGGCGCTGGTTACATCGGCATCCTGTGCGGCGCTGATTTCGGTCTGCAACCGGGTGTCGTAGCTGCTGGCATAATCGGTCGCGGTCTGAATTCGATCCTGGACATTGCCATAGAAGGATTCCATGGCATTCAGATGGTCGGTGGCCGCCTTGACGGAAGTGATGGTGTTGGCAATCTGGGTGGGGTTGTTGGCGAGCAGGGCCAACCGCAGAGTTTGCAGGGAGTTGAAAACGTTGTCCGCCGCAAACGTGCCATCCGCATTGCGCCCGTCGTCGAAGATGGTTTGCGCGGTCTGGGTGGCGACGAACGATCCTCCGGCGGGATCCTCCACCTGTTGCGTGGCGGTCTGGGCCGTCAAGAGCTGATCGACCCCATTGGTGGGAGGCGGCATCGTACCATCGGGATTGGCAACGGGGGTGGCCAGGTCGAGGGCGTAGGCGGGGCTGCCGTCCTGGTCGCCGCTGAAGATGTACTTGCCTTGGACCGTGGTCTGGCTGAGGTTCACCATCTGCTGTTGCAGGGCCTGCACCTGCTGGGCGAGGTTCTGGTAGGTGGTGGAGTCCATGGTGATGTTGGTGCCCTGGGTGGCGACGGAAAGCGCGCTGTCCATGAGCTGGATGGCGCTCGAGAGCGCGCCATCGGCCGCGTCCGCATTGGATTTGGCGAGTACGAGATTGGCTTGGATCTGGCTATTGTGCGACTGGTCGGCGCGAAGCTGGAGCAGGGGAGCGATCTCATCGGGCGCATCCGACGCCACCGATATTTTCTTGCCGGACGAAACCTGGTTGTTGGCGTCGGCGATTCTCTGTTGGATCTGTCCGATTTCGGACAGATATAGTGAAGAGGCGGGATCGAGGTTGGTGATCATGCGGTTCCTGGCTGGATGATGTTGATGGCATCCAGGCTAATCTGGTCGAGCACCGAGATGAGCCGCGAGTTGGCGTCATAAGCCCTCTGGAACTGGACCAGGAGCGTGGCCTCTTCATCCAGGGATACCCCGGACGTCTGCTGGCGGAGGTTCTGGGCTTGTGCCACCGCAGCCTGCTGGACCGTCTGTTGCCCGGTGGCTTGGTTGAGCGCGCTGCCGACCGCGGATGCCATGCCACCGAAGTACTGGTTGTAGGTGTCGCCATCGATCTGGTCGGCGCTGTCGGTCCCATTGGACATAGCGGATAGTGCCAGGGGAACCCCGTTGGAAATGCCGGGCGGCCCGGGATCCACCGCGGTCAATTGGTCCGGCGCGACTTGGGGATCGACGGCCAGCGTCTGCGCCACGTTGGTGTCGTTGGTGGTGTCGTAGGTGAAGATGGGAACACCCGTCTGGACCGGTGTGCCGCTGGAGTTGTCGACCGGTGTCAACAGCGTGTTGACGCGGTCGGCGAACGTTTTGGCCAAGATATTAAGCGAGCCGGCTTGGGACGAGTCACCCAGATAGGAAGGGATTACCGTGTTCCGGATATTGAGCAGGGCTCCGAGTTGGCCGCCGGTGGTTTGTGCCGTGATGTCGGTGCCGTCCGCGGCGGTGATTTGCGCGGACGCATGGCCCGCGTAGAGCGGAGTGGCCGCCCCCGCGAGCCGGTAGGAAATCCGATACTGCTGGCCGGCCACCAGCAAGGGCGTCTGGCCATTCATCAGAACCGTCACCGTTCCATCCGGCTGCTGCAGGGACGTGATATCGGCGTACTGCGACAGTTGTTCCAGGGTGGAATTCACTTCGGCGTCCAGGGAGGGATCGTTTCGCGAACCCTGCAAAATCTTGGTGTTGAAGCCCTGGAGCTGGCCCACCAGTTGGTTGATCTGGTCCACCGTCCCCTGCAGTTGTTGCTGGGTTTGCTGCTGCGCGCCGGCCAGCCCGGTGGCGGTTTGCTGGAACGCACTCGCCAGGCTGGTGGCCTGCTGCAACACCGTTTGGCGCGCCACCGTGTCGCTGGGCGATTGTGCCCAGGCGGAGAAGCTCTGGAACAGGTTGTTGAGAGCTAACGGAATGCCGGATTGGCCCGTGACATCGAACAGCGATTGCAAGGAGGTGAGGCTGGTGACGTTTTGCTGCGCATTTCCGAGCAAGGTGGTCTGGCTGCGCACGGCCTGCTCGGCATACTGATCCCGCGAGCTTTGGACTTGGCCGGCGCGGACGCCCCCGGTTGCCCCTGTGGTCAAATCGAAGGGCATGGCCTCGAGAACCAGGCTTTGCTTGGCATAGCCGGGCGTGGAGGCATTGGCTACGTTGTTTTGGGTGACCTGCAGGACCTGATCGATGGCGTCGAGCGCGCCCGCCGAAGAGCCCAGAGTGGCGAGAATGTTCCCCATAGCTTCTTAACCCGTGAGACAGACCCGTGCCGGCCGAATGACCGGCGCCGGATCGCCGCGGCGCGTGTAGCCTCCGGTCATGGCCCCCAGTATGCGGTTCCATTTGGCGTGGTATTGCCACGCGCTTTCGAGCAGCCTCGCGGCGTGGCGGATTGCGAATTGCAGCCGGTACGCCTCCGCCAGCGCATCGGGGTCGCCCTGGACCTCGCGCAGCCCCGGCCGGAATTCCGCGATCGCGGAACAGGCCCTTTCGAGCAGCGCCGGACACCCGTCCAGGGACTCGGGAGATGCGGCCACCAACAGCCCGCACGCCCGCTCCACCTGGAAGCGCGCCGCCGCCAACCCTTCGACCACGTTGGCTGCCGTCATGGCTACTTGCCGCCGGCCGCCAGCGCCTCCGAAATCATGCCCCGGCTGGTGGCCAGGGAGTCGGGCTGGTATTGGCCGCTCTGATATTGTGCCGCTAGCGCTTGCACCCGGCTGGCCCGATCCGAGCCGTCTGCCGCCAGGGCTTGGGAGAGACGTCCCAAGGTGCTGGAAAACTCCACACGGTCGCCATTTCCGGCCGCGCCCGAACTACCTGCCCGGCCGCTACCGGCCCGATCGGCCTTTTGTGTCTCGGACGCCCGCCCGGACTCGGCCGCCGAAGTACTTGTCAGATTCACATCGTAGACTCTCATAACCGACGCCTGCCTCTGGCTGAATGACATATCGGCGGGCGGGTGAGGAGGCTTTAGCCTTTTTTTTCGAGAGGACGCTGAGGTTTGGTCCTAAAGTTTGCGGGAGTTCCGCCGATTGCTGCTGTGTACGCGCCGTTGATGGATGAAGACATTGCTTTAATAAAGACAGGGTTGCATAAAGACAGGGCTGTCATAAACACATGCCGGGCTGTATAAACACATGATGGATGCCAAACAAGTGTCGACCTTCGGCTCGCCGCTGCCCTCGGAAACGGCGGACCGCAGCACCTGCGATCTGGTTCGGCTCGCCACCTGCCTGGAGCGGGAGGAATGGGAGGGGCTGCTGGTCGGGGAGAGCGCGGAGATGCGGCAGGTCAGCCACATCATTCGAATGGTGGCCGGCCGCCGGTCGACGGTCCTGATCACGGGCGAAACCGGCACGGGCAAGGAGATGGCCGCGCGCGCGGTGCACCTGGCGGGTCCGCGCCGCCGGTCGCGCCTGGTAGCGGTAAACTGCAGCGCCTTACCCGAAAACCTGCTGGAAGCCGAGCTGTTCGGTCACGTCAAAGGAGCGTTCACGGGGGCCTTTCAAAACCGGGTCGGCCGGTTCGAGCAGGCTCAGGGGGGCACCCTTTTTCTGGATGAAATCGGAGATCTGCCCCTGGATCTTCAGGCCAAGCTCCTGCGGGTCGTGCAGGAGCGGGAGCTGCAGAGGTTAGGCAGCTCGGAGACGGTCCGGCTGGACATTCGCGTGGTGGCGGCCACCAACTGCGACCTCGCGCAGAGAATCGAACAGGACCGGTTCCGGGAGGACCTTTACTACCGCCTGAACGTGGTGCCCATACACATGCCGCCCCTGCGGCAGCGGCGCGAGGACATCCCCATGCTGGCCTGGCATTTCGTGGAGAAGGTTTGCCGGGTGGAGGAGATTCCGCCCAAATCGTTCCGGCCGGAAGCCATCGAACATCTATGTGGTTACGCCTGGCCCGGCAATGTCCGGCAACTGGAGAACGCCGTGGAGATGGCGGTGGCGATGAGCGGCGATCGCGCGGTTCTGCTGGCGGGGGATTTTCCCCTACCCGCAACTCCGGCGGCACGGCCCCCGATCCACGCCGTCCCGGCCGTCCCGGCGCCCCCGGTGGTGTCGGTTCCGGACAACGGCCTGGATTACGAACAGACGCTGGCGCTCATCGAGCGCAGCATCCTGGAGCAGGCGCTTTCGAAGACCGGCGGCAACAAGAAGGCGGCCGCGGAGATGCTCCGGCTAAAACGGACCACTCTTTCGGCCAAGATGCGGAGCCTGGATGCGACGAATAGCTTTCAGCGTTCAGCGCTCAGCGATCGGCTCTCCGCGGCAGCGGCGGACGCACACGGCACACGCACGGCCGCACTCGCAGGCTGACCGCTCGATGCCGATGGCTGATACCTCTCAACGAATAGACAGCGTTCAGCGATCAGCCTTCAGCTCTCCGCGACACCCGTCGACGCACCGGCGCAGGCACGGCCGCAATCGCAGGCTGACCGCTGAAGGCTGATCGCTGACAGCTCTCAATCGCCGACAGCTCTTGATCACCACAAATAGTCCTTGGCGATTTCCCGCTTGTCGTAGCCGTCCAGCACGTGAACCACGCGGATCTTCTTGAGCGAGACCGGGGAGAGCTGGCCGATGGGGATATAAATGATGGTGCGGCCCGCGCGCGAGGCGATGGTCTTGAAAATGCTCCGTGGGGGTTTCGCGGCGACGTAGACCACGTGCCGGTGGATCGAATAGTCGAGCGCCGCCAGCAGCAGCCGCTCGGATTTCGACTCCGCGAATTCGTAGTCCGCGTCCTGCCACACGTCGTACATCCCGCCGTATTCGGCCCGGCCCATACCCGGCCCTACCAGGTTGTCGAACGGGAAGGTGGAATAGAAGGCCATGTCGGACTCGTTCTGGTTCTCGCCCAGCCAGGTGGTCATGTAGGAGTAGCGGTTGTCGCGGTCCTCGTCGAAGATGACCACGATCGAGCCGACCTCACCCTGGATCTTCTGGTACTGGCGCACATAGATGCGGCCTTCGTACCATTTACGGATGGTTTCCCGCATATCGATGCCGTCCAGAATGGACGTGGTAAACGGCTCGACTCGCACCCGCTCCTCGGAGAGGATGCTTTTGCCTTTCTTCTTCAGATAGCGGCCGTAGTCTTCGACTACCAGGTCCTCGGGCGGGTAGGAGCAGATGCCGGCGCCATTCAACTGGCTGGCCCAT
>OMOG01000017.1:0-5971 GCA_900290305.1 Candidatus Sulfopaludibacter sp. SbA4
GTCATCAACTGGATGACGCGCGCCACCGAGAATTGCGGGTAGACCGTGGTCCCGCCGTTCAGCACGAAAGTGTAGACCGGTGCCAGCGAGCCGTTTTGCCCCCAGCCGGCAAATACATACCCGGCATTGGGCGATGCGTCGAGCGACACGGTGGACCCCGCCGCCAGCCAGACATCCGTATTCTGCAGATAGGCCGTCTGGTTCAGCCAGATCGTGCCAGGGGGCGCACACCCGCCGTCCGGGCACTGATAGAAATTGATGGAAACGTCGTACTCCGTGGTGAGGTCGGCGTTGTACCAGGGAATGCCCGGGTCGGCCGTGATGGTCACGCTGTTCGAGGGATCGGGCAAGGCGCCGGCCGGGGTGCTCCAGTGCTGGAAGACATAGCGGGTCTTGCTGTCGGAAGGAGCGGATTGCCAGGGAGCGATCTCGAGGCTGTGCTTGCTGCCCGCCGGCCACGTAAAGACGGCCGCCGCTTCGAGCACCTGGCCATCCACCAGGAACACGGCATCCCCGGCCGTGGCCGAGATGCGGGTCACGGCCAGCGTATCCTGCGCCGGCAGCCGGCAGGCAAAGACAGCCGCCAGCATCCACCACGATGCCCACATCCGCCGCACCATGCGCCGCTCCATCTTGGCCCACCGCTGGGCCTCCGCCAGCATCCACCACGATGCCCACATCCGCCGCACCCGCCCGTGCGTTCGCCGGCCCGCGTCCCGGCCCGGCCCGATTTCGCTTCTTTGTTTGCAGTTCACTCTAGTGAAACTTATCGGCGCTGTCGATAAGAATGTTATGCGCTGCGAACGCATCATTATTTTGTGTAGAAAATGGGTTTGGCTCTCGATCTGGCTGGCGGCCGTCTGGATCGGCGTCCCCGAAACGGCGCGCGGCGCCACTTTTGGCCAGGTGGTGGCGATCGGCGGACAGGCGGCGGACATCGCCCTGGACGAAGGCCGCGGCGTGCTCTACATCGCCAACTTCACCGCCGGCCGCATCGACGTCCTGTCGCTCGCCGGCCTCACCATCGGCACCTCGATGCACGTCGCGGCGGGGCCCGCCTCGCTGGCGCTCTCCCCGGATGGCCGGTACCTGGTGGTGGCCCATTTTGGAAACGCGGCGCCTCCCGCCTCGCCTGCCAACGCCATGACTGTCATGGACCTGGTGGCCGGCGCGCGCCAGACGTTCTCGCTGGACAGTGCCCCTCTGGGGGTGGCTTTCGGCGCCGACGGGATGGCGCTAGTCGCGACAACCAGCGAGTTTCTACTGCTCGATCCGTCGAGCGGCCGGACCCAACTGGTGGATACGGTCGCCAACGTGACCGCCAAAAGCACCCTCCCGGCCCCGCCCGGCACCCCGCCGGTCGAGATTGTCCCCGCCGGTCGAGATTGTGGCGGCCGCCATGGCGGCTTCCGGGGATGGCCGTTATATATTCGGCCTGGCCGACACCATCCGGTTCCTGTACGACGTTTCGGCCCGGCAGGTGCAAGTGACCGGCTACACGGCTACCCCGCCGCTCGGCCCGCGCGTGGTGAGCGCGGCGCGCGACGGCTCGTACTACGCCGCCGGATGGGGCGTGTTCTCCCGGCAGGGCGTGCTGCTGGCCCAGTTCGGCGGCGCCGCCGGGACGCTGGCCGTTGGATCGCACGCCATCGATTCCGCGGCGGGAATCATCTACGCCCAGATTCCACAGGCATCCGATGCGTCGGCCGTCACCCCGGCGCCGCCCGTCCTCTCCATAGTGGACGCCGACAACCTGACCGTGCGGGATGTTTTGCGGCTCCCCGAGAACATGGCTGGGCGAGCCCTCCTGAACACCGCGGCCGACACCCTCTACGCCGTTTCCGACAGCGGGGTGCTGGTGCTGCCGGTAGGCTCGCTGGCGCAATCCGCGCGCCTCTCGCCGGATCACGAGGACCTGGTGTTTCACGGAAGCTTCTGCCAGCACGGCGCCATCACCCAGAGTTTCAAGATTGTCGATCCGGGCGGCGGACGAACCGCATTCTCCCTCAGCTCGGACCTGGCCGGGGTGACGGTTTCGCCCTCTACCGGCCGTACGCCCGCGACCGTGCAGGTGACGGTCGATCCCGCCACCTTTCAGGACCGCCGCGGCACCGTGACGGGGTCGCTCACCATCAGCTCTGCCGAAGCGGTGAACCTGCCTCCTCCGGTGCGCCTTCTGGTCAACAACCAACGGCCTGACGAAAGGGGCTCGACTACGGACGTTCCCGGCACGCTGGCGGACCTGCTGGCCGATCCCTCCCGCGACCGGTTTTACATCCTGCGCCAGGACCGGAACCAGGTGCTGGTCTTCGATGGTTCCGGCCTTTTTCCAGTGGCCACGCTGCGCACGGGCACGACCCCTACCCGCATGGCCATCACGTTCGACTACAAACACCTGCTGGTGGGACACGATAATTCGCAACTGATTTATGTGTACGACCTGGATACGTTCCAGCAGTTGTTCCAGCAGTTGTCCCCGGTCGCCATGCCGCTGGGCCACTACCCGCGCTCGGTGGCGGCCTCGGGCAACGCCGTTCTGGCGGCATCCCGCGTGGCCGGGACGGTCCATACCATCGATCGCATCGACCTTCTCTCCGGCACGGCCACGACGCTCCCCAGCCTGGGTGTGTTTCAGAATTCCATCAATATCGATACCGTGCTGGCGGCCACCCCCAACGGAGGCGCGATCCTGGCCGCATCGGCGGACGGCAATGTGATGTTGTACGATGCGGGAGCGGACACCTTCACGGTTTCCCGAAAGCTGCCGGCCGCCCTTTCCGGCGCCTTCGCCGCGTCCGCTGGCGAATATGTGGCAGGGAACACGCTGCTCAACGCCTCGCTCGTACCGGTCGGCGCCTGGACGGACATTTCCTCGGGCTTCGCCTTTGTCGACACTCAGGGCGTCCTGCTGGCCGGCCCGCCGGCAACCGCCCCCTCGGGCGGCACCATCGAGCGGGTCGATCTCGGCACGGCATCTACCATTCACCCGACCCGGGTCGCGGAACAGCCGCCGGCCTCGGGGGGACTTTCCGCGTTCACCCGCACCCTGGCGCCGCTGGCCAGCCGCAACGCTCTGATTGCCCTCACCGTCTCAGGCTTCACCGCGCTCGCCTGGGGCTTCGATTCGGCCGTCGTCCCACCCACCGTGAACCAGGTGGTCAACGCTGCCGATCTCACTGCGGCGGTGGCGCCGGGGTCCCTGATCTCGGTTCTCGGCACGAACTTGAACCCGACCAACGTGGCAACCCAGGAGATTCCCCTGCCCACGGCGATCGGCGAATCGTGCCTGACGGTGAACGGTTCCGCCATTCCCATGTTTTTCGCATCGCCCGGCCAGATCAACGCCCAACTCCCGGTGCACGTGGATGGGCGCGTGCCCCTGACTTTGTACACGCCGGGAGGCGTAAGCGACGACTATTATCTGAACCTGCTGCCGGCTGCGCCCGCCATCTTTCTGAGTGGAACGGCGGGTCCCCTGACGAACATCCCGGTGGTGGTCAAGGCGGACAACCAGCAACTGGTGACGCCGTCGAATCCCATACACTCCGGCGACGAGATCGTCATTTACGCCACGGGCATGGGCGCGACGTCCCCGGAGGTAGAGGCCGGCGACGCTTCGCCGTCGTCGCCTCTGGCGGTGGCGCTACTCGGCCCCGACGTGAGTTTGGGTGGCGTGCCGATGGCGGTCAGCTACGCCGGCCTGGCCCCCGGAGAGGTGGGGGTCTACCAGATCAACGCAAGAGCGCCGGCGAAGGCGCCCGCGGGAACGGACGTAGCCCTGACCGTTACGCAGGGTGGTATGACCGCATCGGTGACGGTCAGGGTAGTGGAGTGAACCCATGAGAGTCCTTCTGTTTTTCGTTTTGCTGGGTGCGGCTCACGCGCAACAGTTCGAGATCGGCGCGCTGGGTGGCGGCGGTTTTCTGAACGGAGTCCCGATTCAGGGCGGTCCGGCCCCGGTCTCGGCGGGCTTCAGTCCCGGGCCGGCCGCAGGAATCGTGTTCAGCCACGACCGTTACGCGCGCTGGAGCGGCGAGATCCGCTACCTTTTCGAAGAGCGGGACCCGCAGCTCACTTCAGGCGGCGCCTCGGCCAGCTTTTCGGGCCAGGCCCACGCCATGCAATATGACATGGTGTTCCACACGCGCCCGCGAAAAGAGCGCATCCAACCCTACCTGGCGGTCGGAGGCGGCATCAAGGTCTTTCGAGGAACCGGCGCGGAAACGGCATACCGGCCGCTCATGCAGTATGGGTATCTCACGCAGACCAGCGAATGGAAGCCCATGCTGGCGCTGGGTGGCGGCCTCAAGATCCGGGTGAGCACGCGGCTCATGGCCCGGGTGGACTTCCAGAATCAGGTCACCCGCTTTCCTCAAAAAGTGATTACCCCGGCCCCCGGAATGACATTGGGAGGCTGGTTACTGGACTTCATCCCTACCGTGGGACTGAGCTGGATTTTTTAGATGGTTCGTAAGTCTTCTCGTAGTGGTTCCGGCTGTTGAGCACCGTGAAGGCGCCGTCTTCGCGAACCGAGAGCCGGATCCAATTGCCCTTGCACGGCTCGCCGGAGTTGGCGATGAATTTCTCCGGCGCATTGTGGGCCGAATCGCTGGCGGTGGCGTAGTGCAGTTGCCACAGATCCACGAGGTCCGGAGAATCGTGTATGGTCTGCCAGGCCTGGGCCGAGCCGCCGGTCGAAGGTCCGTTGTTCATAATGGCCACCCTGGGGTCGAGGGCCCATACCATCTGCGGCGAGCCGGAAGTCTTCTTGCCATGGTGCGTGGTGAGGTACACGTCGACCACGCCGAGTTTGTTATCAGGGCAGGCCAGATCGTGCTCCTGATTCCAATAGAGATCGCCAAGATCGGCCAGCCGGAAATCGCCGTAGGTGACGACGATCCCGATGGAATGCGCGTTCTCACCCGTGTCCGGCTGAAGGGGCTTGTAGCTCGCGCAGGCCGGATTGGCCTGTCCGGCACCCGCGAGCGGCGCGGCGATCGCAACGCCCGATGCGGTGACCACTTCCACTTGCATCCCTTCGATGGGGATGCGGTCTCCCGCCTTCACTTCAATATGGTTGGCTTTGTTCCGGATCTTGACGTACTGGTTGTAGACCGCGGCGTTGTCCTTGGCTTCCTCGAAGTTCTTGCCGTGATCGACAAAGTTCCGGATCGGGATCTTGGCGGCCAGTTGCGGGACCCCGCCGACGTGATCGTGGTGGTAGTGCGTAATGACCAGGTAATCGATCTGCTTCACGCCCGCGGCCTTGGCGGCCGCGACAATGCGATCCGCATCGCGATTCCGGAACCCGTCATAGCCGGTGTCGACCAGCATGGACTGTCCCGAAGGCGAGACGAACAGCGTGGACTTCCCGCCTTCCACGTCGATGGCATAGACCTGCAGGTCGCCCGCCGCGGAAAGCAGGGACGCACCGGCCAGAAACAGGCTCAGGAAAAATCGCTTCATCGCGCTCCCTCCGGGTGAAAACGATCGCGAGCCAGCGACTTCGGTCCGGGCTCGGGACTCTCGATATCCAGATTGACCACCACCGGCTCCTGTCCGCTGCGCACCACCACCGCCTCCACCGGGGCGTCGGGCAGGGCGTTGATCTCCTGGTGCGGCACGAACGGAGGCACATAGATGAAATCGCCGGGGCCGGCTTCGGCGACGAATTCCAACCGCTCGCCCCAGCGAAAGCGCGCCCGGCCGCGGACGATGTAGAGCACGGTTTCCAACTCACCGTGGTGATGCGGCCCGGTCGCCACCTCCGGCTGGACCACTACGGTGCCCGCCCAGAGCTTCTGCGCTCCGGCGCGCGCATAGGTGATGGCAGCGGCGCGCGTCATGCCGGGGGTTTGCGGGGTGTTCGAGTCCAGCTCACCGGCGCGTACGATGCGAATGCCGTGCTGCTCCCAATCGGTCGCGGAAGTCACAGTCCCAATTTTCGCACGATCTCGCGGAAACGCGGGTC
>OMOG01000017.1:5981-8338 GCA_900290305.1 Candidatus Sulfopaludibacter sp. SbA4
AGCGGCATCAGCACCTCGGCGCGCGCATAAGTGATGGCGGCGCGCGTCATGCCGGGGGTTTGCGGGGTATTCGAGTCCAGCTCGCCGGCGCGTACGATGCGAATGCCGTGCTGCTCCCAATCGGGCGTGGAAGTCACAGACCCAATTTTCGCACGATCTCGCGGAAACGCGGGTCGCCGTGCAGGACTGCGAACGCCGGCTCGCTGGCGACGAGCGGCATCAGCACCTCGGCGCGCGCATAAGTGATGGCGGCGCGCGTCATGCCGGGGGTTTGCGGGGTATTCGAGTCCAGCTCACCGGCGCGTACGATGCGAATGCCGTGCTGCTCCCAATCGGTCGCGGAAGTCACAGTCCCAATTTTCGCACGATCTCGCGGAAACGCGGGTCGCCATGCAGGACTGCGAACGCCGGCTCGCTGGCCACCCGCGCCATCAGTACCTCGGCGCGCGCATAGGTGATGGCGGCGCGCGTCATGCCGGGGGTTTGCGGGGTGTTCGAGTCCAGCTCACCGGCGCGCACGATGCGAATGCCGTGATGTTCCCAATCGGTCGCGGAATTCACAGACCCAATTTTCGCACGATCTCGCGGAAACGCGGGTCGCCGTGCAGGACTGCAAACGCCGGCTCGCTGGCCACCAGCGCCATCAGGACCTCGTGCTGTTCGAAGGCCGATTCGAGAGCGCCGAGCGCCTCCTCTTTCCTCCCGAGCATCGCGTACGCCCGGGCGCGGTCGAAGAAACTCGCGCCCTGGCGCGGCTCGAGGACGGGGCCGGCCTTTCCCTGATACCGCTCCGCGCTTGCGATGCAGGCGGCCGCCTCGGCGAGGCCGGGTTCCAGTTCCAGTGCGCGTTTTGCCTGGGCGATGGCTTCGTCAAAATGGTGGGCCTGCAAAAGCACCCAGCCGGCGTCGACATTCACGCGCGGCGACAGCGGATCGATTGCGATGGCGCGCCGCAGAGATGCTACCCCGGCCTCGGTGTGTCCCGTGGCCACCAGGTAAAACGCCCGATCGTGCCAGGCCTGCGCCAGGCTGGGATTGAGGGCCAGGGCCCGATCGAAATGGGTCTGTGCCGCCGTCCAATTCCAGTCCCGCCAGAAGTCCACTTCCGCGAGCGCATTGTGCGCCTCGGCGATGCCCTCATCAAGGCGCAGAGCCTTTTCGGCGGCCTGACGCGCCTTCTCGAGATTTTCGGCGGCCGACGCGGCTCCCGACATGGCCAGCCCCACATACGTCTGAGCCAGGACCGTCCACGGTTCGGCGTAAGCGGGGTCGCGCTTGGCGGCCTCTTCAAACCACGCGATGGCGCGCCCGGTCTCCGCCCGGCTGTTCTTGTGCAGGAGATAGCGGCCATTGACGAAGGCCTCCACGGCTCCCGGATCGGGAACATGCGCGGGCGGGCGGGATCCGGAAGCTCGTGGAAAAAGCGACCGCACCACGGCCGCGCCGACACTGGCGGCAATTTCCTCCTGCAACTCGAAGCTGCCGGACTCTTCCCGCTCGTAGGTCTCGCTCCAGGCGAGTCTCTGGCCGGCCACCTGGACGAGCCGCGCGGAAATCCGCACGCGCCCGCCGGCACTGCGGACGTCGCCTTCGATTACGTAGTCGACACCCAGCTCGCGGCCGATCTGCGGCAGGTCCGGCTTGCGGTCCTGGTAGTGCATCACGGAGGTGCGGCCGATGACGCCAAGAAGCTCGGGCGAGATCGTGCCGAACTGGTCGATCAGCTCGTCGCCCAGGCCGTCGATCAGGGGAGCATCGTCCGGACGCTGGGTAATGTTCTCGAACGGAAGGACGGCGATCATCGTGCGGCGAGCAGGCCGCGCGGCGTTCCAGATCAGCACCGCAGCTCCCGCGCAAACGATGACTCCGGCGGCCAGGGCGACCGGCCATTTCTTGCGGGGCGGCGGCGCCGCGGCGGTTCCTTGCTCCACCGGAGCGACGAAGCGGTAACCGCGCCGGGGCACCGTCTGGATATACCGGGGGGCTTCGGAATCGTCGTTCAAGGCGGACCGGATCTGCGCGATGCACACGTTGAGGCTGCGGTCGAAGTCGACAAAGACCTCGCTTCCCCAGATCTCGCGCTGGATCTCCTCGCGGGTGCACACGCGGCCCGCGCGCTCGGCCAGCATCCGCAAGACACGGAACTGCTGGGGAGAGAGTTTGAGCAGCACCCCTCCGCGACGCAGCTCGTTGTTCCGGAGATCCAGCTCGAACGCGCCAAAGCGCAGGGGTGGAACCTCGATGCCGACGGATGCCACGGCTCCCAGTATAAAGGGAGGCCGAGGCCGGGGTGGGGGCCAGGGATCGGGGGGCCTGGGGCCAGGGGTAAGCACGGACGTTGACCTAGCCTCGCAAAC
>OMOG01000017.1:8348-15159 GCA_900290305.1 Candidatus Sulfopaludibacter sp. SbA4
AGGCGCGGTTTTTTGTGGCAATCGGTTGTGGGGGGCGCGGCTGCAGTGGGGGGTGGCGTGGCCCGCTGGGGTGGCGCGGCCCGGTGGGTTGGCGTGGCCCGCTGGGGTGGCGCGGAAGTGGCGGCCGGTGCGGTCTTGGGGGGCGGCGCTCTCCATGCGCAGACAGCCAAGCCGAATATCTTCGAAGCGGCGGCGGCAGGTGATGTCCCCAGGGCGACGGAGTTGGCGAACGCCGACCCCGAAGTCGTCCGCATGAGATCATCCGACGGCCGGACCGCGTTACACTATGCCACGGCCGCCGGCAAGCCCGAGATGGTGACGTTCCTGAATGCCCGAGGCGCCAACCTCAGCGCCGGACCCGAAAGCCCTCTGTTGGCAGCGTTGGACTATCCGGATCACGAAACGGCGACCTCGATGTCGAGGACCCTGCTGATGAATGCCTCCGACCCCAATGCGCGGCGCAAGGACGGCAAGACCGCGCTCCAACTGGCGGCCGCACGGGGCTATGGCGACCTCGTCGAAGTGGTGATCCATCGCGGGGCGCGCGTGGGCAAGGGCGATCTCGAACTGGCGACGGGCGATGCGGTGGGCGTTCTGCGGAGAGCTTCGGAAATCGAAGTGGTCCATTTCGACCGACGGCCCGCTGGGCAGACCGAATTGAACGGGGTGCCTTGGACGGCCATCACGCAGTTCATCACAGTGGCGCATTTCGACTTCGACAAAGTGAAGGAGCTTTTGGGCGCCCATCCAGCCATGATCGATGCGCGCGCCAGTTGGGACGAGCTGGCGATCGAGGCGGCGGCCCACATGGGGCTCTTTCCGATGGCGGACTGGCTGGCCGGGAAGGGCGCGCCGATTTCCACGTGCACGGCCGTACTGCTGGGGATGGCCGACCGGGTGAACGAAGCTCTCGCGGCAGACCGGCAGGTGGTTCGCGAGCGGGGCGCGCACGATCTCCCGATTCTCGCGTACACAGTTTACGGTAAAGAGCAGGCGGGAATCGCGGAGGCGCTGTTGAAGGCCGGCGCGAATGTCCAGACGCCGGCTTTCGGGATGACGATCCTGCACCTGGCCGCGTCGAAGGGCTACGTGGACGCGGCGAGCGTATTGATCGAGCACGGCGCGGATGTGAATGCCGCGGTGAAATCGCGCGGCGAGATGGTCACGCCGCTGGCTGCGGCGGTGCGGGCGAAGCAGGCGAAGATGGAGCAGTTCCTGCGGGACCGCGGCGCGCGATTGTGAGCTGGACAGGCCGGGAGGCCTGTCCCACGTTAAGCGTCGACATGCGCGGGGGACGGTCTGCGGCGGGAGCGTCTCTGGCGGGAGAAATCTCCGTGATCGAGGAGCGCCGGCTGAAGCCGGCGGCAGGCTGAAGCCCTGCCCCACCAAGCAGGTCAGAATCAGTGGGTTGTCGACTACGCCAAATCCAGGCCCTGGAGTTGACCGGTGGCGTCGCCGAAATGTTCCATGTGCACGCCCATACGATCCATCATAGTCAGGAACAGGTTGCACATGGGCGTCTCTTTGCGGTACACCACGCGGCGGCCGGTCTTGATGTAGTTGCCGCCGCGCCCCACGATCAGGGTCGGGAGATCGTCGTGCAGGTGGCGGTTGCCGTCGGAGAGGCCCGCGCCGTAGACGATCATGGAGTTGTCGAGCAGCGATCCGTCGCCCTCCTTGGTGGCCTTCAGCTTCTCCACCCACGCGGCGAATTGCTTCATGTGGTAGCTGTTGATCTGCGCCACCTTCTCCATCAGGTCGGCCTGGTTGCGGTGGTGGGTGAGCGGATGGTGGCCGTCGGAGATGCCGATCTCGCGATACGCGCGCGACGTCCCTTCGTGCGTGACCAGGAACGTCAGCACGCGCGTCTGGTCGGCCTGGAACGCGATGGTGATCATGTCGGTCATCAGCTTGAAGTGCTCGGCGAAATCGGCCGGCACGCCGTAGGGCTTCTCCATGTGCGGATCGATCTGGGCGTTGTCCTTCTCGGCCTTCTCGATCTGCCGCTCCACTTCGCGGATCGAACCCAAATACTCTTCGAGCTTGCGCTTGTCGGTGGGCCCCAGGCCGGACTCCAGCTTGCGGGTGTCCTCGGTCACGAAATCCAGAATGCTGCGGCGGTACCTGGCCTGGCGCACGCGCGCCTCGGGACTCAGCACCACGCCGTTGCCGAAGAGGTGCTCGAACAGCGCGCGCGGATCGAGGATGGGAGGCAGCGGCTGGGTCTCGCTGCGCCACGCGAGGTTGTTGGTGTATGCGCAGGAGTAGCCCGAGTCGCAATCGCCGGACTGGCGCGCGTCTTCGAGGCCCAGCTCGAGCGACGGGAAGCGCGTCTGGCCGCCGATCTCGCGGGCCACGATCTGGTCCATGGAGACGCCGGCTTTGATATCGGTGGTGCTTTTCTTGACCTGGATGCCAGTGAGGTACGATCCGCAGCAGCGGCCATGATCGCCGGCGCCATCGAGCAGGGCGCGCCCGGTGTTGTGCGTGAGATTGCCGAGCAGCAGGATGTCGTCCTTGTAGGGCTCGAGCGGCTTGAGGATGCGCGGCAACTGGGTGAGCCTGCCTTCGTAGTCCGGGTTCCAGTTGCGCATGTCGATGCCGTTGGGCACGTAGACAAACGCCATGCGGACGGGCGGCTTGCCGGGCGCGGCGGATGCGAATGCCGGCACCATGGCATCGAGGAGGGGCAGCGCCACGGCGGTCCCCATACCCCGCAGAAAAGTTCGTCTCGCGAGCGCCTTGCGCGTGATCATCTGAGTGCAACCTCTTTCGGTTTCGCTACGTTCTGACTGGTCAGCTCTCCGCGCCGCGACTGGAACGGAAGACTGCCCACCACCTGGTACAGGAGCGACTGAAACGGATAACCGGACGCCGCCCAATTGCGGCTGATCTCCTCCACGGTGCGCCGGTCATTCGGACCCAGCCCCCGTCCTATTGAGTATGTCAGCATCTTTTCCACCATGCAACGGGCGAAATCGGGGAGCCGGTCCGTGAGGGCGGCGCGCATCTCGGCGGGGGTGGAAAAAGTCTTTCCGTTGGGGAAAGTGCCGCTGGCATCGACGGGGAATTTGCCGTCCATGGTGCGCCATTTGCCGATGCCGTCGTAGTTTTCGAGGCCGAAGCCGAGCACGTCCATCTTGGAGTGGCAGGATGCGCAGACGGCGTTGTCGCGGTGCGTTTCCATCTGCTGGCGCAAGGACGCCGACGTGCCGACCGCTTCTTCATCCAGGAGTGGGACGTCGGCCGGCGGCGGCGGTACCGGCGCGCCCAGGATATTTTGCAGGATGTACTTTCCGCGGATGACCACGGAAGTGCGGGTGGGATAGCTGGAGACGGTGAGCACGCTGGCCTGGCTCAGCAGGCCGCCGCGCTGATCGGTCGCGAGCTCGACTCGGCGAAAATCGGGGCCTTTCACGTCGGGGATGCCGTAGAACTTCGCGAGGCGCTCATTGAGGAACGTGTACCGGGCATCCAGGAAATCGGCCAGCGGGCGATTCTCGCGGAGCACGTGGTCGAAGAACATGCGCGTTTCGGTTTTCATGGCGTCGCGCAGGTCGAGACCCCATTCGGGAAACTTCTGCGGATCGGGCTTGACCACGTCGAGGTTGCGGAGTTCGAGCCACTGGCCCGCGAAATTATCGGCCAGCGCGGAGGAGCGCGGATCGGCCAGCAGGCGTTTTACTTGGGCATCGATGGCGCCGGGTGCGCGCAGTTTGCCCGTTTCAGCGAGTCCGAGGATCTCGTCGTCGGGCATGGAACTCCACAGGAAGTAGCTCAAACGCGAGGCCAGTTCGACGTCGGAGATCTTGTGGACTTTGGCGGGGTCGGTGGGAAACGAATCGTGCTCGATGCGGAACAGGAAATTGGGCGACACCAGCATGGCCTGGATGGCGAGTTGAATTCCCTGCTCGGTGGACTGGCCGTCGGCCTTGGCCATGGCCACGAATTTCGTGAGTGAGGCGACCTCGGCCCTGGTGACGGGGCGGCGGTAGGCATGGTGAGCGAGCGTGGAGAGAATCTTGTCGACGCAGGCGGCGCCGGACTTCGGATCGCAGGTGAGGATTTTCTTGCGGCTGGCTTTTTCCACCTTCGAAGGATAGGGGCCGACGAAGGTGATGGAGTCGAAAAACTTGTTCTTCTTGTTGTTGTAATAGTCTTTGGCGGTGAGGTCTTTGACGAACGGGTCGTCGATGAAGCCCGCGCGGAAAACGTGATCGCCCTCGGGCAGGACGAGGCGCATCTGCTCTTCCGAATAGGGATTGAAGTACACCAGGCCGGAGGGCTTGGTTTCGACAGGCATCGTCTGCAGCAGCTTGCCATCCATCCAGAAGCCCATGACCACGGGCTTGGCGTCGGCGGCGCGCTCTCCCGGCAGGCCGAAGCGGACGAGGTATTCGCCGTCGAAATCGATGCGGTGCGACGCTTCGATGGTGCTCGGATCGACGCGGCGGATGCGCTTGTCCTTGGCGTGGTACTGCACCTCGATGGGCTTGGGCAGCGGATCGGCGCCGATGGCGCGGGCCGCGATGCTCTCGGCGGCGGCCATGTACTTTTCCATGAGCACGGGCGAAACGGTGAGGACGTCGCCGATATTGTCGAAGCCGTTGCCCAGGTCGTCGGTGGGGAAACTTTTCTCGGCGTGGAAATCGACGGCCAGCAGGTCGCGGATGGTATTGGAGTATTCGCTGCGGTTGAGGCGGCGGGCGGTGACGCGGCCGGGGTCGGGCTTCTCGTTGCGGTCGGCCTTGTCAAACTCGGCCTGCAGATATTGGATGACGGCGTCGAGTTGCGGCGGGCGCGGAATGCCTTTGGGGGGCATTTCGCCGGCGCGGAGTTTTTGGAGGATGCGCTCCCAGCCTTCGCGGCTCTCGGCGATGGAGCNNGGAAGCAAGCTGGTCGTTGTGGCAGGGCGAGCAGGTGGTGGTGAGCACGGGCTGGACGGTCTTCTCGAAGGTGGGGACGTCGGCCGCGAGCAGGGGGGTGGTCAGCGAGAGTGCCAGAAGAAGACGGTGTCCGAGTGCCATTTACCCAGTTTGCCTTTCCCAAGAGGACGAAATGTGCTTGCTCTATGTTACCGCTTGCAGGGGAAGGCTGCCAGCCTGCCTAAAAGCTGCTCGGAACCAGTAGTTTGCACCGAGGTTTCCGGGGAGTGTCGATCCCATAACTTCGCTGCGAGTGGATTGACCGTCGGGCGAATCTTCAGGCGGTTGCGGTTGACGTAAGGAGCGCCGGAACACCTGGCTGTAGAACTGAAAGAACTCGGGATGAGCGCCGCCGAGCTGGCACGCAAGCTCGACGTGCCGACCAACCGCATCACGGGGATATTGAACGGGCGAGTGGCGCGTTGCCGATGAGAAAGTGGGGAAGTCGATAAAGGGGCTTCCCAAGCTACAGCACCCCGACCGCGTCCCCGCGTAAGAATGATCGGACTACCTCACCTTGGCCGCTGCGAGTGGATTGAGGTCGGACTGGCAGGTCACAAAAAACGATGGCCTGCCCCACGGTTCGGAGCGCAGCATCTCACTGAACGGTGCGCGAGCCGACCGATTGCCAACCGGAGTTCAGGACGTCGCCGTTACTGCGGGCGGCCATGTAAATGACCCTGTTTCCGACGAAGCTTTCGGGGAAACTCATGTTCAGCGTCAGAGTCAAGGTGTTCCCATTGGCTACGGCGCTCGATCCGGCGCCGTTGACGACGCACTGACTGTTGCCCGTGGTTCCGGAGCCGTTCAGTACCAGGCCGTTGAGCAAGGCGGTGCCTGGGTCGTTCACCAGGTACAACACGTTGGCCGCGCGGGCGTATGCGATGTAGCATGCGTATTGGCCGTTGAGGAAGTTGTTGATCAGAACGTTCACCACGCCGAGATCGGATACCCCGTTGGTATCGTTGAACGTGAAGACATAGGTCTGGGCTCCGGAGCCAGCGGTGCGGCTTGGGGAGACGCCGCCGACCGCTGGTCCGGCAGGCGGGGAGAACGGAACGCCATAAGTTTGAAGAGCCTCCCAGCCGGAGGTAATCGAGGCTTGGTCAAATGCGGCCATGTAAACGATCTTGTTGCCACCGAAGGCCGCACTGAAGGTGATGGCGAGAGTCAGGGTGAGGGTGTTGCCGCTTCCGCTCACCGAGCTGCCTGCCCCGGAGATCGAACACTGGCTGTTCTGAATCGATGCCGAGGTGGGGAGAACCAATCCTCCGGCAAACGGTCCGCCCGCGTCGCCCTGATCGTCGACCAGATATAAATTGCCGCCGGCAGGACCGGTGGCCTTGAACGCAAAGTAACAGGCTCCGATGCCATTGAGGAAGTTGTTGACCAGGACGTCCACGACACCCAGGTTCTGCCAGCTTACGGGATCGGAGAACGTAAAGGTGAAGGTCTGGGTGAAGGCGCCGCTGGAGGCGAAAGTCGCACCGCTGGGCGTGGGAGTGATGGGAAGGATGGTGACATAGGTTCTCAGCAGGGTGGTGTTGTTCGCCGAATCGGTGGCGAAGATTCCCAGGACGAAGGGTCCCGTGGAGCTTGCGGGCGTGCCGCTGAGCACGCCGCCGGACGAAAGGGTCAGGCCGGCAGGCAGGGCGGAGTCGTACAAAAGCTGATATGTATATGGAGCAGTTCCGCCCGAAGCGGGCAGGGTCTGCGAATAGGGCACGCCGATGATCCCCGACGGCAGAGACGCAGGTGAGACGGAAACCGGCGAGATGTACAACTCGGCGCCATACTGCAGGCTCACGCGCCCGTTGGCATCCGTGGCTTGCAGAGCGAATATATAGTTGCCCGCGGCGCCGGCCGTGCCGGCGAGAGTCGGCGGG
>OMOG01000017.1:15169-21626 GCA_900290305.1 Candidatus Sulfopaludibacter sp. SbA4
TGCCGGCGAGAGTCGGCGGGTTGGCGCCCGAGCCGGGAACGATGGACAGTCCCGGGGGCAGCGGGCTGCTGGGGATCGCCGACCAGGTGAACGGCGCCGTGCCATAGTTTGGGTCCAACAGGTTGTTGAGGTTGAATGAGTAAGGCGTGCCGGAGACGGCGCTCGTGAGGAACGGGTACTGCGTGCCGGCCAGCCCGATCGGGCTTCCGGCGGGATACACGTTGAGACCGAGAGTAAAGCGCCGCGAGAGACCGTTGGCGTCCGTGATAATGCCGTATACGGTGGAGTTACCCGGGTCGGTGGGAGTGCCGCTGAGCAGGCCCGGAACACTCATGGTCATGCCTCCGGGCAGAAAGCCTCCCGCGTCCAGCGCGACGGTGAACGGCGCTTGGCCAGATAAGAGCGAGATCGCGAAGGAATACGGGACTCCTACCTGGGCGGGCGGGACGACCATCGACAAGCTGTACGGGTTGTTGTCGGGCCCTATGTTGAGCGGACTGACGAATAAGGTCGCGAAGCGGACGCCGGTATTGCCCACCGAGTCAACCACACTGATTCCGATATTGTAGGTCCCGGGAGTGGAAGGGGATCCGGCCAAGACGGCCTGTGGTGGGGATGCGCCGCCCGGGTAGTTCGGGGGCAAGCTGGCGCCCTGGTAAAGCTGCATTCCCGGAGGCAGGCCGCTCACCACACTCCAGGTCAAGTTGCCGATGCCGCTGGAAGGAGTGATCAGGATGGAGCGATTGTGTCCCGCGGCTGCATCCTCCTGGAGGGGGGCAAGGTCGAAATCGACGCGCTCGAGCGCGGTTGTCTGATAAATCTCGATGGTGATCACGATGCGCCGCGACGCCGCCCCGCTGGTGAGCTGGATCGTGACCGTGTATGCGCCGGTGGAGGTGGGGGTCCCGGTAATCAAGCCGGTGGAACTCAGCGTCAGGCCGGGAGGCATCACGTTGTTGTGAAGATTCGCCAGCGCGAAGGTGTAGGAGGAGGAGCCGCCCACGCCACGAAGCTGGGAGTTGTACGGTGTGCCCACGATGCCAATCTCGGGAGTGGTGGTGGCCAGCGCCAGATTGGTGACGTTGATGGATACACTGCGATTCTCGGTGACACCGGCGGAATCGGCGTACTGCAGAGTGAAGATGTAGTTGCCCACCGCAGTTGGAACGCCGGCGATGGCGAAGCGGGCGGAACCGGTACCCGTGTACTGATCTTCGGGCACGAGTTCCATTCCGGGCGGGAGCGTAGAAGGCGACACCAGGGTCACAAGGTAGAAAGGAGTTCCACCCGATACGCCGAGGACCACGCGCGCCTGGGAGCCCACCACGAAATCGGCGAGTGGGGCTTCCGGAAGGCCCGTCAGGATGGGTTGAGCGGACTGGCTCGTCACAAACAAGGTAACGGTCTGAGTCGCACTGACTGAGGCGGTGGATGCGGTGATGACGACGAGCGTCGTGCCGTTGCCACTCGTGGGCACGCCCGAGAGGACGCCGGTTGCGGCGTTCAGGGTGAGTCCGGTGGGGAGAACGGACGTGGTGGACCACTGGTACGTGGCGGCCGGAAGGGCGGTGAAGGTATACGAAAACGGTTGGCCGTAGACGGCATTGGGAAGCACGTTGGGGGCGGTAATCTGGGCGGCGTAGATGTCCAACGTATAATTCCGGCTGAAGTGGTCGCCGGCGCTGTCGGAGACCTGAACGGCGACCGTGACGGACGCGGTGGTTGTGGGAGTGCCGCTGATCTTGCCGGTGCCGGGATCTATCGAAAGTCCGGTGGGGAGATTGCCGGTGGTGCTGAAGGCGTAAGGCGCGGTTCCACCGCGAACGTCGAACGTCTGAGTATAGGCGGTTCCAACCGTGCCGGCCGCTATACCCGTGTTCACGATGGCGAGACCGCTGACGTGGAGCAGGAATTGGCGCTGGCCGAGGTTGCCGAGTCCATCGGTGATTTTCAAGGTGAATGCATAGTCTCCGCTTTTGTTGGGCGCGCCGGCGAGCTGGGCGGCGACGTTGGAGTTACCGCCATTGTCCAGGTCGGTGCCGGTGAGCACGGTCAGGCCGGGCGGCAGGGAACCGGCCACAAGTGAGACGGAAAATACCGGAGTAGCCTGGGGCGACCCGGTGCAGGTAATATTGCTCGAGTATTGGTCGCCCAGTTGAGCAGTTCCGAGGTTGCCGCCGCTGCACAACAGGGTGGTCAGCGATGAGGAGTTGATGGTCACGCTCCCGTTGGCGTTGAATTTGTTCCCGCCGGAGTCGGCCAGCGTCAGGGTTAAAGGAATCTGAAATCCAGCCTCTGCCGGAGTCCCGGATAGGATCCCGGTGTTATCCACCCCCAGGCCCGCGGGTGCATTGACGGTTGTGACTGTGTAGGGGGGCGTTCCCCCGAGGGGAATGAGATAAAACGAGTAGGGGGTTCCCAGCACCGGCGTCGGCTGGCCGGTGACCGGCAAGTTGAGGGACCAGAAGTTGAGGGGGCTGGCGTTGATGGTGTAGGGGCGGGTGGCCTGGCTGCCGGCGCTGTCCGTAACGCGCAGCGAAAAGTTGTACGTGCCGGGCGTGTGAATGCGCGAGCGAAGGTACCCCCATTCCGCGGTGCTGGTGGCCGAAAGAGTGAAGCCGTTCACGAAGAATGAACCGGCCGGCAGCGTGGAACCTGGGCCGGCAGCGTGGAACCTGGGGCGACATCGAAGGTATATGGGGGAACCCCGCCGGTAGCGGCAATTGCCAAGTCCGCGTTGTCACCCAGCGCGACATCGTTGAATGTGGGGCTGGTCAATCCGAGCGGGGCGAGCGCTGTCGGAAGGATGTTGATCGACACACGGATCGTATTGGCGTTGCCCGCCGAATCGGAAATCGAGAGCTGGGTATAAGAACTGTATACGCTGCCGGTGGGGATCCCGTTCAACAGGCCGGCAGACGACAGGGTGAGGCCGGCCGGAAGCGTGAAGCCCGAGGCCACCGCGACGGTATAAGGCGCGGTTCCACCGGTAACCTGAAACTGGAAATTGTACGGCGTGTTGATGGCTCCATTCGGCAGGGTGCGGTTGGTCAGATTGCTCACACGCAGGGGACTCACGGTCAACGTAAATGGATGGCTGACGGTTTGCGGCGTGGGGGTAGCGCTATCCTGCATTTTCAGGGTAAACGGATACGGCCCGGCCGTGGTGAGCGGACCGCTGATCAGACCCGTCGCGGCGTTGAGCGTCAGGTTGGGCGGCAGCGATCCGCTGCTGATCGAGAAGGTGTAGGGCGGAGTTCCGTCTACCGGAGAGAACTGAATGTTGGCGGTGTCGCCAACCCCGAGGCCCGAGGGCGCCGAGCCGACGAAATCCACCGGGGTGACCAGGATGGTGACGGATTTGTCGATGAATGCGCTGGTACTGTCGGTGAGGCGGATAGTGGTGGTAAAGCTGGTCACCGCGGTATGGCTGGCCCCGACAGGGATGCCGATCAAAGCGCCGGTTGCGCCGGCGGCCAGTGTCACGGGAAGGTCGGGAGCATTGAATACCTGAAAACCCGGGATGATGGCAGCGCCCGGCGCATAAGAGAAGACGTAGGGAGACGTCCCCCCGGAGGGCGTGAGCGCCCAGGCTGTGTTCGCGATAGTACCGGTACCCAGAGTACCGCTGTTGAAGCTGAGCGCGGCTTCGGCCGGAATCGCCAGAAGCGCGGCGGTGACGATCATCGTTCCCCAGACCACTCGCATGAACCCTCCGTGCTACCGAGACATTGCTACGGAATCGATCTTAGAAGAATAACACCGGTTCGGAAAAAAGCAAGCGTCGATCCACGACTAGCCCACGACTAGTATCATGGCCGCGAGATGTTGGGCTGTTGCCGGAAGGCCACTCCCTCACGGTCGTGGCTCCGTTCGGAGCCGGGCCCAGAGGGCACCCCGTTAGCGAGCGGTTTCGGATTCGCGGTGAGGGAGGCCAGGCGTTATCTCACCTTTGCCGCCTCCGCTTCGATGGCGGCGCGGGCGACTGATTTGACTTCGACGGTCTGCCGCGAGCCTTCGTGGAGCGAGACGGCTGTGGCCTGGCCTTCGAAGCGGGCGCGGAATGCCGGGTCCGCGAGCAGGTCGTCGTCGGTGGCTTCCCAGGCGATGACGCGGTAGTCTCCGGGAGCCAGTCCAGCCAGGTGAAAGGCGCCGTCTTCATCCGTGACGACTGACTGGGCGGCCTCGTCGGCGCCGGTCCAGATTTGAACCGTGGCGCCGGGCGCGGGTTGCCCTTCGGAGTTGCGCACGACGCCTGAGATGGCCGCGCCGTTCGATGAGAGCACCACTTCCAGTTGGCCGCCGGCGCCGGCGCTGAGATCGAGATTCGCGTGGAGAATATCCGCGCCGGCAAACCGCATCGACTTCACATAGGCGCCCTCCGGCAGATTGGCGACGCCGGGGGTGTAGACGTCGGGGACGATGTGGTGAATGTGGAACGTGCCATCCTCCTCGACTGGAGCCTCGGTCCGGTCGGCATCCGTGGGAGCGAGTGTGATGGTGAGATTCGGAGGGTGCTCACCGGGCTGTTCCATGCGCACCGACCCCGAAAGATCGAGTCCGTTGCCCAGCGGCACGGTGAGATTGTCGACGTCGTCATTCACGTGGACGATGGATCGCCCCATCAACGCGCCCTGCGGATCCGAGGAGTCTCCCGACTGGAAGGTCACGAAGTTGACGTAAGTCCGAATTACCGTCCGCCTTGCTTGAGCCCGCGGGCCTTCGGCGCCCGACATCGAAGTCACAAACACGGCGGAACCGGCCTGAATCAGGTAGGCGCCCGGAGAGACGTTATCGAATTCGAAACGGCCGTCATCCCCCGTCGACACCGTCTGACCGCCTTGCGGGATCGGTTCGTTGGCGCCCGTTTTCTGCATCAGGCTCAGAGTGGCATTGCGCGCAGGCGCGCCCGTCCCGGTGTTGACGGCCCGTCCTTTGACATGAAAAGCGCGGCTCTTCTGCACGCGGATTTCGATGCCGGTCATATCGGCGCCCGCGGCAATCGCGATCGGAGAAGCGGACGCGGGATCCGTGGCGCTGGGGAAGTACGTGGGAATGTAGACTTCCAGCGGGACGTTGCGGACGGTGGGCACCGGTAATTCGGTGTGGGTATCGTTGGCGCGGAGATAGTAGCGGCCGGGCGGCAGGTTGCCGATCACAAAGCTGGCATCGGCCTGCACGGGATTCTGACTCACTGGCTTGAGTTGCCTCTTGCCCTTGGAAACCAGGGAGCGGTAGACGTGGACTTCGGCGGTGGGGACCGGATCGCCATCCTCATCGCTGACTTTGCCGTGGATGAAGGCTTGCGGAACGAGCTTGACGACGACGTCCTTGAGGTGTTGGCCGGCAGTGAGTTTGACGGGCGGGCCGGTCAGGGACGCGGAGGACGCGCCTTCACCGCTCGCCAGGTAGCCGGCGCGGGTGGCCGACAGCCGGTAGACGCCGGGCTCGAGATTGTCGAAGAGGAATCTTCCATTGGCATCGCTGGCCGTGGCATAGAGGCCCACGGTGGGCGAATTCGACACAGCGTCGATCTGTTCGGCGGCCTGCCCGAAGCGATCGAGAGTGACCTTCGCCTTGCGGAGCGGCGCTCCGGTGCTGAGGCTGACTATCTGGCCTTCCAGTTTGCACTTACTGTCAGGAGGATCGGCCGGTTGCGCGAACGCGAAAGCCGCAAGGGCGAGCGAAGCTGAGGCCAGGCGCAGCATCTCGATGGCGTACACTATGCATTCTATGCTCCAATTCGGCCGCCCGGGGCGAACCGGATGATTCCCACGTGGAAGCTCAGCGCGGTGCAGGTGCTGGGGCTGGCCTGCCTGGGCGTGCTGATCGGGGCGTGGCTGAAGCGCAAGCTGCCGCTGCTGGAGCGCCTCAATATTCCGGTTTCCATCGCGGGCGGCATGGTGTTTGCGCTGGCGGCCCTGCTGCTGCGCGACCGCTACGTCAACCTGGAGCCCGACACCGTCCTGCGCGACATGCTGATGGTGGCTTTCATGACCACCATCGGACTGAGTGCGCGGGTGCAGTTACTCAAGGAGGGCGGCGGGAAGGTGGTGCGGCTGCTGGTGATTTCGAGTATCGGAGCGCTGCTGCAGAATTTGCTCGGAATGGGAATCGCCAGAGCACTGGGGGTGGATGTGCGGCTGGGAATCCTGGCGGGCTCGGTGGCGCTGACGGGCGGTCCGGCGACGGCGATCGCTTTCGGCGGAACGTTCGAGAAGATGGGGGTCACAGGCGCCACCGCGATGGCGATGGCCTCGGCCACGTTTGGGATCGCGGTGGCCGGGCTGATCGGCGGATACATCGGCGGCTGGCTGATTCGGCGGCACGGGCTGAAGGCGTTGGCCGATGGGCCCTCGGCCGTAGGGGGGAAGCCGGCTGAAAGCCGGCTGCAGGATAGAATCCTGCCCCACAGGCTGCTCGCCACCATCCTGGTGATGGGGGTCGCGATGGGCCT
>OMOG01000017.1:21636-22147 GCA_900290305.1 Candidatus Sulfopaludibacter sp. SbA4
ATTTCGCCAACATCTCGCAGCCCGACGTGGATACGCTGGGCAGGATCGCGCTCTACCTGTTCATCGTGATGGCGCTGCTCACGCTGCGCTTGTGGGAGCTGGCGCATCTGGCGCTGCCGCTGATCGTGATCCTGGCGGCCCAGGTGGCGCTGTGCTGGCTGATGTGCGTCACCATGTCGTTCTGGGTGATGGGGCGCGATTACGAATCGGCCATCATGGCTTCCGGATTCTGCGGATACATGCTGGGCATCACGGCCAACGCGGTGGCCTGCATGGAGGAGCTGGTGGAGAAATACGGACCCGCGCCGGAAGCCTTCCTGGTGGTGCCGGTGGTGGGCGCGTTTCTGATCGACTTCACCAACTCGCTGATCATCACGACGCTGGCGAACTGGCTGCGGTAAGTCACCGTCAGGAAATCCAGTTCAATCGGCGGCAACCGCTCCCTAACGGTCGCGGCTCTGAAAGCGCATCGGAGCCGCGACCGTTAGGGAGCGGTTGTCACAGTTATTCT
>OMOG01000307.1 GCA_900290305.1 Candidatus Sulfopaludibacter sp. SbA4
GTCAGCAGAAATCGCATATCCAGCAGGATAACAGCGGCACCCTCGGGCCGCACCGCCTGCCCCGCGGGCCGCGCGCCCCGCCGCGACCGCCGGCACAGCAGCCCCACACCGCGCGCTGCACTCGCCGCGACCGCGGCGGCCCATAGACTCCCGCACCGCCGAGCCGGCCGCCACGGGTTGACCGGCTCCGGGGCTACCCCGCGCCGCGCGGCCGCGACCGCGACGGCCCGTGCGACTCCCCCGCCGCCGAGCCCGCGGCCACGCGTTCGTATAAGATGTGTGCATGACAAAACTCCTGGTAGTCGCCGCAATCCTGATGGCTGCCTCGGCCGGCATCGCCCCTGGCCAGGGCACGCCTACACCCGGCAAGGACGGCTGGGTCAGCATGTTCGATGGCAAGACGCTGGATGGCTGGAAGGCCAACGAGCATCCCGAAAGCTGGAAGGTGGTGGACGGGGCCATCACGGGAGACGGTCCGGCCAGCCATCTCTTGAAAGCTGGAAGGTGGTGGACGGGGCCATCACGGGAGACGGTCCGGCCAGCCATCTCTTCTGGATGGCTCGCGAGTGCGACAACTGCGAATTCCGCGCCGAGGTGAGGCTCAACCACAGCGGCAATTCCGGCATGTATGTCCGCACCGCCTTCGGTCCGGGCTTTCCCAGAGGCTACGAGGCGCAGGTGGAAAACACCTCTCCCGATCCGCAAAGGACAGGCAGCCTGTACGGCTTCTCCAAAGTCACCGAGCAACTGATTCCCGACGACACGTGGTGGACGCAGGATGTGATCGCCAACGGGAACCACATCGTAATCAAGATCAACGGAAAGGTGGTCACCGATTACATCGACGAGAAGAACACTTACACCAAGGGTTATCTTGCCTTACAACAGCACAATGCAGGCAGCGTGGTGCAGTTTCGCAACCTCATGATGCGGCCCGTGGCAGCGGAGGGTAAGTAACCATGCCATTCCTCGATCTGCATGCCCACTTTCCGATGCACACGCGCTTTCCCCCGCAGATGGTGCAGGGGCCGCCGCCGGTGGGCAAGGAGCTGGAGTTCTGGCTCGCCAACCAGTTGCTGAATTACCAGGGCGGCACGCCGCGGGTCACGCTCGACGAGCTGATCGCGGGCGCCGATGGCGGCATCGGCTCGGTGTTGTACGATCCCGACGATGAATTCTTTCACGACGCCACGCCGATACCGGCAGCCTTCGACCACCTGCTCGATCAAATGGCGAACGTCGAGAAGGAAGTCGCGGGCAAGGTCACAGTGGTGACCAATCCCACCCAGCTCGAGCAGTGCCTCCACGCGCACGAGAAGTTCATGTTCCATTGCGTGGAAGGCGCGCTGGCTCTGGGCGGAAACCCGGACAACGTGGACGTGCTGGCGGCGCGCGGCGTGGCCTACATGGTGGTGGCCCACCTGTTCTATCGCGGCGTCGCCACCTGCCAGAATGCATTCCCCTTCGTCCCCGACGCTCTCTTCCAGAGCGCGCTCAATCCGGACCAGAAAGCGAACGTGGGTCTCACCGATCTCGGCCGCCAGGTGGTAGGCCGGCTGCTCGACAAAGGCATTCTGGTCGATAT
Organism: Candidatus Sulfopaludibacter sp. SbA4; assembly: GCA_900290305.1. Classification (GTDB taxonomy): domain Bacteria; phylum Acidobacteriota; class Terriglobia; order Bryobacterales; family Bryobacteraceae; genus OMOG01. Next base: position 1,586 of record OMOG01000307.1, read on the forward strand.
CACCCACGCCACCGATCAGGCGCAAAACGAGATGCTCCAGATGGCCCGCGACCACGGCAACGCCCCGGTGATCTCTTCGCACAATGGCGTGCGCGGCACTTCGAATTATCCGCTGAACCTGAGCGAGGACACGGTGCGACAGATTGCCGCGTCGAACGGCGTGGTGGGGATCATCCTGTTTCCGTACTGGCTGCGGCAGCCCGCCGACCAGATCTTCGGCAAGGACGGGTTCTCCTTGCTTTACGATGCCATCGACTGGCTTCAGAGCATCACCGGCAGCTACGACCACATCGCCATCGGGAGCGATCTGGACGGCTTCATCCACCCCATCCAGGGATGCGCCGATTATTCGCAGACCCCGGCCCTGGTCGCGGCGATCCGCGCCAAGTATGCGCAGGCCGCCGATCAGATTCTGTGGGGCAACGCGCTGGACGTGTTGCAGCGGGGCTGGACGGGCGTGTAGGCCCTATCGTTCGTCGTAGTGGCCCAGGCGGCGAATCCAGATATTACGGAAGTGCACCGGGTGCCCGTGGTCCTGCAAGCTGAGAGGCTCCTCGGCGGCGTGCGGCCGGTAGGTCGCCACCTGGCGGTGGATGGCAAATCCAATGATCTCCTGGTGGTGGTGAACCATGATGCCGTTGTGGACCACGGTGACGTAGGCCGGCTTGGCGAGTTTCCCATCCTCGAACCGCGGCGCTTCGAAGAAGATGTCGTACACGTTCCATTCGCCTTCGGGGCGCGAGGCATTCACCAGCGGCGGCCACTGACCGTAGATCGAGGCGGCCTGTCCATCCGCGTAAGTCATGTTTTGGACAGACTCGAGCACCTGGATCTCGTAGTGGGTCATCAGCTCGACGCCGCTGTTTCCGGCGCTCTGGCCGCGGCCTCCGGTGCCCTTGGGAATCATCCACTCGATGTGCAACTGGCAGTCGCCGAATTTCTCCTTGGTCATCAGCCCGCCGGAGCGGGGGACGATCACCATCTCGCCGTTCTCGACCTTCCATTTGGGGTCGGACGCCGGGGCGCCGCCGCGGCCCCGGGTGACCCATTGGGACAGGTCTTTGCCGTCGAACAGCACGATGGCGTCGGCGGGAGGCGGCGCGCTGACCACGGGGCCGGGCGCGACCTTTCGGGGGCGCGGCCGTTCGAGGTCGTGGACCCGCCATTTCTGGTTGGGAAGCCGGGGCGTATCGGTATACCCGCGGACATCGTCGCCCACGTCGGGCTTGGGCGGCGCCGCGGGCTGCTGGGCGGCAAGGCTGGCCGCCAGAGCCAAAAGAAACAGGGCTTTCATAACACTCCGTACTGTATCAGAATTGGGGCCAGGGGCCAGGGGCCAGGGGCCAGGGGCCAGGGGCCAGGGGCCAGGGGCCAGGGGCCAGGGGCCAGGGCCCAGGGGCCAGGGGCCAGGGGCCTGGGGGCAGCAGTTTTGGTGCGGGCCGCTTGAGGCCTCAGACTTCCAACTTCCACGGCGCGCGATAGTCGATGCGCAGGAAGGGCTGGGCCTCGCGCTGGCGCACGGTGTAAGTCTTCGCGTCGAGATCGATGCGGGTCTTGGCGCGCAGCGAGACATTGGCGAGAACGCATACCGCGGTAGAACCGACCAGGTTCTCGATATCGCTGGTGGGCTTCTGGCGCGTCTTGATGCACTCGAGGAAGTTCTTCCAGTGATCGCTGGGCTGGGGCGGCGGGGCGGGAGTCTGCGGAGCCTGGGCGCCCCGGCCTCCGCCTCCTCCTACGAGTAACTCGACGGGCTCGACCTTCGAGCCTTTATTGGGAGTCAGCCAGCAGCCGCTGCGAGTGACCGTGACCATGGCTTCGGTTCCCATGATGCCGGTGGCGCCGGATTGTCCGAACATGGGGGTGGGGCAACTGCGGCGCAGCTCGTAATTCATCATGAAGGTGGGGTACTCGAAGACGGCCGTCATGGTGTCGGCGGTCTGGAGGTTGTCGGCGATCCAACTGCGGCCGCCGAGCGCGGTGATGGCCGAGGGCATGGGCTCACCCAGGCACTGGTGAATCGGGTCGATGAAGTGGATGCCCCAGTCGGTCATTTCGCCGCCCGCGTAGTCCCAGAAATAGCGGAAGGTGGGGAAGGTGGCCTTCTTGACGCCCCAGCGGTTTTCGTTGAACGGAACCTTGGGCGCCGGGCCGAGCCACATGTCCCAATCGAGATCGGGCGGCGGCGCGCTGTCGGGCGGGTTGCCGAAGCCTTCCTTCTTGGCGAGGCTGGCGGACCAGGTTTTGCAGAACGTGATTTCGCCGAGCACACCGCTGGCGACCAGCTCCTTGGCCTTGACAAACGTCGGCATGGAACGCTGCATGGTGCCGCCCTGGACCACGCGGTTGTACTTGCGCGCGGCCTGGATCATCTTGGGCCCTTCGTCGAGGTGGACGAAGGCGGGCTTTTCCACGTAGACATCCTTGCCGGCCTTGCAGGCCTCGACGGTCATGTAGGCGTGCCAGTGATCGGGCGTGCTGACGCATACCGGTGCTGACGCATACCGCGTCGATGGACTTGTCGGCGAGGATCTCGCGGAAGTCCTTCACGGCTTTCGGGTCGGACCCATAACGCGCGCGGACCGCGGCGGTACCGCGCTCGAGGGCCGGCTGGTAGACGTCGCAAAGGGCCACGACCTGGGCCTGATCGCGAGCGTTGAGGGCGTTCCGCAGATTGCCCGTTCCTTGCGCACCGATGCCGATGAAGGCCAGGGTGATCCGGTCGTTGGCTCCGCGCAAGCGGCCGGTGAAAAGGTTGGCGGTCAATCCGGCCGCTCCCGCGGCCTTGAGAAAATCGCGGCGGTCGTATGGTGCTTTCGGTTCCATCTCGACTCCTTTGATGACATGATGGCAGATCCGGGGGCCAGGGGCCAGGGGCCGGGGGCCGGGGGCCGGGGGCGGGGGCCAGGGGCGGGGTCCGGCGGGCCGGGGCCGGGGGGGGCGGGCCGGGGCCGGGGGGCCAGAGGCCGGCGGACAAGACCGCCGGCGTTACCGGATGCGATATGATGATGCCCGTGCGCACGGGAATGGTTGTCTTTGTGGTTTCGGCGGGTTGCGGAATCGCTGCGCTCCCCGCGGCTGTGCCGTTCGACCAGTCGGGTGTCCGGCCGGGTCCGGTGAGCGTTACGTCTACGGCGGACGCGGTTACGGTCCGATGGAACGACGAAGCCAAACGGCCGTGGTCGGCGGAGTTTTCGCTGGACCCGAAGGCGGCGCTGATTCGCTCCATCCAGGTGAATGGCGCGGCGGTGGTGGAGAACGCCCGTCCTTTTTATCAGTGCACCACGGGCAAGCGGCGCGGAGGGTGGGACGAGTTCTTCGATCTTCCGCCTTCGCACCCGGAGGGCACGCGCTCGTTTGCCGGCGAGTTGCGCCTGGAGTCGGCACGCGCGGCGACCGTGGGCGATCGCGTCGAGATCGCATTCAACGGCCTGCACATGGGCATCTTCGAGGGAAGCATACGGTACGTGATCTTTCCGGGGAGCCGCCTGATCGAGCAGGTAGCGGTGATGACGACCAACGAGCCGGACACGGCCTTTTTCTACGACGCCGGGTTGCGCATGACGGTCGCGGCCGACCGGCGCGTGGGCGGCAACATGGAGACGCTGGTCTCGTATTACGACACCGCGGGCGAGCTGAAGACGGTGCTTTCCGACGGGCCGGAGCGGCATCCGGTGGCCGTCCGCTACCGGGTGATCGCTGCACAGACGGGCGCTGGTCGAACAGGCGGGGGGAGCGTGGCCGTCTTCCCTGCCCCGCATCAATATTTCTTTCCGCGCGACTTCACGACCAACATGGGGTATCTGTGGCACTCGTCGTGGAAGGGCGTGGTCTCGCTGGGGATACGGCAACTGCCGGACGACGCCACCTCGTACTACCCGTGGTCGAACGCGCCGCCCGGTACCGCGCAGCGCATGAGCCTGTTCCTGATGCTGGAGCCGGGGGACCGGCACGCGGCGCTGGACGGGGTTTTGCGGCTGACGAATTCCGACCGTTTTGCGGCGCTCGACGGCTACGTCACGTTCGCTCCACACTGGCACTACGCGTACACGGTGCAGGCCATGGAGAAGGGGATGGCGTGGGTGCCGCCGTTCAAGCCGGTGCTCGAGGCGATGGGTGTGAACGCGGCCATGATCTTCGACTTTCACGGCGACGGACATCCGGCCGACACCGGCGAGACGCGCCTGGGCGAGTTGGAGCAGTTTTACCGCGCGTGCCGCGTGCAATCCGGCCCGGACTTCCTGCTGATACCCGGGGAAGAAGCCAATGTGCATTTCGGCGGGCACTGGGCGGTGGCGTTTCCCAAGCCGGTCTACTGGCACATGAGCCGCAAGCCGGCGCAGGCGTTCCAGGAGAAGGACGCCAGGTACGGAACGGTCTATAACACGGCCGATGCGAGGGAACTGCTCGACCTGGTGCGGGCGGAGAACGGGTTCGTTTACCAGACGCATCCGCGCACCAAGGGGTCGATGGGATATCCGGACCGGATTCGCGACTCGGCGCATTTCCTGGATGCGCACTGGTTCGGGGCGGGATGGAAGGCGCTGCCGTCGGACCTCTCGCTGCCGGGGTTGGGCGAGCGCGCGTTCCGGCTGCTCGACGACATGAGCAACTGGGGACTGCGGAAACAACTGATGGGCGAGGTGGACGTGTTCCAGATCGACAGCACGCACGAGTTGTACGCGCACATGAACGTCAACTACGTGAAGCTGCCGGCGGTTCCGAGTTTCGACCGCTACGGCACGCTGCTCGAGGCGCTGCGGCGGGGCGAGTTCTTCGTGACCACGGGCGAGGTGCTGCTGCCGGAGGTCGCGATAACGGCGGGCGCGAGCGCGGCAGGCGCGGGCGGGCGCATCGAGGTGCGGGCGCGGGTCCGGCACACTTTCCCGCTGGAGATGGCGGAGATCGTTTGGGGGGATGGGAAGCAGACCCACCGGAAGACGATTCCGCTGACGGAGACGCATGCCTTCGGGGACTTTGCGTTTTCCGCGGAAGCGGACGCGGGCGATTGGAAGTGGGCCCGGCTGGCGGTGTGGGATGTGGCCGCGGACGGTGCGTTCGTGAATCCGGTGTGGCGCGCGCGGTGAGCTTTTCATAGTTGGTCAACTCGCTTTGGGTCCCTTGTATCGGCAACTGGGGCTGGGATAGCCGAGGACGCTGCAGGACGCTGCAGACAGGACACTCGTCGATGGGCGGGTGACCGGGATTGGGGTGCCATCCCTGGGGCGCCGTGGGCCGGGGGCCGAAGTTCGGGGGCCGGGGGCCGGGGGTTGGGCTCGCCAAAGCGCGAGTGGGCCGGGGGTCGGGGGCCGGGGGCCGGGGG
>OMOG01000068.1 GCA_900290305.1 Candidatus Sulfopaludibacter sp. SbA4
TCGCGCGACCAGGAAGTGGCCATCAAGTACCGCATCGACGGCGTGCTGCACTATGCCATGCCGCCCATCGCGAAGGACTGGCAGTCGACTATCATTTCGCGCATCAAGGTCATGTCCGAACTGGACATTGCGGAGAAGAGAGTCCCCCAGGACGGACGTTTCCGCGTGCGGTACAAGAACCGGCTGATCGATTTCCGCGTTTCCATCATGCCGACGATCCACGGCGAGGACGCCGTGCTGCGCGTGCTGGACAAGGAATCGATGAGCGAGAAGTTCGCCAAGCTGTCGCTCGACGTGGTGGGATTCGCGGAGTGCGACCTGGTGAAGTTCCGGCGCTACATCCTGGAGCCGTACGGGATGGTGCTGGTGACGGGGCCCACGGGGTCGGGCAAGACCACCACGCTCTACGCGGCGCTGAGCGAGATCAAGAACGACGAAGACAAGATCATCACCATCGAAGACCCGGTGGAATACCAGATCAAGGGAATCACGCAGATTCCGGTGAACGAAAAGAAGGGGCTGACCTTCGCGCGCGGGCTGCGGTCGATTCTGCGCCACGATCCGGACAAGATCATGGTGGGCGAGATCCGCGACCAGGAGACGGCGCAGATCGCCATCAACTCGGCGCTCACGGGCCACCTGGTCTTCACTACGGTGCACGCCAACAACGTGCTCGACGTGCTCGGGCGGTTCCTGAACATGGGCGTCGAGGCGTACAACTTCGTTTCGGCGTTGAACTGCATTCTGGCGCAGCGGCTGGTGCGCGTAACTTGCGAGCACTGCAAGAAGCCGGTGCACTATCCGGACGCGGTGCTGGTGGAGAGCGGGCTGAATCTGGACGAGTGGCGGGACTTTCCGTTCATGGAAGGAGCGGGCTGCTTCGAATGCGGCGGCACGGGCTTCCGCGGCCGGTCGGCGATCCACGAGCTGCTGGACCTGACGGACCGGATCCGCGAGATGATTTTGAACAAGCGGCCGACCTCAGAGATCAAGCGCGCGGCCAAGGAGGACGGCATGACCTTTCTGCGGGAGTCGGCCGTGGCCAAGATGCGCTCCGGCATTACGACGCTGCGCGAGATTAATAAGGTGACGTTCATTGAAGGCTAGTGGCACAGGCATTCCTGCCTGTGTTGTTTTGGGAAACACGACGTGCTTTTAGACCATCTCAAGTCGATACTGGTCGATCCGCCGCCGGGGATGGCGTTCGAAATCTCGGAGGCGGGGATCGCCGCGGCGCGCATCGGCGCCAAGGCGGAGCTGGAGTTTCAGCCGCTGAAGAGCGGGACAATATCGGTGTCGCCACTCAAGGAAAATGTGCAGGATCCGGACGAGCTTACGGCGGCGGTCCGGGCGCTGGCCGGCACCCAGACGGGACGGAAGCGCAAGGATGTGGCCCTGATTCTGCCGGACTTCTGCGTGCGCATGGCGGTTTTGGATTTCGACAATTTCCCTTCGGATGCCAAGGAGCAGTCTGCGCTGGTGCGTTTTCGATTGAAGCGCGCTGTTCCGTTCGACGTGGACGCAGCGGCGCTCGCCTATTGGCCGCAGGCGGCCGGCCACAAGCGGGTGGAAGTGGTGGTGGTGGTGGCGCCGCTCGAAATCGTCTCGCGGTACGAAGCGCCGTTTCGTGTGGCGGGGATGGTTCCGGGACTGGTGACCACGTCGGCGCTGGCCGCGTTGGAACTGGCGCCCGATGCGGGGCTGAACGTCCTGGCGAAGATCACGGGAAACGTTTTGACGCTGGTGGTCAGGCAGAAGGGCACGGTGAAACTGATTCGCTGCCTGGAAATGCCATCGGCCGACCTGGAGGATATCGCGGCGGTGCTGCTGCCCACTTTCGTCTACGTGGAAGACAACCTGGGCGGGCGCGCCGAGCGGCTCATCCTGTGCGGCCTGGGCGCCCGGACCAGCGAAGCGCAGCAAAGGTTCCAGGAGGAGCTGGGCGTAGAGGTGGAGCCGCTGCGCTCGCCCTTGGGAGCGTGCGGGGAGAGCAACGCGGGGCTGTTGGGGTACCTGCGGTCAATCGCTAAGAATAACTGATGGGCGCCAAGAATAATTGAGATGAAGATTCCGATCAATCTCGCAAGCCAGCCGTTCCGGCGCGGACGCGCCATGCTGGTGGCCTCCCTTGCGGTGAGCCTGCTGCTGGTGGGAACGCTGGGCGTGCTGATTTCGCTGGCCAATGCGGACAGCAAGCAGCTTCTCGACGTCCGCAAAGAGGTGAGCCAGCTCGATGCGCAAATCCGCAAGGTGGCCGCCGCCCAGGCGCAGCAGGATGCGCTGCTGCGACAGCCGGCCAACGCCGACGTGCTGGAGCGCAGCGTGTTCATCAATTCGCTGCTGCTGCGCAAGGGCATCAGTTGGACGCGCATTCTGGCGGACATGGAAAAAGTGCTGCCGTACAACGTGCGGATCCTGCAGATTCATCCCACGCTGAACGCCGCGAACCAGGTGCTGCTGGATATGACGGTGGGCTCCGAGCACCAGGATGAGGTGATCCAGTTTCTGGAAGCCCTGGAACAGTCGCCGCTGTTCGGCTCGGTGCTGGAGCATACGTCCCAGCCACCCACCCAGTCCGAGCCCCTGTATCGCAACCACGTGAGTGTGATCTATGCCCAGAAACTTTAATTTCGAGTGGAAGGGCGTGACGGCGAAGGACCCGCGCGTGGTGATGCGTGCCATCATCGGGCTGCTGCTGGCGGCGAACCTGGTGGCGGCGGTGATCGCGTTCAAACCGTTCGGCGGATCGGCGGAGGATTTGCGGCGGCAGACGGAGATGCAGCGCTCCCAACTGGCACGGGCCCAGGCCAACCTCGCCAACACCAGGAAGATGGTGGAAAAGGTGCAGGCGGCGCGCACGCAGGGCGACCAGTTCATGACGAAATACGTGCAGGACCGGCGCACCATGGCTTCCACCATTCTGGAAGAGATAAACCAACTGGCAACCCAGGCCGGGATCAAGGCGGGCCAGGAAGCTTTCAGCCCGGAGCTGGTGGAGGGCAGCGACACCATCAGTATGCTGTCGATTTCGGTCGGCTTCGAAGGTACGTACGCCAGCCTGGCGAAGCTGGTGAACTTGCTGGACCGCTCGCCGCGATTTCTGATCGTCGAGAATATGGTGGCGTCCGCACCCCAGTCGCAGACCGGGCAGGCGGCCGGACAGGCCGACAAGGCGCTCAACGTGACTTTGCGCATCGATACCTTCGTCCGCGACGAGTCGGGGGCCGGGTTATGAAGCTGACCAGGGACCAGAAGAGCAGGATCGCGCTCGGGGTGCTCGGGTCGGCGGCCCTGTACATGGTGTACAGCAACTTCTTCAGCGGGCCCCCGGGACCGCCATCGGACAGCTCGGCGCGCACGGGCACGCCGGCGGCATCGGTTATTCCGGCGTCCACGGAGCAGTCGGCGGCGAAGCGTGCCGTGCCCAACCGCGGGCGCGGCGACGAGTTCCATCCGGTGTGGCGTTTGAAGCGGGCGGAGGATCGCATCGACCCAAGGGAGATCGATCCGACGCTGAAGACGGATCTGCTGGCGAAGGTGACGGCCGTGGAGCCGTCCGGCGGGAACCGCAACCTGTTTGCGTTCGGGCAGCCGCCGCCGAAGGTGGCGGAGCTGATAGGGGCGGAGCCGAAGCTGAAGATGGGACCGCCGGAAGCGCCCCCGCCGCCCCCTCCGCCCGGTCCCAAGGTCGAACCGCCGCCTCCGCCGATCACCCTCAAGTTTTACGGCCTTTCGACGGTGCGCAATAATGGGAAGAAGAGCGCCTATTTTCTGGACGGCGACGATATTCTGATCGCGTCGGAAGGGGAGACGTTGAAGCGGCGATATAAGCTGGTGCGAATTTCGGCGGGCTCGGTGCTGCTGGAAGACACCGAATCGAAGCGGCAGCAGAGCGTGCCGCTGACACAGGAGGCGCCGGCAAGCTAATGAAACGGCGAAGGCAAGAATCCGGAACTGCGTTGCTGATGGTGTTCCTGATGGCGGCGATCATCGCCATCTCGCTGTACATGGAGATTCCGCGGGTGGCTTTCGAATCGCAGCGGCAGAAGGAGCAGTTGCTGATGGAACGCGGCGCTCAGTATAAGCGGGCCATTCAGATGTTCCTGGCGGCCAACAAACGGTGGCCGGCGACCATCGAGGAGCTGGAGAACTTCAACAACCGGCGCTTTCTGCGCAAGCGGTTTGTGGACCCGATGACCGGAAAGAAGGAGTGGCGCTTCATCCACATCGCCAACGGCGTTCTGACCGATTCGCTGGTGCAGAAGCCGAAGAGCCCGCAGGCCGCTGCGTCGAGCCAAAGCCAGTTGGTGGCCGAGATACCCATCTCCGTGGCGGACACGACCAACGGGGGGCAGCCGGGTGTGAACCCGGCGATGCGCCGGCGCACCAGCGACGGCATGACACCGGGGGTGGGCGGCAACGGCAGCGGCCAGCCGGCCGATCCCAACAATCCGAACAATCCGAACAATCCGCAGAACCCTGGGCAGCCCTATCCGGGAATGCCGGGACAGCCGGGACAGCCGGGACAAATCTATCCGGGGATGGCGGTGCAACCGGGGCAATATCCTCCGGGGGTGGTCCCTCCGCCCGGCGTGCCGGTCATGCCAGGGCAGCCGGGGGCCTATGGACAGAACACGCAGTATCCCGGGCAACCGCAGTATCCTGGGCAACCGCAGTATCCAGGACAAGCGCAGTACCCCGGGCAGCCGCAGTATCCCGGGCAGCCCACTCCGTATCCCGGGCAAGCGCAATACCCCGGCCAGCCTGCCCAATATCCGGGGCAAGCGCCCCAGTATCCAGGGCAGTCGCAGTTTCCTGGAGGTTTGCCGGGAATGCCGGTCAACTCGCAGGGCGGTGGCGGTTATCCTTACCCGACCACGCAGGGAGGCAACGGTAACCCGCCCGGTTTCCCCCCGGGTGCGCTGACCCCACAACAACAACTGGGAGCGAATCCGGCCAGCCAGATGATCCAGCAGATCCTGACTTCTCCGCGGCCCGGTGGAATGCCCACGGGCATCACGGGGACACCCGTCGGAGCAGGGATTGCCGGGGTGGCCACCAATGCCGACGCCGAAGGCATCATGGTCTACAACGACCACACAAACTATAAGGAATGGGAATTCATCTTCGACCCGTCGAAGGTGAAGCCCGTACCGAATCCGCTGACCGGGGCCCTCGGGACATCGGCGGCGCAAATGGGGTCGATGCCGGTGCAGACGCCAAGCCAGCCAGGCCAGCCAGGGACCCCGGCCCCCCCGGTCGATCCATTCGCTGTGGGTCAAACGACAACCACCAGCAGGCCGCCCACCGGCCAGTGACGCGCCAGGGGTGGCCCCGCCTCTATAGCGACACGGCGCCGCAGAGGGCCACGTCGAGCCCCATCTCGCGGAACGCGGCGGCCTTGGCCGCCAGCGCCAGGTTGGCGGACGCCGCATCCGGAGCATAGGCCACCTGCACGTGATTGGATTTGTGGCGGGCCATCAACTGGTCGCGTGTGACGCCCTCCAGCACGGCGTGCATGACGGGCCATTGGGGTGTGGTGATCCGCCAGCGGCGTTCGGTTTCCTCCTGCGGAAGCTCCACCACGCGGGCGAGTCCGATGTCCGCGTGGAGCGCCCCTCCGGCCACGAAAATACGGCTCCATACCACGTGCCCCGGCTTGCTCACGCCCTTCACGCCGCCGCCGCCCAGGCGGAAGTACATGGGCGGCTGCCGCTCGCTGACGGCTCCCGAGTATCCGCCGATGAAGTGCGCGGGAGGTGCGGCGCCCGAAATCTCGAACACCCACACGAACTCCTCGTGCCCGTTCACCCGGTACGGCTCGCCGTAGCGCACGTCGTGCAGGGTGGTCTCCGGGTCGTATCCCAACTCGGTCCAGACGCGGTTGGTGACCAAAGCATCCAGGCCGGCGCACTCGTCGACCTCGTTGAAGTGCGGCAGGGCGCGTCCGTCGTACAGCACCCGGCCGTTGCCGCGCGCCGTCACCGGGGGGCGGTCCACGTTGTTCAGCAGCCCTTCCGCCAGGTCCGACGCAGGGGCCAGGTCCTTGAGTCCCTGCTGGTACTGGATGCCAATGGTGTCGCAGCCGAAGTCATCTGCGATGCGCAGCGCCGCGATGTACATCTTGCACTGTTCGAGGATCTGGCCGTCGGTAAGGTCGGTTTCCGGATTCGGTCCCGTGTGGAACCGCATGCCTCTGCGATCCAGCCAGTGCCGCACCGCCAGCGCCTCCCGATCCCCGACCTGCTGCATCTCGGCGTAGAGCGCCGACTGGCTCAGCCGTTCCTTGAACACGCCGGTGGGATGCAGCAGTTCGTCGGGGATGATGGCGTTGTACATCCCCATGCAGCCCTCGTCGAACACGCCCAGGATGGCCTTGTCGCGCCGCAATTGCCGCGCCAGGCGCGTCCCGATCTCCTCCGCCTGTTCCGGCAGACGGAATTCGCTCAGCGGATGCACGTGGCTGAGATCGTGCCGGATGGTCTCGCCGGCCAGCCAGCGGCGCAGGCCGCCGAGGAAGAACTCGTCGGTGAAGTCCTCGCTCCACAGCGAGCTGAATGTCACCCCGGCCTTGGCGAGAGATGCGTTCAGATTCAGCAGTCCCACCAACCCGGGCCATTCTCCGCTCCAGTTGGCGATGGTAAGGATGGGTCCGCGATGGGTGTAGAGCCCGTGGAGCACGTGGTGGCTGTACTGCCAGACGGCTTCCACCACGACCAGGGGAGCCTCCGGCGGGATCTGGCGGAACACCTCCATGCCGTATTTCTGGCTATCGATGAATCCGTGGCCCTTCTCCGGGTGGCAGGCATGGCCCCGTTTCACCTCACGCCCTTGGCGGCGGATAGCGCCCATGACGGCCTCTTCGGCGCGTGCCTGCGCCGGCCAGCATCGCTGGTTGGCGGCAAGGCGCAAATCCCCGCTGGCGATGACGATTACACTGTCCTGCATAAGCACATTTTGACACCGCTTACAGGCCGGCGTCTACCAAAAAAGCCAGTTTTAGCGATAAAAGCGGGTCCGCCGAGTGGCAGGTGGTCCGCACAACGCTTGCTTACGCGCGCGGCTCCGTAATCACCGTGACGCGCGCAAACCCCTCCGCCAGGCTCGGAGGCACAAGCTTCAGAGCCATTTTCGAAAGGGCATCGCCGGGCACCACCCGGTGCCGGCTCGCGTTGCGGCTGCGGCACACGTCCAAAGCCACGTCGAAGAACACCGCTTCGACCGCGCACCCGTAGGATTTGCCGATTCCCAAGTACGGCGCGCGCTCCTGCGGCGTGAGGTTGGTGGCATCGATATAGGTCACCGGCCGCCCAATCTCCAGGCGCTGCCGCAGCAGATAGCGCAACGTCTGGAACACCCGGTCATGGATGGTCTGGTCGGTCTCGTCGTCCGCCAACTGCAGGCGAATCGTGTCCGAAGACAATCCGACCGCGCCCATCCGCTCCAGGTAGGTTGACTTGCCGGAACCAGGCAATCCCACCAGCACCACGATCCGCATTGGTGGAAGTGCCGGCGGTCAGACTACCGCCGGCACCATGTGGACTGTTTAGGCGCTGGATCCGTCCCCGGGAGGGATGGGGGGAGGCGTGCCCGGCACCGGCGCCGCTGCTGGTGGCGGTGCAACCGGCTTCTTGACCGGCTTCTTCGCCGGCTTCTTGGGGGCTGGCTTCTTTGCGGCCTTCTTCGCCACGGGCTTTGCAGCCTTCTTCGCGGCTTTCTTCACGGGTTTCTTCGCTGCTTTTTTTGCGGGCTTCTTCTTAGTCGCCATGTTTAATGTCCTCGAATTCGTTTGCCCCTAGGAGGAGTCACATAATCTTACAACGAATTTTTCGAATTACCAACGAGAATGTACAAACATGTTCTCGAATTGCGCGGAAGAGTCAATAAAAACGGTTGGCAGGCGAAAAACGCCGTCCACAACTCAGGCGGGCGCGTGCGTTTTGCCAGGCAGGTGAAGCCTCCAGATACCGCGCCCGTAAGTCGCGACGGTCAGGATGCGGTCGTCGTGGTGGTAGACCAGGCTGTTGACCACCACATTCGGCAGGCTGGCCGACAGGTCCACCCAGTGCCGGAGATCCTCGGTCATCCACACACCGCAGTCGTTGGCCACGAAGAGACGGTAGGGCGGGTGTGACTCAAACACCGCAGACTTGTACGGCACATCCGGCATGTCCAGCCCATCGATGGGACGCCAGGTCGAGCCGCCGTCCTCGGAGTAGAACACGTGGTCGATCCCCGCCGTGGCCTCCTCGGCCGACATGCCGGCGGCGTAGTGGCGGGTGTGCGGGATGAAGCGCGATACCACCCCCGTCCCCGCCACGGTCGCCACCACCTTCTCGGCGAACTTCGGATGGGTTCGAATCTGGGACACCAGTCGCATCGGGATCTCGGGACCGGACACGTTGCCCGACCAGCTCTGTCCACCATCCCGGCTCCGAAAAATCGAGCCCTTGGTCGTGCCCACGAAAAGCATCTCCGGGTTGGCCGGGGCGATCTCGATGGCCGTGATCACCGTCCCATCCAGGAATGGGGAGCCCGGATACCAGTTCCCGCCGTAATTGGAGGTCCGCCACAACCGTTTGGATCCGATCCAGATCGTTTTCACCCGCGCGGTGGAGGTCGGGTCGATGGCCATCACGGCAACATCCGTCTGGCTCAACTCGTCCGCCGTCACGATGCTGGCTGGAAGCGGCGCTTCCTTCCACGACGCGCTATCCCAGCGGGGGCTTGGGCTGTGGCGGGAGACACGGAGGTTTTGCGCCGTCCCGAAGACGTGTTTCTCGTCGGCCGGATCGAAAACCATCCCTCCGCCATCTCCGGTCAACACCTGCTGAAAGTCGCCCTTCGGGCTGCCGATGCCCGCCATCAGGGTCCCGTTGTCCTGTGCGCCGCCGCCAAAGATGCTGCTGTTGGTGGGGGCGACGTCCAGGCTGTAAAACATCGTGGTGTTCATCCCGCGGCTGCGGTCGGTCCAGGACTTGCCGCCATCCTCGCTCACGGCCACTCCACCGTCGCTTCCGGTGTATATCCGGTCGCCGGCCGGCATCGCCAGGGCGTGATGATCGGAATGCGCGTAGCTCGGATTCATGTGATCGGCATTCCATTGGGTGGCTCGCACCCATTTCTTCCCGCTGTCGCGGGTGATGTACAGATCGACCCCGCCCCAGACGACGAAGTCGGGGTCTTGGGGATGGACCGCGATGGTGCAGTCGTAGCTCGGCAGGTGTTCATCGGCGAATTGTTCATCGCCGATCTTCTCCCAGCGTTCGCCCTTGTTCCGGCTGCGGAATATGCCGGCAACCTTCTTGGCACCCCAGTCGCCCGCCAGGGCGTAGAGCGTATCGGGTTGCGATGGCGCGATGGCCAGGGCGATCCGGCCAAGGCGATCGGATGGCGGCAGCCCCATTTCCAGGTGCTCCCAACCTTCGTCGTTCAATCGCCAGATTCCGTTCTGGGTGCCGGTCGTCTCCAGCGCGGCAAACACCAGACCGTCGGGATGAAACACGATTGAGTGACACCAGTAATTGCGCGACGAGAAGAACCGCTCCACGTCCCAGGTCTTGCCTCCGTCGGACGAGGCATAAAGTCCCGATGGTATCGTCTCTTCGTGTGTGACCCCACCCAGGTAGAGGACCTGGCCGTCGCCGGAGTACGGGTGGACCCCGATGGTCCCGATGCGCCGCGGCAGCCCGCATTCCTTGGCCGGCGCCAGCATGTTCCAGGTGTCGCCTCCGTCCTGCGAGATGTATATGCCGCTGCCCGCGTAGGAATCGGCCGAGAGGTTGGCCTCGCCGGTGGCGCAATAGATGACGAGAGGATTCTTGGAGTGAATGGCTAGGGCGCCGATATGGGGATTGGCCGATTTGGGCCAAGTGGTCTCCCAGCTTTTGCCGCCATCCCGGCTGCGCCAGACGCCTCCCGCCGCGGCGCCGGCATAGAGCACTTGGTGGTCGGTGGGGTGGACGGCCAGCGAAGTGACCCGTCCTCCCACGTTGAACGGTCCGGCCGCTTCCCATTGCACGGGTTCGGTTGCGGGCGGCGCGGAGGCGCGCGTGTGCCAGACTTTTTCGAGAGCCGAAGGGTCGGCATCGCGCAGCGGCCAGCAGGTCCGTTCGTTGAACCAGACGGCCCGGTCCTTGTGGGTGGAGTAGGGAGTGGATCGTTTTTTCAGCATGAGCATTTCAAGGTGACTTGTGGGGCGGACCCCCTGGTCCGCCGCCGACGCCCTCGTCGGCGTCTTGGGATCACTGAGACAGCGGGTCCAGGGGGACCCGCGCGGACCAGGGGGTCCGCCCCACAAGCTTCACCATTTCATTCCGAATCTTTCGAAGAACCAGTCATCGCTGCGGACTCGCCGCTTCATCATATCGGGGCGATGCGCGGAGATGTTTCCATCGACCAGCAGAACCAGCGCCTCGCCGAATGCCTCGTAGTGGCGCAGCGCGCTCACCACCTTGCCCAGACGATTCGGGCTGAGGTGCGCGAATGCCAGGCGCAAGCGGTTGTGAAGATACGGCCCCCAGCCGATGGGATAAGGGGACTTGGGGCGAAACAGGTGGCGAACCACCACCTCGGGGGCAATCACGAGGTCGTACCCGAACAGCCAGAAACGCACGCATCCTTCGTTATCCACTCCGCCGCGCAGCAGCATGCCCTCGTCCCATCCGCCGGTAGCCTCGAACACTTCGCGCCGCATGGCCAGGCAGCAACCGGGCAATATCGGCACCGGAAAGGGGTCAATGGAGCGCCGCGTCAGCCACTTCGCGTCCAGGTCCGGGCCGGTGAGCCGCAGCCCATAGCCTCGGTAAGTGGTCGGTTTGAGGTGGGTCACGGCGGGCGCCGCGCCGCCCACCTTGGGGTCTTCCAGGATCTCCAGCAGCGGACGCCACCACAGGCTCGCCAGGCGGATGTGGGCGTCGGCGAACACCACGACTGCGCCGCGCGACACGCGCGCTCCCCAATTGCGCGCCCGCGCCACCCCCAGGTTTTGCGCCCGCTTGAGCTTCACGCGCCCACGCCGCCGCGCAAGGTGGGCGGCGGATCCGTCGGTGGATCCATCGTCCACCACCACGATTTCCCCGCCGGCGGGCAACGTGTCTTCCAGGTTTTCCACCGTGCGGCGGAGCTCGGCGCCTTCGTTGCGGCTGATCACGACTACGCTCAGGGGCGTGGCGGCTTTCAACGCGGCATCTCCTCGAGCCAGATATTGCCGGTCAATTCGCCGAACGCCAGCATCAGCCGTCCGGGCGCCACCGAGAGTCCGATCATGCCGGTGGGGCCGGGCGTCCGCTTCAACGACCGGCGCGCGGAATGGAAATGCGCCACGGCGAACGCGTCTCCCACGGGACGCTTGGTGGCGGCGTCCAACTTCCGCGCCCAGACACAGCGGAAGCCATCCCGGTCCGACAGGAAGTACAGCAGGCCGCTCCCGGGAGACCAAACCGGGTCCCGCTCCTCAAACTGACCGTCGGTCACGGCGATCCATGCCGTCTGGGGCACGGGCAGCCCGCCATCGATGCGCGCGATCCAGACTTGCGTAGTGCCCAGACGGGTCTGGACCGCGTGAAACGCCATCCATTTCTCGTCGGGGGAGAAACGCCCGCCCGAAAGCACGGTGTCGCTGGGCCGGGGAGCCAAAAGCACGCTTTTTCGCTGAGCGACGTCGTACAAGGTCAGGTCTTCCGCCTGCATCGGCTCGTAGGAGATCTTCTTCCCGTCGAAGGACACACCCATGGGGGAGCCGCAATGCTCGCAGAGTTTCTCGACCTTCCCTCCGTTGCGCGGCACCGAAAAGATGTCGCCCCGATGGTCCCCGTACACCACCGTGTTTCCGTCTCCGGAAACCAGGCCGTTCGACGGGCCGTTGGAGACCAGAGTGATTTCCTTTCCTGTGGACATGTCCCGCGTGTGCAGTCCCCAACGGCCCAATCGGCGGCCTGGACATGTCCCGCGTGTGCAGTCCCCAACGGCCCAATCGGCGGCTGGCAAAGGCCAGCGTCGAGCCGTTTCTGGAGAGCGACGGCGCGGCGGCATACGATTCCGATGCGGTGACCAACGTGAATATCCCGTTGTTCCGCAGCACGCCGCGGTCGGCGTCGAGAGCGGCTTCCCAGAGCCCCACCTTCCATTCGAGGTTGGCGAAGGCCATGCGGTCTCGCCCGGTTCCAGGAGAAACGGAGGCCTGCAGGTGGTAGCCCGGCCCGGAGGTGACGGAGTTGGCCGGGCCGCGGGCTTCGCCGCCAGCCTTCATGTCGATCTCCCACAGGTTGCCCACGTCGCCCGCCCCGGCGTCGTCGGCGGGCCCGGCGGCGAACAGCACTCGGCTGCGTCCTTCGCCGCGCCACGCGAGGGGGACGAGGCGCGTCTCCCACGCGGGTTTCTGCAACCCCTGTTTCTCCAACAGGGCCAATGTGCCGGTTCTTTTCGAGGGTACCTTCTCCAGAGGCAGCAGCCACCAGTCCATGCTGTCCTCCAGCGAGCGATCGGCATCCCGCCTTCCCAGCACGAGCACGCCATCCGACTTGGGCGACCAGACGGGATAGAGGGCAGCGGCCATGTCCGAGCCGACCTGGCGGGGCTGTCCCCCACCGGCTTCGACCACGAAGACGCGCGCCGACCCGGGCAAATACCCGCCCAACTCGCGGCCCTCCCAGTAGGCGATCCACTTGCCGTCCGGCGAGAATCGGGGATTGCGTCCGCCGGGCGCCAGCAGCACCTCTTCGCCTCCCAGCGCGGGGACCACGTAGACGCCAGCCGGCGACCGTTCGGAGCGGAAGGCAATGCGCGTTCCGTCCGGCGAGATGTCCGGATCGCTATCGTCGGCCGGGTCGTGCGTCAACTGGAGGGGCTCGCGCCCGCCCACCTGCTGCACCCAAATATCGAGGTTGGTCGAATTGCCGCGGTCCGATGCGAAGGCCAGCAAGTTCCCCGCACGGGAGAGCGCCGGGAACGCGCTCAGTCCCGGGTCCATGGTTACCCGGCGGAGAACCGGCACGCCCGCGGATTGGGATGGCGCCCGCGCGATCATCCAGAACGCACCGGCCGCGATCGCGACCCCGGCCAGCGCAGCCATGGCGATTTCGAGCCGCCGCTTCCGCCGCGGGAGTGCCGTTTGCGCCGCAACTGGAGGACTCTGCAGATCCTGCAGCGCCTGCTCGATCAGCAGCTTGACATCGGCCATGCTGTGCCAGCGGTCCACCCGTCTCTTGCGCAGGCAGGTTTCGATGATGCGCTGGAGCGCGTGCGGCAGCCCGGGCTTCAATTCCTGCGCCGGTCGGGGGTCTTTGCCCACCACGGCTGCCAGCGTGAGCAGATCCCCTTCTTCGTGAAATGCCCGCTGCCCGGTCACCATCTCGTAGAGCAGGCATCCGAACGAGAAAATGTCCGTCCCCGGGTCCACGTTGAGGCCCTGTGCCTGTTCCGGGGACATGTACGCGATGGTTCCGAAGACCCTCCCGGGCCTGGTCAGAGTCGCGGTAGGATTCTCGCCGTCCTCCGGGTCGAGCGCCATCCTCTTGGCGAGCCCGAAATCCAGCACCTTGACCAGGCCGCGCTCGGTCACCATCACGTTGCCGGGTTTCAGGTCGCGGTGTACGATCCCGGCTTCGTGCGCCGTGGCCAGAGCCTCGGCGATTTGCACGGCGAGGCGCAGCGCTTCGCGCAGATCGATGCCCTGCCGGCCGATCATGTGGCCCAGCGTGCGGCCGGCAATCCGCTCCATGGCGATGAATTCGGTGGCGCCCTCGTGCCCGATCTCGTATACCGTCACGATGTTGGGATGGTTGAGGGCGGAGGCGGCCTGCGCCTCGCGCGCCAGGGTGGCCGGACCGCCCGGGTGTTTGCCGGGTGTGAGAATCTTGATGGCGACGGTGCGGTTCAGGCGCGAGTCCTGGGCTTCATACACACTGCCCATGCCGCCCGAGCCGAGCTTGGCGAGGATCCGGTAATGACCCAGGTGGCTTCCCGGCTCCAAGGGTGCGGGCTGATCGGCCGACAACATGCTCTCTACCAGTTGGCGAAGAGCCGGGTCGGGGCAGTGACCGTCCAGGTACTCTTTGCGGTCATCCCCGTCCAGCATCGACGCGGCAAGGTAGATTTGGTGCGCCAGCCGCGATTGCGGACTGCTACTCATTTTGGTTGTTTTTGTGATTGTAGCGTACCTTGGACGGCCATGATGAAGCTGGCGAGGGCTATGATGAAGCGTGCCGCGCCACTGGGACGAGCGCTACTCCAATCCCGCAAGCCTCGATTTCACGCCCGCCCCGCTGCTGGTGGAAGTAGCGGAGCTGGTGCCGCCGGGACGAGCGCTCGACCTTGCCTGCGGGCACGGACGCAACGCCCTGTACCTGGCCAGCCTGGGCTGGCACGTCACGGCGGTGGATTCGTCGCCCGCCGCGATCGCGATTC
Source organism: Candidatus Sulfopaludibacter sp. SbA4 (assembly GCA_900290305.1). Taxonomy (GTDB): domain Bacteria; phylum Acidobacteriota; class Terriglobia; order Bryobacterales; family Bryobacteraceae; genus OMOG01. The sequence continues at coordinate 14,407 of OMOG01000068.1, forward strand.
TCCGCGAGCGATCGGCCGGGCTCACGGTAGATGCGCGAATCGCCGATCTCGAACGCGGCGAGTTTCCCATTGCCGCCGGCAGCTTCGACCTCATCTGCGACTTCTTCTATCTGCAGCGCGACCTGTTTGGGCGGATTCGCGAGGGCGTAAAGCCGGGCGGAGTTTTCGCCGGCGCCATCCACCTGCTGGACGGTGCGCCCGGGGCACGTCCGCGGAATCCGGCGTTCCAGTTGCGCCCGGAAGAACTGCGCAATGAATTTGCCGGTTGGAAGATCCTGTACTATTCGGAGGGCGCGGAAGCCGGGCGCACACGGCGCGCGGCGCGAATTATTGCGAGGAAGGCGTAGCGCCTGTGTGGTATGATCCGAGGGAATCGTCCAACGCTGGCGACCGGACCGGGAAAGCCATGATTTCGTCAATCCGAATTGAAGGCTATCGAGGCTTCGAGGATTTCGAAATGAGCAATCTCGGACGGATCAACCTCTTAGTCGGACCGAACAACAGCGGCAAGACGTCGGTGCTGGAAGCGATCTACCTGCTCGCGTCTGCGGGCGATCCCGCGTCGCTGTCGCAAATGTTGTGGCGCCGTGGAGAACGTTTCCCCGCCGGAGTTACGCGTCCGGTATTTCCGTCTTCCATCGAAGTCGACGTGTCGCACCTCTTCACCGGACACGAGTTGCACCCCGGCTCCTCAATCCGAATCTCGGCCAGAAGTGAGGCCTCGGTCCGCACGCTGGAAGTAGCGATAGCGAAGGTGCCCCCACGGGACCGGGACGATGAGGCCGTTCTAACGTCGCGGCTTGATCTGGAAGTTAGTGGGAAGCCCGATCCCGCCACCCCCAAGATTCCTCTCACGCGGGCCGGCGGGCTCCTCGCGGATGCGCTAGACCCGTCCGCACGCCCGCTGGGCGGCGTATCGCCGGCCTATTTCATCACCACGGAATCATTGTCCGTCGGCAAGCTGGTCGCCATGTGGAACAACATTGCCCTGACCCCAACCGAAGGGCTGGTATTGAAGGCACTGCAGTTCCTTGATCGCGATATTGAGCGAATCGCGGCGCAGGCGACCACCGGCCCCGACTATTTTCAGGCGCGCGGCGGATTCATCGTCAAGCGGAAGGGATCGGATCAGCCTGTACCGATCGGCAGCATGGGGGACGGAATGTGGCGCATGCTTGCCATGGCTATTGCCATCACCCAATGCAAGGGCGGCGTGCTTCTCGTCGACGAAATCGACACCGGTTTACATTACACCGCCATGTCGCAGATGTGGGGCCTGATCTATAGTGCGGCGAAAGACTTGGACGTACAGGTATTTGCTACGACGCACAGTTACGACTGCATCTACAGCTTGGCGCAGATTTGTTCCAGCGTCGCCATGCAGAAGTCAGTGACCGTCCAGAGGATTGAATCCGGCAAGAGGCGATCCATACCCTACGACGAAGACGAAATAGCGGTCGCCGCCGCGAGGGATATTGAAGTTCGCTGAACACGCGTGTGCTCACCCAAAAACGGGACTACACCAAAATCTTGATCGTGGAGGGTGGCGACGACAAGCACTCGGTCATCAGCCTGATGAAGAAACACACGGATTGGCCTGAGAAGGGACAGTACCCGGTCTGGGTCGAGGTGGGGAGCAGCGTCGAACAAATCCTCGAGCCCGGGTATCTCACTACAGAGATCAAAGCGAGCAAGGTGAGGATCGTCGGCGTGATGCTCGATGCGGACACTCAAGCGCACGGCCGGTATCAAAGGGTCCAGCAACTGTGCGCCACTATATTCCCGAACCTGCCGACACACATGCCGGAGGGCGGCCTGGTTGTAGATAACGAAGACAAGCGTTTTGGTTTATGGCTCATGCCGGATAACACCAGCGAAGGTGCCCTCGAGACTTTCCTTCGCCATCTGGTACCAGACCACAAAGAGGCCCTTTGGAAACAAGCCTGCGACTCCGTGACGGCTGCTATTTCCGCAGGTGCAGAATGCAGGGGAAACCATGTTCCGAAAGCGAACTTGTACACTTGGCTGGCTTGGCAGGACCCTCCCGGCCAATCGCCCGGACTGGCGCTCATCAGACAGATCCTTGATCCGCATTCGAAGCATGCCGAGGCGTTCGTAAGCTGGTTCAAGCAGCTCTATCAGGTCTGAGACAGGCGACATTAGCTGAAAGCGCCCGCCAGCGCCGACTTGCCCAGTACGTAGACCGCCCACGGCAGAATCACCGAAAACAGCGCTCCGCCGAAGGAAAGCTTCTTCCCGGCGGCGGCCTTGAGGCCGGTGGCGATCAGGAAAATGGTCCAAAAGGAGAACAGGTCGATCGAGGTGCCCAGCGAGTACAGAAACTTCGAGGTGGTTGTCGGGTCCATGAATGCCGCGGGATTGAACGCCAGGGGATTCTGCGGATTGAACTGGTCCGGGTTCTTGAGGAATATCACCACCAGCGTCAGGATGGCGCTGACCACGGCCGTCAGGCCTGCATAGCACATGACGGCGAACACCTGCTTGAATTTGACCGGCGCCGACATGATGCCCGCCACGATGCCCAGCAGAATCGCCGACACGATCAGGTAGGATACGGGTAAGACGATCACGGGGATGGCGCTGATGAACGGCGCCAACTTCATCTGGATGGCGAGCGCCTGGTCGCGTTGCTCGGCGGTCATTTGCGCCGTCCGCGGACTGTTCTCCATCTGCTGGCGAAAAATCCGCTCCCATCCCACATGCTGCCCGATCACGATCGTCACCGACAACGCGGCTACGATGATGAGAACCAGCGGAACCAGCCATCCCGGCCGCTGCGCGATATCCTCGAACGTTTTCTTGGGCTCGAAGAAGACGCCGGTCAGCCGCGAGATCTCGCTCATGCGCTCCGGCTGGGGCTCCATTGCCGACACTGATTCGGGAGTCATATCAGACCGATTGTACTCCAGTGCACCAACGCCTGCTCGGCCCATGCAGTGTCACGGGTCTATGATGAAGAGTTCATGCCTTTCCGCGCCGCGCTCGCTTTCCTGTTGCTTTCCCTGTGCGCCTGCAAGCCGCCCGAGGGGAGCCACCCCAAGGCCATCATCGGCGCGCTGTTGATCGATGGAGCGGGAGGGCCGCCGCTCAGCGATTCCGTGGTGGTGGTGAGCGACGACCGGATTCGCGCCGCGGGGCCGCGTTCCACCGTGCCGATCCCTTCGGAAGCCGACAAGATCGATGGCTCCTCGAAGTTCGTGATGCCGCTGGTGGTGGACATCTGCGACAGCGCCGCTCCGCCGGGTCTGCTTCACGCGGCGAATCCCGAGGAGGCGCGCGCACAGGTGGCGGAGCTGGCTGCGCGTAAGGCCGGCGCCATCCACCTCGGCGAGACCGGCCGGGCCACGGTGGAGGCCGCGCTGGAGGCGGCCCGCGCCGCAGGCATTCCGGTGACCGGCCACATTTCCACGCAGGCCGGCGCGCGCTTGCTGGTGGACAACGGCGCCGCGAGCCTCGTCGGCATGATTCGCGATACGGAAGAGCTGGACGCGGCTTTCGTGGCGCGCTTGCGGGACCTGCGGATCGTGGTGGCGCCGGCGCTGGCGAACGCCGGCCCGGGTCTGGAAGCCGCCCGGCGAAATACGCGCCGCCTGTTCCAGGCCGGCGTGCTGCTGGCCGTGGCCTCCGAGGGCGGCGACCCCATTCACGAGGCCGAACTGCTGGTGGAGGCCGGTGTGCCGCCGCTGGACACCATCGTCGCCGCCACGCACAATGGCGCGATGGCCCTGCATCAACTCGAACAACGGGGCACCATCGAAGCCGAAAAGCGCGCCGACCTGCTGGTGCTTTCGGCCAACCCGGGGGAGGATATCCGAAACTTGCGGCGGGTGGCATTGCGCATGGTGGCGGGGGAGTGGCTGCGTTAAGAGAGCTTTCAGCCGTCAGCGATCAGCTCTCAGCTCAACCGAGTACCGCCGCAGTGGCTGATAGCTGACCGCTAGCCCCAATGCTGTTCACTTGAGGGCGGCGTCCGGATGCTTCCCATCCGGCCGTTTTTGGGGACCGGTCGGATTCGTGGCGCCGCTTACTTTGGCTGTAGGGCGGACGGTCTGCGCGTGGCGCGGTTGGGGCTTGCCGCTTCTGCAAGCTTTCAGCGGCGGGCGGTTGGCAGGCGAAATCCGGAGCGGATTCCCGCTTTCGGGCCTTCAGGACGCAAACCGGGGCGCCTGCCCCACCAAGCAGTGCGGTATGGCGTCGAGTCATTTGCGTGGCTGCCTTGGCCGGAAGTAGCAACGATCCTGAATGCTGCCTTTCGAACTGCAATGGGCGCAGAGTTCGATGGGCGGGTGATCGGGAT
>OMOG01000031.1:0-1262 GCA_900290305.1 Candidatus Sulfopaludibacter sp. SbA4
GGGCCGTCGGGAGGGCTCAAAATCCGCATTTTTCACCCACACGATTCCACGAAGACCCCTAATAACTGGGGTTCTTCCTTGGCGATACCGTTTACATTACAACTGACTTACAGTTGTAAGGCATTGATTAAGGTCGAGAATCTGTTAATTAAGGCGGTAAACCACCTACAGTCAGCGCGGGAGGCAGCGGTACGAGCGCTGCCTTCCGTCCTTACTTCTTCTTATTGCAGGCCTGACTGCGTTCGGTTGACCGCGCATCCGCTCACGTTGGTGCCTCCCGCGACCCCGCAGGTCTGACCCGAGGCCAGCGTGGCATAGTAGAAGCTCGAGGTGTGGGAGTAGGCTGGCCCGATGTTCGTGAACGTAACGGTCCCGCTGGTCGTAGTACCACCCACGGTTGCGTTCCAACCAGGCGTGCCGGACGTCTGCGAAGTGCCCGCAACCGTGACCTCTTGGAGGTTGGTGCCGTCCGTGATCACCGTGTTGCGCGTATAAACGTGACTGTTCTGGAAGGCCGGAGCCGCGAGATTGCCCGACACGTTGTCGATGATGATGCCGCTGGTGCCGCCCGGGGCGCTGCTGGCGGCAGTCGCCGTAAGTGGGCCAGCGTAGGTGAAGGTCACCGTGTTGCTGGTGGTGGTTCCGCCGCTCGTACTGCTCCATGTTATTGGCGCCGAGCTTGCCGAAGTGCCGGCCGTGGACACGGTCTGCAAATTGCCGTTGCTGTCCAGAACCTGCTGGTGCAGGGCGTAAGCGGTGTTCGGCTGGAAGGCGGAAATGTTAAACGTCTCAACGCATCCGCCGGTGAGGCCGCCAAAGGCGCAGTTCGCCGGGATGCCAAGCGCGAGCCAGTCGGTGTTGGACCCGTTGTTGAAGACTTCCGTCGGTGGCGAACACTCCTCGGCGGATGTGGACAGACTCAGCAGCGAGGTGGCCGTGGTGCTCATCGTCGTCGTGTTACTGGTGAAACCGATGCGATACAAGTTCGCCGTGGTGCCTCCCGGATTCCCGCACACGTAGATGTACCCGGGGAAATTGGCACTGGGGAGGCTGTAGTAGTTGTTGTCCGGAACGCCTGCGTGCATTTTGACGGTAGTGGACTCGGTTCCGACGTTCGCCACCACGGGCGACGTCAGCCCTGAAGAGTTTAATGTGGACTGCACCACTGCGGCGTTGGTGCCGTCATAGTTTGCGAAGAACGAGTAGACCTTCCCGTGGTTGGAGTCCACGATAGGCGCGTCGTAGATCTTGGGGGTGCTGGT
>OMOG01000031.1:1272-17939 GCA_900290305.1 Candidatus Sulfopaludibacter sp. SbA4
GTGGTTGGAGTCCACGATAGGCGCGTCGTAGATCTTGGGGGTGCTGGTGCCCGAGAGCGTCGAGCCAACGAGGGTCCCTGAGCTGTTGTAGGACCTGACGTTCCCGCAACTGTCGGCGACGACGATGTAGGTTGTCCCGTAGTCGTACACGGGGCTGGAGAGGTTGAGGCAGCCCGGGGTGCTCGTCACCGGTGTGGACCAGACCACGCCAGGTGTGTTGGAATTACCAGAGACACTGAACACGTTGTTGATCTTATACAAATACCCATCGTCGTCGCCGACGTAGAGGACGTCGCTGCCATAGTCGTAGTACAGTGAGGATTGGCTATTGGTGTTGGCGGTGGTGCTGTGGGTGCTGTACTTGAGCAAGAACTCGCACGAAATGTTGGCGGTGCCGAGGCAGGTTGAGTAGCCGCCTGTGTTGGCCGTTCCGCCGGAGTTGAACGTGGAACCGGTGGTCGAGGTATTGTCGCCCGCATGCCACCTGATTACGTGCAGAACGGCTCCGTTGCCCGAGCCGGCGGTGCCCTTTTCGACAAACGCGACTTTCGTTCCATCGAGGCTCAGAGTGGGCGACGTGAGGACGGCTGTGGGTGCCGAATCGTAGGTCCAGGTAAGGGTCGGGTTGGCGCCGCATATGCCGGCGTTCGTACCTCCCAGGAGCGTCGAACTGCCCCACGAGAAGCCCTCGGCGGTCGCGGTCGATGCGACAGTAATGGTGTTTCCCGTTACGCCGGCGGTGGAGGCGGTCAGCGTTACGACGTTGGAGCTGTTGTTGGCTGCCGTTACGCCCGCATGGGTACTCAATACAGCGGCCAGGTTAGCGGCGAGCGTGGTGGTGCTGACTGCTGCATTGCCGGACCAGTATGTGAAGTTCGGGCTCGTGGAAGTGCCGTCGGAGCCGGCCGTCGCGACCGTTACCGTGACTCCCGTGACGGCACCGTCCAAACCGGCTGTGATGCCCGTCGATCCGGGGGTCGAGGCGGTCAGCGTGATGGTGGGAATGGTGTAGGACGTGGAGGCCCCGGTCACTGTTCCGAGAGCGGTATTAATGTTACCGGAAAGTGTCGCGTTTGATGCGGTAGTCGGTATTGCGAATTGGTGGGTTCCGGCCGAGGGGTTCCGGCCGAGCCAGCGAGGCCACCGGTGGGCTGCGTTAAGGTAAATGCGCTGGTATCACTGGTGGAAATCTGATACAACGATGCTAGGCCGGCACACTTCCACGTCAAACTGAGAGTGTCGGTGCCAGCCGTGTGGCTGGCCGTAGCCTCCGCGTTGGCCCCCTGTCCTGACGCGAGGATGTAGCAGGGATTGACGGCAGTGCTCTCGGTGCACGTAGTTCCTGAGTTGTTTATGGCCCGGGCCAGGGCCTCCGCGTTGCCCGGGTGGTCAGTACCCTTCTGGATGCAATTGAGCGTTGTGCCGCATCCGGATGCAGCTAAGGACGTCTCCCAAGTGTACACAACGCCACCGACCGTTACCGTTACGCCGGCGGTGGTGTTGCTGTTGCTGATATTATCGACGCCCCCCCCCGTTGGCGCCGTCCCGTCCGTGATTACGTTGACCCCTTGCACCGTGATTCCGGCATTTGGAGCAACACAGTAGGTATTGCTTGGGACGCTGATGGTAACGATCTCCTTGACCGGGGCGCTGGCGGTGGCGGTAAACGCGGTGCCATTGTTCACGGTGAAGGTTTCCCCGCCGACTAGCGAGTTTGCAGTAAAGGTCCCGGTCGCCGTGGCTGACGCGGCGGAGCCAGCATAGAGATTGTTGAATGCGATGATGGAGGGCTGGTGCAAGCTGCCAACCTGATTCAGCGCAAAGACCGCGAAATCGTTGGAGCAACTCGGCGCCGCGTTGAGGTCGAAGCCGAATTTGGCGGGGTAATTTGCCGACTGGATCGTGGCGCCCGTGGTGGCGCCAAGGAAATAGCTCCAGTCGCCGGCAGGCGTCTTCTTCTTGTTCTTGGCTTTTCCGGCGTTCGTATCGGGATCCTGGGAGGCGGAAGTGGCGGTGTTTCCGCCGTCAAAGCGGGAAAGGTCATCCACGTTCGTGGGCCCGGGGCTGCCCGCATGGGAACGCTTCAATTCTTGAACGCGCCCGCGAGGGTCATCGGGGGTGGGCCAAGATGCGCTGCCGCTCGCAGGCCCGTAGATGGCATGGCTGTTGGACCAGTCCTGAGGCAAGCCCTTTTGGGGATTCTTCGCCCCACTGCCTTGTCCGAAGACCGGCACCGTCGCCAGCGCGAGAATCGCCAAAGCGGAAAACGTTAAGGCTTTTGAAAGCATGTTAGATGATCTCCCGAATCGATGGTTCCTATTACGACGAAGGTACGACATTGCGGCCCTCCGAGAGCCGGAATCGCCGACTATCCCATCGCCACAGTTAGAGGGCTCAAGTTTAGCCAAATGGGCTCTCTTAGAGTCAGGGCCAAAGGGTAGTACGTTACAGGTAGCAAACACTTGTTTGTCCGAAGTTTGTCCGGCAAGCGGCTTCGAGCAGGGGTGTAGGAGTTGGTGTGCCATCTAGAAACTCCTTGCGGACGGGTAATGGATGTCCCTCAACGTAACGTTGACCTCGCGATTTCCACGGCTTGAGGAAACTGTCCGTAGGGGGATATCCATTCGTGCTCCGGATTAGCGGCCCAGTATAACACCAATTGCAGCCGCGCGCGGCCTTGCAGGCGCCTTCATCGGCCCGAATTCCGACGTGCTGGTACTAATCATGGGTCTTGGTACTATCGTGTGAGTAGCGAGCGTCAAGCAGGCGTGTACAACTGAATTACAATTGTCAGTGATTCCCTCTTAGAGTGCGGATGGCTACGCGTGTCTGTTGTGCGGCCAGAGCAGAATATCGGGAGCATGGGGTACCAAAGTGCGAAACTTGATAGTTTTTGTGAGTCCAGGTGTCAATCTCGTCCGGACCTAGTCCCCTGATGAGCGGTAAAGGAATCGCCGATATCGAGGGATTTTGACAGGCGAAAGCGTCAAGAGGCCGACCAGGGGTTCGGCCGCGGGCCGGGGGGCCCGCCCCACCAATCGTCGCAGGCTGCAAAGACTTGAGACTGTTGCAGTACAGGTGCGCGGTTCGGCTTGGAACCTGACCCACCCGGCGCCGTTAATGGCGACATTTGTCAACCGTGTGCGGAGCGCGTGTGTTGCGATGCTCCGACAAATGTACGACGTTTCATCCAACAATCGAACAGCTCCAGTGAAGTCTACTAGTACTTGGCGGTCCGAAAGTCCACTGAAATTCCTTGCTCAAGACGGTGAGGGTCTGCTAGACTTGGATGTCGCTAAAATAGGAAAAGTAGTACCTTGTGACATCACCAAGGCATTGTGTTTCGGAGGCTTGGGCACAGTCTCTGAAAGGGTCTATGTTGTGAAACTCGTTGAGCGAACACGGGTACGGGCTACGCTGACGCAGAGGCGCCACGCGTACTCGCAGAAATTCGCCGAGCAAGCCTCCACAGGAAAGGGGGACACTTCCCATGAATGAGCATGACTTCGAAGATACGCAGAGGCCGATCGAGCCACCGGCTGGTGGCGTGAAGGCACCCTACCGGAAGCCCGCCTTCCGCTACGAACGGATTTTCGAGACCCGGGCGCTCACTTGCGGCAAGATTGGCTCCACCCAGAAATCCTGCACGACCAACAGGTATAACTCGTAGGGCGAACGTTTTTCGGGAGACCCGGTGACGGACTGCAGCACGGCAACGAAATGTGAACTGCTGGCGGAGGCGGCCCGCCAGTTCGGGCGGGTGCGGTTGTCAGTAACCGGGACCAGCATGCTTCCGGCTGTCTGGCCGGGAGATACCCTCAGCGTGCAGCGGGAACCGATGGTGGCGTTCCGACCGGGCCAAATTGCCCTCTTCGGGCGGGATGGCGGGTTGGTCGCCCACCGGGTGGTCCGCAACTCGGACTCTGTTCTGATTACGCGCGGCGATCGTTTGCGCTACGATGACGCTCCGGTCCTGGAGGAGGAGTTGGTGGGGCGCGTCGTGTCTTTGGTACGGAATGGGCGCGAAATCCCCGTGGAGGTTTCGCTGGTTTGCCGCGCGGCTGCGGTGGTGTTGCGGCACTCGGATTTCGCGGTGAGAGTGTTGCTTGGTATCGAGCGGCGTCTGCGGGTGCTTCGGATGCAGTGGCGCCCGGCGGCGGAGGGGGCGGCTTGAGTTACGCGGGGCATTGCGAGGGCGGGCGTTGGTCTCAATGGCAGTCGTGTTTTCCAAGGCTGGACACGGGCCCAATTCGCGGGGCGGCGGTCTACGCCACGTGCAGCGGGACGAGGGCGTCCCGCGCGGACCAGGGGGTCCGCCCCACTGGCGGCACTAGGATGACATCCTGCCCCACAGCGCGGCGGGCCGTGAAGGAGTCAATGCACGGTACGTGTATCGAGATCGGGGGCATGGCGATCCTGGTGCGCACGGAGAGCCCGGAGTTCTTCGGCATTCTCGAGGAGCGATATGGCGGGGGGTTCGTGAACCCTTCGGCCGAGCCGCTGTTTGCATTGGACGTGGAGATCGTGCCTCCCGGGAGCAACTCCGACCCGGACGCCGAGGCGAGCGTGCGATTCGAAGGCGGGCGCTGGGTCCTGGAGCGCGGCGATTTCTACGCCGAGTGGAACCCGGGCTTGGGGCGCGGCTACATCCGGCAGGGGGCCTATCCCTATGCGATGGATGCCGTCCTGCGGATTCTGCACTCGCTGCTGCTGGTCAGGCAGGGGGGGCTGCTGATTCATGCCGCCAGTGGAGTACGGAACGGGCGGGCTTTTCTGTTCAGCGGGGTATCGGGCGCGGGCAAGACCACCATCTCGCGGCTGGCGCCGCAGGACGTGACGCTGCTGACCGACGAAATCTCGTATGTGCGGCGGGACGGCGATGGATACCGCGCCTTTGGCACGCCCTTCGCGGGGGAATTGGCGAAGGTGGGGGAAAATATTTCGGCGCCGGTCGCCGCGTTGTATTTTCTGGCGCAGGGTCCCGAGAACCGGATTGAGACGATGGCACCGGCGGAAGCGGGGCGGACCCTGCTGCGGAATATTCTTTTCTTCGCCGAAGATGCGGAGCTGGTGAAGCTGGTGTTCGATGCGGCTTGCGAGTTCGTCTCGAAAGTGCCGGTCTACCGGCTCACGTTCGTGCCGGACGGCCGGGTTTGGGATTTGATCGTATGACGGAAACCTACATTGCCAGAAGCTCGGACGTGGCGTCGCGGATGCTGGGCGGCGAGATGATCATCATGTCGGCGGCGGATTCCACGCTGTTCACGCTGAATCAGCAGGCGACCGCGATCTGGAATGCCGCGGACGGGGTCACGCCCTTGAGCGAGATCGTGGAGAGCAAGATCTGCGGCGCGTTCGAGGTGGATCCGGCGGTGGCGTATCAGGATGCGGAAGAGCTGGTGCGGGACTTGGCGGGACACGGCATTCTTCTGGTGTCCGAGCGGCCGGCCGAAGGGCGGGAGGTTACCTCATGAGCTTGATAACGGAGCTCGATTCGCGCGCCGGGAAGCTGGGGGTGCCGCTGAGCGCGCACCTGGACGTGACGTACCGGTGCAACGAACGCTGCGTGCATTGCTACCTGCCGCACGACGACCGGGGGGAGATGACCACGGCGGAGATCGTGGACCTGCTGGATCAACTGGCGGATGCGGGAGTTTTCTTCCTGACGATCAGCGGAGGCGAGCCGTTCCTGCGGAGAGATCTCTTCGAGATTCTGGCCCATGCGCGGGCCCGAACCTTCAATATCAAGCTGAAGACGAACGCCATCCTGATTCGGGAGGGGGAGGCGGAGAGTCTTCGGAGGTTCAACCTCGACAGCATCCAGATCAGCATCTATTCGCACCGTCCGGAGGTACACGACGCCATCACGAAGGTGAAGGGGTCGCTGGAACGCTCGATCGCGGCGATTCGCTTTCTGAAGTCGCGCGGCTTTAAGGTGACGATTGCCAATGTAATCATGCGCTACAACCGGCACGATTACCCCGGGGTGCAGGCGCTTGCCGCGGAACTGGGGGCGATCTTCACGATCGACCCCACCATCACGCCGCATATCGAAGGCGACCGAGGCATCCTGGCATTGAATGTGTCGCGCGCGGACCTGGAGGAGATTTTTCACACGGAGAGCCTGGTCGGCAATCTCGAGGAATTCTGCGCGCCGCCGGTGGCGGTGGACGACGATGTCCTGGACAGTGTTTCGTGCAGCGCGGGGCATACGTTGGCGTATATCTCGCCGTACGGGGATGTTTTCCCGTGCGTGCAATTCCCGCTGCCGAGCGGGAATGTGCGGAAGCAGAAGTTTCTGGATATCTGGCGGGACTCGCCGCAACTGCGGGAAGTGCGGTCGATTCACGCGCGCGATCTGGAAGGTTGCTCGGAGTGCGGCCACGTGGGGTCGTGTACGCGGTGTCCGGGGCTGGCCTATAGGGAGGGCAATATGCGGGGGCCGTCGATGGCGGACTGCGAAAAGTCTTTCGCGAGGACGGGGATTCCATCGCGAAACATGCTGAGGAAGGCGGCATTTTCGGTGCCTCTGGTGCAGATCGAGGAATGGCGTTCCACGGCCAGCGGAGCGGGGCTGGCTGAGGATGATTTTGGCGGAGGAAAGGACCGCGAGAATGTCCTATCTTGTTGATGAAGTCGCTCGCATCCTGGCGAGCCCAATGCCGAGGCGGCAGGCATTCAGGCTGCTGGGCGGTGTAGTGGCCGGCAGCATTGCGGGGGCGCTGGGCGTCAAACGGGCCCAGGCGCAGTTCGCTCCGGTGAGTTGCCGTCCGAGCTGCAGCCGGATCCAACAATGCTGCGCCGGCTCTCCGAACCATTGCGAGCCGACCGGCCGAACGTGCTGTGGCCAGACGTCATGCCCTGCGAGCCTAGCCTGCTGTACCACCGGTTCCAGGCCCTTCTGTGCGACCGTTCCCAACAGTAAGTGCTGCGGCAACACGGCGTGCCGCCCGGGCTACACCTGCTGTACCACCGCTTCCAATGGGCAGCCCTTCTGTGCAACCGGGGCCAATGCTAACTGCTGCGGCAACTCGGCGTGCAGTTCGGGGCAAACCTGCTGCAAAACCGCTCCCAACGGGAGGCCCTTCTGTGCAACCGTGCCCAGGGGTGGCTTCTGCTGCGGCAACACGTTCTGCAGGGCGGGACAGAGCTGTTTGAACGGACGATGCCAGGCGTCGCCGGCCTGATCTCGGTCCGGGCATGACCGGGCATGGCGGGAAGGCCGAGACGCTCACGCGGCCGGTTTCGATCGGCTCGGTCCGGGACGGCGGCGTTTATGTGCGGCCAAAGACGCCGCTGGTGCAGACCAATCTGTTTCTGAGGATCGGACGGGTGGACGAGCTGTTCATCAAGGCACCGTCCGAGCGCGGGTGGGAGGAGTACCGGCGATACCTGAAGGGCGCGGAATCCAATCCGCAGGATATCCGCCCGCTGGAGGAGCCGGAGCGGTTCGAGAGGCTGGAACTCACGCTCGAAGCATTCCCGGGGTTGCGGCAATTGATGGCGAGGGGCCGCGAGTTGGCGCACTACCTGGCGGTCCACAAGCTGCAGCACGAGCGGCTGCTAGGGCAGACGGCGGTGGGGATTCCGCAAGCACGGTTTGGGGTGTTGCAGTGGAGGCGGCTGGGGATTTTGCGCAGCATCGAGCCGGCGTTGTTCCAGGAGCGGGTTGCGGGGACGACGCTTTGGCAGATGTACGATTTTGCGATCCTGCGGGTAAGGCCGCGATGGCAGGCGTTTCTTCCGGGGATCGCGGGGCAGTTGTCCGGGCTGCTGGATTCGGGGTTGGCGGATCACGTCGACTGGAACATTCAGAACTTCGTGTTTGAGGAAGGGAAGGGGCGATTGTTCTACGTCGATCTCAAGCCCACGAGATTGGTAGCCAGGGAGAGCAACGAGCACAATTTGCGGGGGATTCGCGATTACTTCCTGGTATGAGGGAGCTGAGCCGGGTCTCTGACCGGGTGGTTCGGTGTCTTTGCGGAAAACTCCTCCCTAACCCGGACGAGCCGGAACCAAAGGAAACTGTGTCCTGGACGCGGAGGCGCGGAGCACGCGGAGGAAGACGCGGAGAAAACCAAGAGAAAGTCAAAACCTGAGTAAACGGAGGATGCGGAGAGCGCTGAGAGGGTTCTGCCAATTTCGGCAAGAATTTGACTCGGCAGGCACTGACGGTCGGGGCTCCGGCGGGGCTCCGAGCAGAGCACCGGCACGGCGTGGTGCGCGTGCTACAGTATGGGATTCATGAGGGTGGTATTAGCGATCGTGCGCCTGTTGCTGGCGGCGACGTTTGGCGTCGCGGGCGTGGCGAAGCTGGCAGATCCGGGCGGATCGCGGCAATCGACGATCGATTTCGGCGTGCCGGTGTTCCTGGCGCGGGTGGTGGCGCTGCTGCTGCCGCTGGCCGAGCTGGGGTGCGCGGCGGCATTGATTCCGGTGAGCTCGGCATGGTGGGGGGCGTGCGGCGCGCTGGCGCTGCTGGTGCTGTTCATCGCGGGAATCGGCGTGAGCCTGGCGCGCGGCCGGCGGCCGAATTGCCACTGTTTCGGCCAATTGCATTCCTCACCGATTGGTTGGCGGACGCTGGCGCGCAATGCGGTGCTCTCGGGGATGGCTGCGTTGGTCGTGTGGCAGGGCCCGGAGAACTCCGGAGGGAGCGCGGTCGCGTGGGTAGGCGGCCTGAGTGGGCATGAAGGCCTGGTGGCGGCGATTGCGGTACTGGCGGTATTCGAGTTGTGGATGTTTGCCGCGATGCTACGGCAGAATGGCCGCCTGATGCTGCGGCTGGAGGCGGTCGAGGCCAAGCTCGGAATCAGCGCCGAGGCGCCTGCGCCGGGACTGCCGGTTAACAGCCCTGCGCCCGGTTTCAGCTTGGTGGGCCTGGACGGCGGAACGGTCACGCTCGACATGCTGCGCGACGGTGGCAAGCCCTTGCTGCTGGTATTCACCGAACCGGGTTGCAGCGCGTGCGATGCGCTGCTGCCCGAGCTTGCGCATTGGCAAGAAGACCATGCGGAGCGTTTGACGATCGTGCCCATCACACGGGGCGGGGCGGAGGCGAACCGCGCCCGAATGGCGGAGCACGAGGTGCAGAACGTTCTGCTCCAGACGGGCGGCGAACCGGCAAACGCTTATCGCGCGGCGTCCACTCCATCCGCGGTGCTGGTTACCGAGGGCCGCGTCGCGAGCCCACTGGCGGCTGGTATAGACGGGATTCGCGCCCTGGTGGCGAGCGCCGTTTTGCCGCCGCCGGTGAAGACGGGAGACCTGGCGCCGGCTCTCCGGTTGGTGGACTTGGACGGCAACGCGACCGACCTCGCCCCGAGGCGGGGCCGGCGTATGCTGCTGTTGTTCTGGAACCCGTCCTGCGGATTCTGCCAGCAGATGCTCGAGGACGTGAAGAAGTGGGAGCGGAATCGCCCCGAAGGTGCGCCGGAGTTGCTGGTGATCTCGGCAGGTTCTTCGGAGGCCAACCGGGAGCAGGGTTTTCGTTCGCCGGTGCTGCTGGATCAGAATTTCGCTGCCGGGCAGGTTTTCGGGGCAGGGGGTACGCCTTCGGCGGTGATGCTCGATGGGGATGGCAGGGTGGCTTCCGAGGTGGGGGTGGGCGCCGCGGCCGTCATGGCCCTGGCCGGGGCGGCGCCGGGGAAGAACTGAACGCGCCGTGGATGCCCCTTCGGCACTTCCTGGAATCGGGGCGGCTCCAGAGGATGGCCGAGGGAATCTATGCTCAAGCGGACCAGCGCTTGGGCGTCAGTTTGGGGAAGCAGCGTTGCGCGCGCCGGCGGACGAAGCGCAGCAGGCGGTGGCGGAAGTACCATGCCGACGATAGCGGACGATCACAGAGCAACAGTCGAAACAGGATTCTGCCTACGGTCTCACGCCTGGATGACGGCGGCTGACTGTTGATCACACGGAGTAGCGTTCGGGCAATCCGCTGGCGGAGCCGGTGGCGCGGAGTGAAACGATGGTCTCGCGGGACCTTGACGCCCAGACGATGGTCGAGAGCCTGTAAGGTCAGGCCGAGAGCGTTGGTTGTGGAAAAGGCGCGCGCCTTGGTCCAAACGGCCGAGCGGTCCAGGGTGGGATTTCGCAGCAGCAGCAGTTTCAAATCGTACAGCCAGATCAGTTGCGAGAAGAGGTGCCGCGCGGCGTGCAGGGCAAGGTAGAAGAACTCGTCCTCGGGTGTCAGAATCCAAACAGCTTGCCCGGATGGGGAGTGGTAGAGAAGGGCATGCGCCACGAACTCTTCGGAAGGGACGATGACTCCGAAACCGGTGGCCGCGCGAAAATGCAATTCCAGCGTCGGCCCCTGCGGCCGGGTGAGATGGATATGGTGGTGGTTTTCCCGATAGTACCGCGCCAACGCTCCTGTCTCTCCGTAATAACCGAGAGACTCCAGGGAGTTCTGAGCGCGATCGAGGTCAGACTCAGCCACGAGGAGATCGACGTCGGACGATGGCCGCAGGAAGGGTGTAGCGTAGAGCCTCTCTCCAATCAGGGGCCCCTTCAGGGCGACGGCGCGGACGCCCGCGGCGCGCAATGTCTCGACGGCCTCGTCGAATGCCGCTCGAAGGGCCAAATGCCTGATCCACTCAAGCGTGAGTTGCCTCTTGAGACTGCTATTCACAGCCGGCGGCAGAGCAATTTGCAACTCGGTGAGGTAGTGGTATAGGACGGCTAGGACGCCATGTTTACTCGCAGATTGCAGGATAGCATCCCAATCCTGCACCTTTGCGCAGAGGTGCCGGAGAGTCCCCAGATCGCCAGGGAGAGTGCTTAGGAGCCGTTCCACCAATCTTTCGGATTCCAATTCGTGCGGTCGAAGGTTCATGGGCCAGAGCCGCGACACGATTATCCCCCACTCGGCGGCCGCTCAGCTCGGTTAGTGGTGGGGAAATGCGCGGATTTGGAGCATCTGCGTCCCCTTGAGAGCCAGGAGGTACCGGTCGTTTTTCTTGCGTGCGGCCTAGTAGGATCAGTGAGTTACAGCGCCGTGACAATGAGGGAGAAACTCCTGCCAACGAAGGTCGGCCGGCGTCGGGTACTAGGGGTCCCGCTGCAGGCCGGTAGTACAACTTCATTCTTCTGTGCATTGACACAAGTAATACATTCGTGATAAAACTCTCACATCACTGAGCACGATTGAAGATCCTAAAGTCCTCAAATGGGGCCGATATCGCGGTAGCGTGCCCGCTTCAGGTTTGGACAGGGTCACGAGTGACGGAGACCCACATAGTGCAGAACACGAGGGCGGGGTGTCGGGAAGAGTTTTGGTTCGCGTTGCGCGTCAGGCCACGGCATGAGAGAACCACAGCGCTGGCGTTGCGCGGGAAAGGTTTCGAGGAGTTTCTTCCGCAGCACATGGTGCGGCGGCGCTGGTCGGACCGGATCAAGGAAGTCGAAGAGCCGTTTTTTCCCGGCTACGTATTTTGCCGTTTCAACCCGGAAAACCGGTTGCCGGTCTTGATTACGCCCGGAGTGGTTTCCGTAGTTGGGTTGGGAAAGATACCGGCGCCGGTGGAGGACGACGAAATCAGCGCCCTGCAAAGCGTGGTTAAGGCGGGATGCCGGACGCAGACATGGCCGTTCCTGAGTGTTGGACAGATGGTACGCATCGAGGCCGGCCCGCTTACGGGCATCGAGGGCCTGCTGGTAGCAGTCAAGAACCAATCCCGGCTGCTGGTTTCGGTGACGCTATTACAGCGTTCGGTTGCGGTGGAGATCGACCACCTGTGGGCATATCCGATCAGCAAGCGGCGTCCCTGCGGACAGACGGGCGAGGTTCCAGCGACCCGGCAAATCCTATCTGCCTGAGAAATCGCCGTCAATGAGCCGGCTGGCAGGCTGAAGAACCTACCCGCCATGAGCAGCGGCCGGACTCACGGCCAATGCAAAAACTCAAGTGCAGGCTGAAAAGCCCTTCTCACCGACATTAGCAGACTGAACGGGAGCCCAGGACGGCTCTGTGCGGTAGGGGTAAGGAGCGGGGGATGGGTGTGGGGATGGTGGCAGGCGGGGCGACAGGGGACCATACAGGTATGAAGTGCGATTCGTACCGGGAAATTCTCATCAAAAATTCGCCGGCGGGAGCCGGCCGAAAATGGACAGGAGTGCCGATGATGTGGCGCGCTGGAGTGCGGGCGCGATGACAACTCGGACGGGAAAGGAGATTTCGCAATGGGCGTGCTAAAACCCAGAACTCGGATCGTGACCTTCCGGCTGGCGGAAGAGGAATTCGAACGGATCAAGAACCTCTGTGTAGCGGAAGGGGCACGAAGCATGTCAGACTATGCTCGCACCTCTTTGTGCAACTCCATTTCGGCCCGAGCGGCATCTTCGGACACTGGCCTGGATGCTCGGGTCGGCACGCTGGACCGGAAGGTCCAAGAACTGGACCGTGCGGTCAAGGAATTGACCCAACTCATTGAGGAGGGGTTCGACGCCCGTCCCCGGAAGAAAACTGCGTCGGCGTCCTGAGGACCACACGTGCGAACCAAGATCGTTTCCATCCTTTCCATCCTTTCCATCCTGTTGGCGGTCGGGCCAACCGGCTGGGCACAAGAGAAGAAGCTGACCATCGTTGTGGTGGAAGGCGAGGGCGCGTTTAATGACATCAAACATAGAACCGCCCGGAATCCGGTCATTGAGGTTCATGACGAAGACGGCAAACTGGTGCCCGTGGCAGATGTCGTCTTCACACTGCCCGAGGAGGGCGCCAGCGGGACCTTCGCCAGCGGGAGCAAGACTTTCATAACCAAAACCGACGCCTTCGGTCGTGCGGCCACCGTGGGCCTGAAGCCGAACTCGATTGAAGGCCGCTACAACACCAGGGTGACTGCCTCGGCGGCCGGCAAAACCGGATCGGCGATGATCTCGCAAAGCAATACCCTGGCGGGCGGCGCGGTAAGTACGCAGACAGGCCACAGCCATACCAAGATCATCCTGATTTTGCTGGCCTCTGGAGCGGCTACTGCGGGTATCTTCGTGGCCACTCACCACGGGGGTAGCAGCAGCAGTGCTCCGGCCCCGGCGACTGCCACTCTCTCGGTGGGTCCGGTGACTGTGGGCGCTCCCCATTGAGAGTCAGGATGAGAATCCAACGGATAGGATTGCCGTGTTTGCTGGTTACCGCCGGGCTGGCGGTTGCGGCCGATTCCCCTCTGCGCGGACCGGTGCTCGGGTTCGTGCTGGATCCGCGTTCCCATTCTATCCGGCCGATTCAAGGCATCCCGGGGGCCTCGACCCTCGGGCCGCCGCTTGATATTCCCTTCGCCATCGATCGCGCCGTTTTTTCCGTCCAAGGCAATTCGGCCCTGATTTTCAGCGGTGGAGGAGCCTTCCTGGTCCGCGGTATGCGGCGGAGCCATCCAGATACCCTGCCGCTGCCGATTTCGATCCCCGACGCCGAATCCGCGGTTTTCAACGCGCCGGGCTCCGCGGCGCTCTTCTACTCTCCTTCCGGGCGCCAACTGCAAATCGTCTCAGGGTTGGCGGCCGATCCCATCGCCGGGGTGGCGATCGACTGCTCCGGTCAGCCAGGTGTCATCACATCCGCCGCCCTGGACGCCGGCGCCACCTCCATTCTCATGACCATGCAGGATTCCGGCGCGGGAAGCGTGCTCCTGCTGCAGCCCGGTTCCGGAACCGCTTCCCCGCGCGCTGTTCTGACCTCGCCTCTGCCGTCGGCGATTCTCTACCTCAACCAGGATCGCGATGCCCTGGTGGCGGATTCCGGGTCGAACCAGATTGTCTGGATTCAGGATTTGAACGGAGCTGCCGCCGCAACTGTAGTCGCCGGCGCCGCGGACGGAATCGCCGCGCCAGTCGGCATGCAGCTCTCCACCGATGAAAAGACCCTGCTGGTCGCCAACACCGGCACCAGCAGTATCACAGTCCACAGCCTGGCCGGAACGGCGCCGGTGACCCAATTGCCGCTGCCGGTACCCCCTTCCAGATTCGACAAGCTCAATCGCGAGCCGGTTCTTCTCTTCAACGACATGGGAAACGGCCCGCTCTACCTGTTGGATGAAGCCGGTGGCAGGCAGGTTTATTTCGTACCCGTCAACTGACATGGGACGCGCAATTCTATCGATGATCCTGTGTGCCTTAGCGCTGTCTTTGGCGCCGCAGTCTGCAGTCGGCCAGGCAAACCTCTCTTTGAGCTACCTAGTGGCTGGAGGTGCAAGCCAGGTTCCCCTGGCCAACAACGGTACCATCGCGTTTCCAAGTACTCCGGTAGGGCAAACCAGTGCAGCCTCGCTGGTCATTGCCAACACGGGCAACGCGTCCGGCACCATCCTGGGAGTGAATCTGCCTCTTGGAGCATTCAGACTGGTGGGCGTCCCAACGCTGCCCGCGCTGATCGCTGCCGGTTCCCAAGTCTCGCTGACGATTCAGTTTGTCCCCACCACTCAACAGACCGCGACAGCCTTGCTGCAAATCGTTCTGTCCACTCAGACTTTCCAAGTCAACCTGAGCGGCCAGGGGTCCGGGCCGAGCTTTCTTTACCAGGCGACTGTCGGCTCGTCGGTTTCCACGGTCGTCAATAATGGAACGGTGACGCTGACGGGCACGAATGTCGGATCGAGCAGTAACGCAACCATCACTATCCAGAACACGGGGAGCGGCGTGGGTCAGGTGTCGTCCATCACGATCAGCGGCGCCGGCTTTCAGTTGGCCAGTCTGCCAGCCCTGCCGGCTACGATCTCGGCTGGGCAGGGAGTCAGTTTTACGGTGGTTTTCACTCCGTCGCAGAGCGGCGCGGCTCAGGGCCGGCTGCTCATCGATGGCGTGACCATTAACTTGGCCGGCACGGGACTTCAGTCCAACCTCATCGTCAGCTATATCCTGACCGCGGAGGGGAACCAGATTCTGCTGGCCGACAACGGCACGATCAACTTTCCCGGCACCTCGGTGGGCCAGTCCAGTAACGCCACGCTGATCGTTTCCAACACCGGCACTGCCCCTGGAACGGTAACGGCAGTTACTCTGGCCGCCGGGGCGTTCAGGCTGTCGGGTCTGCCGTTGTTCCCCGCACAAGTTGCTGCCGGCCAGAACCTGCAATTCACGGTGATGTTCTCCCCCACCACGTCACAGTCCGCCTCAGCGCAATTGCAGATTGTGCTCGGGACCAGCACGATCCACGTCAATCTGACCGGGCAGGGGACGGGCCCGAGTTTCGTCTATCAGGCGACCGTCGGCGCGTCAGTGACTACCATCGCCAATAACGGAACGGTGACACTGCCGGACACCAATATTAACTCGATCAGTACCGCCACCATACTGATCCAGAACACCGGTAACGGCGTCGGGCAGGTGTCGTCGATTACGGTAAGCGGCGCCGGCTTCCAACTGATGAATCTGCCCATCCTGCCGGCCACGATATCCCCCGGCGGGCAGGGGCTGACCTTCACGATTACTTTTACTCCCACGCAGCCCGGCGCCGTGCAGGCCCGATTACTCATCGATTCCACCACCATCAACCTGGCCGGCAACGGCTTGGGATCCTCGCTGAGCTTCACCGTCACGCAGGGAAGCACGACGGGGCCGGTCCCCAGTGGCGGCGTGATCTTCCCCAACACGGCGGTGGGAAGCAGCAGCCCTGCGGTAATCCAAATCGGCAATACCGGGAATGTCAGCACGAATATCAACAGCGTCGGCGTGACCGGCGCCGGGTTCCAACTGACGAGCCTTCCGTCGCTGCCGGCCGCGATCGGTCCGGGGCAAAGCGTGCAAATCACGGTCAGTTTTGCGCCCAACACACTCGGCAGCGCGACCGGAACGCTGCAAATCAATAGTTTGCAGTTCAACCTGACCGGAGTGGGGCTGGCTCCGCCGGCGCTGCCCGCGGTATCGTTCGGCAGTCTGGCAGATACGATCGGCCCGGCCCAGCAGCCCTCAATCGGCTTGACCTTGGCCACGCCGTATCCGCTGGCCATCTCCGGTACGCTGACCCTCAGTTTTGCTCCGGCAGCGTTCACCGACGATCCGGCCATACAGTTTGCCACGGGTGGCCGCAGCGTGAATTTCACGATTCCGGCTAATACAACGCAAGCCGTTTTCGGTCCCACGGCCACACAAGTGCAGTTCCAAAGCGGGACCGTGGCTGGAACCTTCACGTTTACGCCGACCTTTGCCACGGGAACCGTCAACCTGACGCCGGCGGTTCCTCCGATCAAGACCGTCGCCATACCGCCGTCCGCTCCCCAGCTCCGCAGTGTGACCATCGGGACGCAAACCGCCAACAGTTTCGATGTGCTGGTGACCGGGTTTTCCACGTCCCGGACGATGACGGAAATGGATTTGCAATTCACGGCGAGCTCGGGAGCGAGCCTGGGGACCAGTTCTCTGACTGTGGATGTCTCAAGCGCGTTCAACACCTGGTACCAGTCAGCAACGTCAACCCAGTTCGGCAGCCAGTTTACGGCGGATCTTAATANCCAGTCAGCAACGTCAACCCAGTTCGGCAGCCAGTTTACGGCGGATCTTAATATTGTTGTGGCGGGTGACATCACCGCCGTGCAAAGCGTGTCTGTCATAGCCAAGAACCAGAGCGGCGCTTCGTCATCAGTGAGTGCCAGCTTACGCTAGCGGGATTCAATATGGTTAGAACAAGAACTCTCATCCGGGCCTGTATGCTGCTGCTCCTCCCGGTAGCAGTGGCC
>OMOG01000249.1 GCA_900290305.1 Candidatus Sulfopaludibacter sp. SbA4
ATCCAAACGAGGGCGACCAGGGACGGTATGACTTGTCCGGACTGCTGGCTGCCGATGGCTCGATTCGTATCGGGATCGCTGGAGATTGGGGGACAGGCGCCGACGTGGCCCAGCAGGTAGCCGATTCCATGGTCGCGAATAATCCCGAGCTTACGATTCATCTCGGCGACGTCTACTACGTCGGTACGGGCCAGGAAATCCAGGAGAATTGTCTGGGGGTGAACGGGACGACCTATCAGGGAGTCTTCTGGAGACAAGGTTCCAAAGGCAGCTTTGCGCTAAATGGAAATCACGAGATGTACTCGGGCGGGAGCCCTTACTTCGATGTATTCCTCCCCACGCTCGGCATACCCAGCTCGCAAGATAAACAGCAACTGAGAAGTTACTTCTGCCTGGAGGCTCCGGGGTGGCGCATTGTGGCGATCGATACCGGCTACAACTCGGATACCCTTGCCGGGGATTGCACTCTGGAGCAGCCCTTGCTCGATTGGCTGCAGAACGTAGTGGATCCGGTCCACAAGCCCAAACCCACAGTGCTCCTGTCCCACCATCAGTGGTTCAGCGGTTTCGGGGACGGCGACTACCCCAAGCCGGCCCAACAAATTGCTTCATTCTTCAAGAATCAGCAGATCGTCTGGTTGTGGGGCCACGAGCATCGCCTGGCAATCTTCTATCCCTATCGGAGCCCCGGTAACCATCTCTCGTGCTATGCCCGCTGTGTCGGCCATGGAGGCATGCCTCTGGAGCAGGCCAGCTCGGCCTATCCCAATCAGGAGGGCACGCAATTGGTCGAGTATTGGGACAACCCCGACTTGCATCCGGACCGGTTCCACAAGTTATCCGACGGAACGCTCGTGGGCACGAATGGTTATGCCATGATGACGATTCAAGGTTCCAATTTATCGCTCGAGTATCTCGATGCCGATGGGACGTCGGTGCTCAAGGAGAGCTTCCTCCCTGGCGGTGGCGGCGCCACCTGGGATGGAACGCTGGCGCGTACCGTGGTGAGTGACCCGCAGATTTTAAACCGCATGATATACGAATAGCCGATCGGCACGGCCAGCAGACCAGAGCCGCGGGGACTCGGCCGCGGCGCCGCATCTAAACATCTAAACATCGGGCCGCGAGTTGCGAAGACATAGCCGTCGCGACCCGGGCACATATCGTTTTGAATATACGAGTCGATGTGCCAGGCCATTCCCCAAACGACACGCCCTCTTTCGATCCACGGAAAGGAAAACGCCAGCCTAATGCCACATAGTTTTCCCACAACCGGACGTTCTGTGATGATTGTGGGGCGGACCCCCCGTCCGCCGGGATCCCCTCCGGGGAGCGCCCTCGTCGGCCTTTCGCGGATCGCACCGGGCTGATTTGGTTGTGCAAACAGCGGGTCCAGGGGGACCCGCGCGGACCAGGGGGTCCGCCCAGGGGTCCGCCCCACAATTTGTGCAGCATTCCCAGCAGTGGGGAACTATGTGGCGTTAGTCCTTCAGCCTGCGGCGGGGGCCCTCTGGGCACATCCGGCGGGTCCCGTGCGGCGTGACCATCGCCGTTTCGGCCACCGTTTTGAAGCCTTTTGCTCCTCGCGGAGGCCGAGCGCTTATGGGGGATCCCTCGGCTTATTTCTCGGGATTCACCAGGGCCTGGTAGACCGCATCGCTGGCGATCGTGTCCATATCGGGGCTGCCCGCGTCGATGATGCGCTGGACCATTCCGATGAAGACAAGGTCGTTCGCCGGATCGATCCAAAACCAGGTGCCCGCGGCTCCGACCCAGGTGAACGTGCCACGGCCCACCGGACGGCCGATGAAGCCGGGGTTGGTGTAGACGCCGAAGTCGAACCCAAAGCCGAAGCCGGGGCTGACGTGGAAGAAGGCGATGCCGTACTGGCGGCTGTCCATGATCGCGGGGTCCAGCCGATTCGTGCGCATGAGCGCCACGGATGAGGGAGCCAGGATGCGGGCGCCCTCCAGCTCGCCCCCGTTGAGGAACATCTGGCAGAAACGCAGATAGTCGCGCGCCGTGGAAATGAGGCCGCCGCCGCCCGAGGGCATGCCCGGCTCCCTCGAGTAGTCGAGCGCCACGGTGCCGCCCTTCGTGACGGTCAGCTCGCCCTTGGGATTCATCGCATAGAGAGAGGCGAAGCGGCCGAGCTTGTCCTCGGCCACGTGGAACGCTGTCTCCTTCATGCCGAGGGGTTGGAAGATATTCTCGCGCATGAACTCGCCGAGCGTTTTGCCCGAGATCTTTTCGACCAAATAGCCCTGGATATCCACCGAAACGCTGTAGACCCATTTTGTTCCGGGCTGGTAGAGCAGCGGAATCTTGGCGAGCTTGTCGATCATTTCCTGCAGGTTGGCCGAGCCCAGCACGTTGGCATCGCGATACATCTTGTCTACCGCGGTGTAGCCGAAGATGCCGTAGGTGAACCCGGCGTTGTGGCTCATCAGCTCGGCCATGGTCGGGGCGTGGGCCGGGTCTTCGAGCTGAGGCTGGCCGTTCGCATCCATGCCCTTGAAGACCTTGAGATGCGCGAATTCGGGGATGTACTTCGCGATGCGATCCTGCGGGCTCCATTTTCCCTGCTCGTAGAGGATCATCATGGCCACGCCGGTGACGGGCTTGGTCATCGAGTAGATCCGGAAGATGGTGTCCTTGTCCATCGGCGTGCCGCTGGCGAGATCCTTCTTCCCGTAGGTCTGGAAGTCCACGATCTTGCCGTGGCGCGCCAGGAGTGTGACCATGCCGGGGACTTGTTTTTCGTCGACTTTCTTCTGCAATACGGCGTGCAGGCGCTCCAGGCGCTGCGACGAGAAGCCTGCCGTCTCGGGTTTCACCTCCGCGAAATCGCGGGACTTGGCGGCAGCGGATTGGCACGGAGCCCGACCGGCAAGAAGAGTCAAGGCCACAAAGGGGAGTGTGAGCATCGAAAGGCGCGGTTTTTGCACGAGGGACAGTTTATCATCGCCGCCCCCAGCGGTGGGACAGACCATCGCTTTTCGTGGTCTGTCACTCTTCCCATTGGCCCCGCTACTCCCTCCAGAGGCGGGAGTAGTAGCATTCGCATGGAGCCCCCTGAAAGCGCAAAGGCCGCGGCGCGGTACCACGCAGCACAGGAACTGATCGCGCCGCGGCCGTTTTGCGCGAGTTCCTCAAAAGCGCAAAGGCCGCGGCGCGGCACCATACGGCACAAGGAACTGGTCGCGCCGCGGCCGTTTTGCGCGAGTTCCTTAGGAGTTACTTGGGACCTAATTGGTAAATCCGAACCTGATTTTCCGAGATGGCCGTAATCTGCGCGTTGGGAATCGGATCGGCGCCGGCCGCTTCCGTGCAGTTCTCAATCCAGGCGCCGATGTCCACCAGCGCGAATGGCGTACCGTCGGGCATGTTCATGGTGGCGATCCGCGCGTGGTGAGTATGGCCGATGATCACCATGCGCAGCTTGGATCCGCTTTCCTGGTTTACGTTGACGCACTCCTCGCAGGCCTTCTCGAGGAACTGCACACCCGCCGCTGGCGCGGTGCCGGTTACCTGCAGGTTGTAGTTGGCGGGCGGTCCCTCGTCATTCGCCTGGAGCGGACCGAGCACGGCCGGCTGCTGCAACTGGATGAACTGCGCGTAATCGGGATGATTGCAGCGATACGTGAGGTCGCGCATCTGGCCGATCAGGGCATCGCCCGCCTCGTGCGATTCGCCGAAGTAATATACCCCGATGTCGCGGATCTCCTCCGGCAGGGCGCGCTCGATCCAGTCGAAGTAATCGCCGTGCATCACCAGGATGCGCGGGGCGCCATCGGGAATGAAGAGCCGCCGCTCCCAGGTGTCGTAGTCGGCGAACTGGTACAGGTCGAAATCGTGATTGCCGAGAAGGAAGCCGGTATTCAGCGCATCGTCCTCCAGCAGGCTCGTGAGCTTTTGGTGCGAGGCCTTGATCTGATCGGGCACCCCGGGGTTGAGCGCCGGCAGCAGGCACTCCCGCCACAGGTCGAGATAGTCGCCGATATGAAAGACGTTGACCGTCTTGCCCTCCTGCCCGGCATCCGTGCGGAGCTGTATGAGAGCGCCCACCACGTCCACCAGCAGGGTATCGGCGTAGTTGGTGCCGTACTGGTAAAGTTGGCGGCGCGCATCCGAGAGCAGGTGCATGTCGGGAAGGAAAACGTCGATGGTATTTGCGTCGAAGCCGAGGCCCGCATCGGTGTACGAAGCCACCAGCCGGACGTCGGCGATATTGAGCAGCGTTTGGAGGAACCGGTCGTGCATGGCTATTTCTCCTTTTCCACGAGCTTGGTGAATTCCTGGAGCCTGACCGGCATGACGGCGGTCAGGTGGTCGTTGCCGTCCCGGTAAAAGATCCACCAATACCTGCCGCCGCTCGCCGCGCCGCGGAAGGCGACGGGTCCGGGGCTTTTGTATCTCTCCTTTTCGCGGGCGTCTATCACCTGGTCCACCCGGTCGCCTTGAAAAATCCCCTGGAATGCGGGTTTGGAGAGATCGGCCAGGGTCGCATCGCTGCTCAGCAGGTCGAAGAGCTTCTTGTACGCAGTTTTGGCGTCAGGCTCGATAGCGGCGCGCCCCTTGTTGGCGGGGTTCAGCCCATAGTAGAGGCCCTCTTCCAACTTGGCGCGTCCCTCCGCAGTCAGCGGCAGGTGGATGTGATCGGGTGCGGCCCCCTCCCATTGCGCATCCTGTGGCGGCACGGGCAGGATGTTGATGGGCGCCAGCACGTGGTGGCTGCAGCCGGCCAGCGGGGCCAGCAGAACGACGGTGCGAACGATGCGCCAGATTTTCATAGTTTCGGCTTTCATGGTTTGGCCTCTCATGGTTTGGTGTAGGGCGGGCATGTATCGGCGGCTTTGATGGGATCGGCTGGCACTCTGGCGACCATAACCTTGCCGGAGAACGGCGCCGAGCAGACTTCGGGCCTGTCCGGCCGTTTGACGTGGAAGATGTAAGAGCCGGAAGTAGTTGTACCGGTGGGCGGCGTCGCGCTGGATTTCTCGGGAGCCCACACGGCCGTCCACACGCGGCGGTCCACCGCCATGCGGACTTTCGGATCGGGGTCGGGTACGTTGCTGTTGAGGCGGCCATCCACCAGCACGGTGAGGATATCGAGACCGCTATCGTCGACCGCCTTCCAGACGCCATCCACCTGCTGGAGGATAGTCACCTCGCGTTGCGCGGTCTTCCAATCGGCGGAAGCGGGCTCGTTCCACTCGAAACGGGGAGCGGCGTCGTCCACGCGGCGCTCCGGTCCTTCCAGTAAATCTTCCAGATTGTCGTATGGGATGTTGTACTTCTCGCCGAACAACTCGGGGCTGAAACGGTACGGGAATTTGGTGCCGGCGTTGAAGTTGAGGTTCGGCACTTTTTTGGTGGGCGCCGGGGGTGTGCGGGCGACGCTCGTGAGCAGCTCGACCAGAACCTGCCCCTGGTGCGGGCCATACATAGTGGAGGCGCCTTCATAGTTCTGCGCGTGATATTCAGACTCGCTGGTGGTGTAGCCGAGGTACTCATTGGCGAGGCCGACGATAACGAAGGGGCGGTGAACCGCGGCTTCCAGCGCGGCGCGCAATTCGGCGCCCTGCACGGTGGTCATCTCGGTGGGAATCGCCGCCAGCGAAAGTGTCCCCAGAGTGGCGGTGGCCACCGGAATCTTCTGCGGATAGTTTCCCGGTGCTCCGAGGATCTTCTGCAGGATCTCGAGCGCGGGCACATGGTGCAAGTCCAGGGCGGGCATCTTGACGTCGGAGCCACGCACGGTGACGCCGCCGTGCCAGCCGTAGGCGTAGAGCATGGTGCGCCCATCTTCCGCGCCCCCGAGCACGCCCACGCCGGAACCGGGCAAGGTCAGTGGCTGCGTGAGACCGGACGCGGGCACGGCGGAGAATTCCTGGCGCGCGGCGGAGATGACGGGATCGGTCTGCAGTTCGGACGCGCCGGGTTTTTCGGCGATGAGCGATTCGACGGCGGCGGCGAGTTGACCGCCAAGATTGACCAGGTCGCGGCGGTCCTGATTGACCCACCGGGGTGAGATATCGCCTTCCGCGCCGTTGAAGAAGCCGGCGATGAGGGGATGCGCCTGGCCGGTCGACGTTTCCAAAAGGTGCATGACATAGCCGGAAAGGTCGGCCTGATAGAGAGTGCAGTCGTGGGAGATGGCGGTGTTGTGGATCGCGTAAAAGACCAGCAGAGCAAAGGGGCGATCGTCGCGCCGGACCTGGAGGACCGTGAGCGTGGGGTCGGCGGCCTGGAAGCGCGGGCATGGGTCGGCTGCCCCGGGCGGGCAGGTCATTCCGGCGGCGCGGCTCTTTTTGATTATGTCCTCCGTCTCGTCGTGCGGGTTGAGGAAGAACGCGTCGACCGCGCGGTTGCGCTGCAGGTTGAGCGCGTAGCCGCTGCGCAGAACCAGGCTGGCGCCGGGCAGGGCGTTGGCTTTGGCTTGGTCATAGGCGGCGGCGATGCCGTCCACCAGGTGAGTCGCGAGGGTTTCGTCATATCCCGGCAGCGGGCCGCTAAAATTGAACACGGCCGACGACATGTATCCCGCCGGGCCTTGATGAGTGTGGGTAGCCGAGATGATCAGCGACTCCGGCGGCACGCCCAATTTCAGGGCGACCCGGGCGTGCAGGCCCTCAGGGATGGCGAATAGATCGCAGGAAATCAGAGCCACCGGCTGTGCGCCGGGCCTCTGGAAATAGAAAGCGCGGGCGTAGAGGCGCGTCCAGTATCCGCGAGCCATCTGGCCGCCGATGGAGTGACCTCCCAGAGGATAACCAGGCGGCGGCGTGATATCCACCCTGGCGGCTCCCACGAGAACCGCCTGGGTCGGCGTCGGAGCCTGGGGAACGTACCCGGCGATCTTAATATGGTAGGAGCACCCTCCGAGGAGCAGGACGGCAAGCAGGAATACGGTAGTTTGGCAGCGGGTGGCGATCATACCAGATGAAGCCTCTCAGACATTTAAGCGCAATCCGAGCGGAAATCGGGACACGGCGCCACCAACAGCTCGGTCACATATCCGGCCAATGTTTCAGTCGCTATCTTCGGTAAGACACTCATCGGAAATGACTTGATACGCTCCCAAAACATTGGACCCGATATGTGGCGCGATTACCGGACCAACCGGCTTTGTTTTCTATCGCTTGCGCTGGAATTTCGGAAAAGCCTGAGTTAGCCGGATAACTGGGTCACCGCGAAAGCAACTTTATTTTTCAAATCGCTTTCGCTGATTCTAAAACTACTTACCTCACCAGCCAGGCACCGCACACGCCCGTAGCCGCAAGTCTGTCTGCTAGATTTAAATCAGGAAGGGATTTGCGCCCCGCGTAGGTGGGGCAGGCGCTTCCGCCGGCGCTTCCGCCTGCCAACCCAAACCGCTCAACGGTGAGCGGTTTTCTCTTGTAAATTATTGATTCTAAACTAAACCGACCGCTCACTGGAGCGGTTTTGCTTTCGGGGAGAATATTCATGGAGTCGATCAAATCCGGGTGACGCATATTGTAAAAACCACCCTCCAGATGCGTCTCCCGATTTCAAGCCCCATCCGCAACCCGCAGAAACAGAGGAGGTTAAAACGCAATGAAAAATAAACTGACATACCCGCAAAAGATGCGTCACCCGCGTAGCTCCCAACCCCGGCCTGTGGGGGCGCAAATTGTAAAAGCGACCCTCTTTTTGCGCCCCCCGATTTCGATCGACCTCCGCAACCCACAGAAACAGAAGAGGTTACCACCTCATGAAAAATAAACTGACTCACCCGAAATTTTGCGCCCCCCGGCCCACTGCCGCTTGGCGAGCCTGGCCCACTCGCGCTTTGGCGAGCCCTCGCGATTTGGCGAGCATGGCCCCCAAAGTCCGCCCCGCCTTTTCTGATAAAATGAATCTGCGCCTCCCCAAAACATTACGCATGAAATTTGGTGTCATCGTATTTCCCGGCAGCAATTGCGACCACGACGCCTTCTACGCCGTCTCCGCCAACCTGCACCAGAAGGCCGAGTTCATCTGGCACGACTCCACGTCGCTCGGCGACGTGGACGCCGTCATCCTGCCGGGCGGCTTCGCCTATGGCGACTACCTGCGCTGCGGCGCCATCGCCAAGTTTTCGCGCGTGATGCAGGCCGTCCGCCAGTTCGCAACCGATGGCGGCCTGGTGCTCGGCGTCTGTAACGGCTTCCAGATCCTGGTTGAGGCCGGCCTGCTGCCGGGCGCGCTGATCCGCAATCGCAGCCTCAAGTTCAGTTGCCGTGACGTCCACCTGCGCACCGAGACCACCCACTCGCCCTTCACCTGCGCCGCGTTCAAGGGGGAGATTCTGCGCATGCCCATCGCGCACGGCGAAGGCTGTTATTTCGCCGAAGACCGTACCCTCGACGAGCTCGAAGCCGAGGACCGCATCGCCTTCCGCTACCTGGACAACCCTAACGGATCGCTGCGCGACATCGCCGGCATCCTGAACCCGGGGCGCAACGTGATGGGGATGATGCCGCATCCCGAGCGCTCGACCGAGCCGCTCATGGGATCGTCAGACGGTTTGACTGTGTTCGAATCGATGCTGCGAGTGGGACAGGCCTCCCGGCCTGTTTTAGCGCCGGCGGTTAAGCGATGACCACCATCACGCCCGATCTCATCACCCAGCATCAACTCACGCCCGCCGAGTACCAGAAGATCGTGGACATCCTCGGCCGCGAGCCCAGCTACACCGAGCTGGGTATCTTCAGCGTGATGTGGAGCGAGCACTGCTCCTACAAAAGCTCCCGCCTGCATCTGAAGAAGCTCCCCACGCGCGGCAAACTGGTGGTGCAGGGCCCCGGCGAAAATGCCGGGATCGTCGATATCGGCGGCGGCTACGTGATCGCGTTCAAGATCGAGTCGCACAACCATCCCAGCTTCATCGAGCCGTTTCAGGGCGCGGCCACCGGGGTCGGCGGCATCCTGCGCGACATCTTCACCATGGGCGCGCGCCCTATCGCGGTCCTCGATTCGTTGCGTTTCGGGCGCCCCGATGACCCTGTAACCGGGGCGCGCAATCGCCGCATCCTCGGCGGCGTCGTCTCGGGCATCGCGCATTACGGCAATTGTTTCGGCGTACCCACCGTCGGCGGCGAGTGCATCTTCGAGCCCTGCTACGACGGCAATCCGCTGGTGAATGTCTTCGCCTTGGGCGTCTGCCGCAAGGAAGACGTCTTCTACGCCAAGGCCGCGGGCGCGGGCAACCCGGTCATCTACGTAGGCGCGCGCACCGGGCGCGACGGCATCCACGGCGCCTCCATGGCCAGCGCCGAATTCACCGAGGAGTCCAAACAGAAACGCCCCAACGTGCAGGTGGGCGACCCCTTCATGGAGAAGCTGCTGCTTGAGGCCTGCCTGGAAGCCATGCAGACCGGCGCCATCGTGGGCATTCAGGACATGGGCGCGGCGGGTCTCACGTGTTCCACCTGCGAGATGGGCAGCCGCGGCGGCGTGGGCATCGAAATCGAGCTGGACCGCGTTCCCCAGCGCGAAACCGGCATGACACCCTACGAGATCATGCTCTCCGAGAGCCAGGAGCGCATGCTGCTGGTGGCTGCCAAAGGCCGCGAGGAAGAGGTCTTCGAGGTCTTCCGCAAGTGGGGCCTCGAATCGGTCGAGATCGGCGCCGTCACCAGCGATGGCAAGCTGCGCGTGAAGCACCACGGTGTGACGGTCGCCGAAATCCCCAACCGCGAGCTGGCCGATGAAGCCCCGCTTTACGACCGCCCCCACACCGTGCCGCCCGCAGTGAAGCAGGCCCCCGATCCGATCGGCGTGCCCGGTTTTCTTAGCGAGATAGACGTCCAAACCGCGCTGCCCGCCCTGCTCGCCTCTCCGGATATCTGCTCGAAGCGCTGGATCTGGCAGCAGTACGACCACCAGGTGCGCACCAACACGGTGGCCGGCCCCGAACGGACGGATGCGGCCATCATCCGCATCAAAGAGACCGGTACTTCGGTGGCGATGTCGCTCGATGGAAACGGCCGCTACTGCTATCTTTCGCCGCGCGAGGGCGCCATGCTGGCGGTGGCCGAGGCTTGCCGCAACGTCGCCACGGTGGGTGCGAAGCCGGTGGCGGCCACCAATTGCCTGAACTTCGGCAACCCCGAGAAGCCCGAGATCATGGCGCAACTCGTCGAGGCCATCGAAGGCATGGCGGAAGCCTGCCGCTTCTTCGACACCCCCATCACCGGCGGCAACGTCAGCCTCTATAACGAGACGCTCGGGGAAGGCATCTACCCCACACCGGTTCTCGGCATTGTGGGCTTGATGAAGACCGCGGCCCCGGTCAGCATCCCGTTCCAGAACGCGGGCCGCTCGGTGGTGCTGCTGGGCGGCATCGGCACCTGCGACGACACGCGCTTCGGCAGCTCGCAGTATGCCAAGGAGATGCTGAAGCAGCTCTGGGGATTGCCTCCCGCGCTGGATATCGAGTACGAGCTGCGCGTGCAATATGCCATTCGCAAGATCCTCTCCGAGGACCTGGCGGAATCGGCACACGACCTGAGCGATGGCGGCTTCGCGGTGGCGCTGGCGGAGTGTTCTTTCGGTCCGGCCGAGATCGGCGCGCAGATCGAGCTGGAGTCGCACCTGCGGCCCGAGGTGCTGGCATTTCACGAAGCGCCTTCGCGGATTCTGATTTCGACGGCCAATCCCAAGCGCGTGGCCGCGATTGCCAAGAAGTATCAGATCGAGGCGCCGGTAGTGGGGGTTACAATTGAGAAGGGACTCGAGATCCGGCAGCGAACGATCACGCTGGGCGCCTGGGAAATTGCCGCGCTGAAATCCGCCTATGAGGGAGCCATGGAAAACTATGTCCGATAAACGGGGGTTGGGGGTTGGGGGTTTGGGGTTGGGGCCC
>OMOG01000053.1 GCA_900290305.1 Candidatus Sulfopaludibacter sp. SbA4
GCTGATGCTGGGGCGCCTGCCGCAGGCCACCCTGCAAAGGGCTGGAAACGATCCGCGCTACCTATCGCTGTATCGCATGGCGTGCGAAACCTTCGATGCCCGTACCCGCAAGGCACCGCTCCCCGCCGATGGCAAATTGATCGCCTACTTCTCCGCCGAGTATGGTCTCACGGAGTGCCTGCCGGTATATTCGGGCGGCCTCGGAATACTCTCGGGCGACCACTTGAAATCGTCGAGCGACCAGGACTATCCCCTCATCGGGCTGGGGCTCCTGTACCAGCAGGGATACTTCCGCCAGGTGCTCAACCCGGATGGCTGGCAGCAGGAGCGCTACCCCACCAACGATTTCTACACCCTGCCGCTGCTGCCGGTGAAGGATGCCGCCGGGCAGGATCTGAAGGTCACGGTCAAGCTGCCCACTGGCAACGTTTACATTCAGGTCTGGCACCTGTCGGTGGGGCGCATCACCTTATATCTGCTGGATACCAACATCCCGGAAAACGTCCTGCCGCAGGATCGCGACATCACCGATTCGTTGTACGGCGGCGATATCGATACGCGCATCCGCCAGGAGATCGTGCTGGGCATCGGCGGCATGCGCGCGCTCCAGGCCATGGGGTTGAAGCCCACGGTGTTCCACATGAACGAGGGCCACTCCGCGTTTCTCTCGCTGGAGCAGATCCGCGTGTTCATGCGCGACCAACACCTGACCTTCGACGAGGCCCTGGAAACCGCCCGCACCAGCAACGTATTCACCACCCACACCCCTGTGCCCGCGGGCATCGACCTGTTCGACACCGGCCTGATGTACCACTACTTTTCCGAGTACTGCGGCGAGGTGGGAATCGACTTCCAGCAGTTGATGGCGCTGGGCCGCCAGAATGTCTTCAACCGGGAAGAGCGATTCTCCATGGCCGTGCTGGCGCTCAACACCTCGTCGTTCCGCAACGCGGTGAGCCGCCTGCATCGCCAGGTCTCCCAGGAGATGTTCCACGACCTTTGGCCGCAGTTGCCGCTCTGGGAAGTGCCCATCACCTCCGTCACCAACGGAGTACACCTGCCGAGCTGGCTCAACGGCGAGTTGGGGTCGCTCTACGACCAGTACCTGCAGCCCGACTGGCGCGAGCGCTTCAACGAACCGGGCATCTGGGAACAGGTCAAAGAGATCCCCGACGAAGAGCTGCTCGAGGTGCACCGCCGGCGCAAGCGGCGCCTGGTGAATTTTGTGCGCGCGCGCCAGAATGCATCCGCGCTCCGCCGCCAGGCTTCCGCCGCCGAGGTGCGGCGCTCCGCGGAGGTGCTCGACCCCAACGCCTTCACCATCGGATTCGCGCGCCGCTTCGCCACCTACAAGCGCGCCACGCTGCTCTTCCGCGACGTCGAACGGCTCAAGGCCATCCTCCTGAACAAGGACATGCCGGTGCAACTGGTGATCGCCGGCAAAGCCCACCCCAAGGACCAGCCGGGGAAGAGCTTCATCCGCGAGGTGGTCCAGTTTTCGCGCGATCCCGACCTGTGGAAGCACGTGGTCTTCCTGGAAGACTACGACATGAAGGTGGGCCGCGAGATGGTCCAGGGTGTCGACCTGTGGCTCAACAACCCGCGGCGCGGCGAAGAGGCCTGCGGTACCAGCGGCATGAAGGCCGCCATGAACGGCGTGCTCAACCTGAGCATTCTGGACGGCTGGTTCGACGAAGCCTACGAGAAGGTCGGCGGTTGGGCCATCGGAGAGCGCGAGCCGTACTCCGAGGACCAGGACGGGCTGCATGCCAGCGCCATCTACTACTTGCTCGAAAACGAGATCGTGCCCATGTTTTACGAGCGCAAGGAGCAGACCCCGCGCGAGTGGATGCGCCGCGTGAAGCAGTCGCTCACCTACATCAGCCCCACCTTCGACTGCCGCCGCATGGTGCGCGAGTACATGTCCGAGCTTTACGATCCGGCCCACTCCCAGCACATGCGCGCCCAGCGCGACGATTACAGCCTGGTGCGCGACAAGGCGCGGTGGAACCTGAAGGTTCGCGAGGCATGGGACCGCGTCCGGTTCGTGGAAGCCGGCTCGGACCTTGCCGGGGCCGTGCTCAGCGGCAAGGCCGTTCCGGTCCGCGCCGCCATCGACCTGGCGGGCCTGACGCCCGACGACGTCCGGGTGGAGGTGGTCATCGGCCGCATCGATAGCAACGGCCACCTGGAAGACACCGAGGTATCGGTACTGCCCGCCGTGGAGCAGCGCGACTCGGTGGCGATTTTCAGCAAAGACATCGTTCCCGACCGCACCGGACGGCTCGGCTACGCGCTCCGGGTGAGTCCCAACCACTTCGAGGATCCCCTGACGCGGCCGTGCAGCAGTCTGCTGAAATGGAGTTCCGTTGGATAATTTTGCGTGTAAAGCTCCATATAGGTCAAAAGGGGGGGTGCAAACGGCGTCAATCCGTGGTACATAGGTATTTGAAGCATTAGGCGGGCCCCGAGAGTTTTGGGCCTGGCGCCCCCGGCGGTCCCGCATATCCCTCCGGTAATCCCACGTAGACCACCGAAGTTAACGTAGTGCGCGTGGGGTGGTGGGTTTTCGCGACAACGTCTTTCAACGTCTTTTGTCCGGCTATCACGGAGCATTCTTTCCCCATGGACAGCGATCGCAAGTACAGACAACACGGGTACATGGATTCGGACCGCGACTCCAAAGGCTACCGCAACGGAGACGAGCGTCCCAAGCCCCAGGGCCCGCGTCCTCCCATCGACGTGACCGGCCCGCGCCTGCCGCGTCTGGTTCAGCACGTGGCGGCCGCGCGCTGTTACAACTGTTCCACGGCCCTCCCGCCGGATGTCGACTTCAGCGGCGCCTGCCCCAAGTGCAACGTAGCCCTGCACTGCTGCAAGCAATGCTCGCACTTCGAGCCATCTACCCGCTTCCAGTGCCTGAAGCCGATTCCGGTGCGCATTCCGGGCAAGGACAAGGCCAACGAGTGCACGCTATTTGCGCCGCGCGTGACCGTGGCGAGAGAAGGCACCGCCAGTTCGCCGGCGCCGCCTCCGATACAAGCGGGACCGCCCGCTCCCCGCAACGCCGACGACGCGCGCAGCGCCTTCGACCGCCTGTTCAAGAAGACGTAGGACAGGCCTCCTGGCCTGTCCCAGTAGTTTGTGTGGGCACGACCAGGTGGGACCGACCATCGCATTTCGTGGTCTGTCATGCTCCTCTTTCTGCCATGGGCATCGGACACGTAGCCGTCGGCCTCAGCCTCAAGCCCGCCGACCGCCGCCTCAACGTTGGCCTCCTCATCTTCGCAGCCTTCCTCGCCAATTTCCTTCTGGGCTGGTTCGTGTGGGCGGGATGGGAGAGCTACCAGTATCCGCCCGATTTCGCTTCGGTACATTACATGCTGTTCACGTTTCCGTGGTCTCATGGGCTACTGCCGCTCGTGGTGTGGGCAACGTGTCTCGGACTGCTGATCCGGGCTTTCCGCCGGCAAACGCGCGCCGGTCCTGGTGGGAATCGCGGTAGTCTCGCACTCCCTGCTCCACGGACTGGTACGCAGACGGGCGGCGCGTTGGGCGGCGCTGCCACAATCTCACTTAATTAACCTCTTGGCCGTAAGGAACCATGCCCGGTGTGAGAAACGTTTTTGGCGTTTCACCTTCCCCCTGCCAGAGTGAATTTCGGAAACCGTTTGAACCAATGAACCACTGTCCGTCCGGCACTTCCGGATTGGAAGCCAACCAATCCCGCAATGCATCGAAATCAGCCACGGAAATCCGGCCTTCACGAAAACGGTCTACGAGATGTTTCATGAAGTACGGTGGCGGCTGCTTAATTCTCGCCATTCTGGTACTGTTTGTGAAACACGATCCTTTGAAGCGCAAAGGCCGCGGCGCGGCACCATACGGTACAGGAACTGATCGCGCCCGCGGCCGTTTTGCGCGACTTCCTCAAAAGCTCTTCGGTCAGGCGACGCAGTTGGTTTTCGTTCTTGGTGTCCTTGATGCGCTTCAAGCAAAGATGCAGCGCCTTCTTTGAAGTATCGAGGGCAGGAGTTGCAGGAGCGGCTTCGCTCCGGACTATATAGTCGCTGCCCTTTTTGACTCTCGCCCAACGAGCCTGGACTGCTTTGCGTGCACTCTCACTTCGTTGTGCTGCTGTGAGCATGGCGGCTCGTGCCGGACCGCCTTTTATGCCGC
Organism: Candidatus Sulfopaludibacter sp. SbA4; assembly: GCA_900290305.1. Lineage (GTDB taxonomy): Bacteria > Acidobacteriota > Terriglobia > Bryobacterales > Bryobacteraceae > OMOG01. The sequence goes on from OMOG01000053.1 coordinate 4,180, forward strand.
CCTTTCGCCCCAGAGCAACGGCGGCAGGGTTTTTCTTGTGAGCCATGAGTTCATTATACGTGAGCGGTCAGGTATATTGAAATTGTGTTCGGTGATGACAACGACCGGACGATGCTTCGAACATCGTAGTGCTGGGTGCGCTGGTAATGGACGGGCAGCCAACCCTTATCGAGCCCGCGGGGCGGACGGCGCTGATTGTCAATTGGATCACCGCACCCGTGATCTTCGCGGCGATCGCGTGGGGGCTGGACTATCAGCGGAGCTTTTCGATCAGGAGCAGCAGTTCGGCTGCGTCGTCGTAATCGAGGTTCGGGTCGTCGGCAAGGGCGGGGTCGCGGGAGCCGCCTAGGATGGCTTCCAGCGGTGGGAGCATCGCGATGAGCCAAGCCGACAGAGCCGGCCTTCGGCGCAGTAAGGCGAGCCCGGCCCGTGCGGTGTCCGGGTCGTGTGCGACCATGGCACAGAGTTGCGCGCGGGGAGTTCGGCTTTCGCCGCCGTCCCGGCGATAGGCAAGATAGGCCTGCACGGCTTGGTCGCGGGCCTTGAGGGCTTCCGGCTGATTGCCAACGGCGCGTTCCAGATCGCTCAGGATGTTAAACGTCTTCCACGGCCGTGCCGCGTGACCAAAGGGCTTCGCGCACTCTATTGCGCGCGAGAGTTCTTGGCGCGCCTCGTCAAAGCGGGCCAGGAGAATGAGCGGGTATGCGATATTGCTTCGGGCGAAGCCTTCTTCCCTCAGATCTCCGACTTTGACGCACCCTTCAGCGGCTTGACGGTGGAACAGGACAGCCTCCTCGTGACGCCCCATCCGCGAATAGAGAGAGCCGAGCGCGTTGAGCGTCCGGGCCTCACCGCCACGGTCGCCTACCTGCACCTTGATTTTCAGGGATTCTTGGTAGGCTTTCTCCGCCGCTTCGTACTGACCCATCTTGCTATGAACCCCGCCGATCTGTTGCCATGAGGTCGACTCCGCGGACGGTTCACCAAGCTTCCTGAAAAAGTCGCGTACCTCAGTGTAAAGTTCCAGCGCCTCGCGATACTTCCCTTGATGCCACCGCAAGGTGGCAAGCTGACCTTTGCGAACCGCAACGCTCCTCGAGTCGCCGGTTTCTTCGGCGCTCCGGATCGATTCCTCATAAAGATCCGACGCTCCGCTGTATCGGCCAAGATCTGTAAGACAATCTGCCTTCTGAACCAAAGCCACATTGGTCATGCGAGCCTCCCCGAGCTTTTGAAATCGGTGGTGGGCTTCATCGAGATGTTCCACTGCCTCCTCAGCGGCTCCGCTCCTCCTTAAGGCTCCGCCGAGGGTGAAGTGAGCACCAGCGATGTCAAAGGACGCTCCCTGGTAAGCGGCGTCGCCGCCAGCATTGGTCTTCGCGAGCAACGATCTCGCCTGGTCTGTCGCTTCGCGAAAGCGTCCTCTATCGACCAATCGATCGATTGCGGTTCTCTCGGCCTCGAACTGGGCGTGGCCCCAGGCACCGAGTCTCCGAGCCGCATCGGACCGAATCTCTACCACGCGCGCAAGCGCTCTGGCCCGTCCCAGTTTCGAGATGAGTGCCTCGAGGCTGGTCGCTAACCCAACCACACGTTCGGGAGCCGCCGACTGGCGGAGGTGCTTGAGACCAGCCAGCAGGTTGGGCAGTTCGAGCAGAGTAAGGTTCAGGGCAAGGCTGGCATCCTTAAACAACTGCTCGTGCAAGAAACCAATCATCGCCTCCATGGCTTCCGCCCACCCTAGGCGAGCAGCCTCCCGATCCTCGCCCTTCATGCTGGCGAGTAGTACCGGAGCGAGCGCCGGGTCGAAGCGCAGATATTTAACCTCGAGTACCTCGGCCAATCCGACGCCGGCCAAATCGATCGTCAGTGCCTCAACCTGCTGCTTATCCAGCTTGAGCGTCAGAGCGATAGCACCCAGATTTCCGCCACCTTGGAATACGCCCAACGGCCGGATCTTCCTCCGCGTTTCCTCAGGCAGCCTCCTCAACGACAACTCCACGCTTGCGAAAAGCGATCGTTCGCGCTCGCCTGGGTGCTTCGCTTCGAGCGAGACCATCAGCTCGTGGATTTTCCTCGAAGCGCCGCGAACTCCCGAGGCCGCCACTTCACCAGCCAGCAGGACAAGGGCGCGCGCGTGGCAGCCAACGGCGTCGACCAAGTCCTCGATCTCCCGTTCGCTCTCGACGTCGCTGGGGGACTGGCACACTCTGCTCACCACGCGGATGGCATCCGGCCGATCCAACCGGCCGATCCGCACGACGTTCCGGCTGAACGGCTCCGGCAGCGCCTCGCGACTGGTGAAGATGAGGTGCGTCTGGCCGATCTTCGCGACGCTCTGGCACAGTTCCATGATGTCGCCGGCATCCGGCAGGACCGACTCCGCGTTATCGACCAGGATCACCGTCGATTGCTCCGCCAGTGTGCGCTCCACAAGCTGGAGGGCGAGTTTCTGATCCTGTCCCGCGCGAGACTCGTAGTTCGGCACAAGCTGGCCGCCGATGGCATAGAGCACGGCGCGCGCGTCGGAAATGAATTCCAGACTCACAAACGCGCTGCGCTGGAACCGGCGCGTCATCACCAGCCAGCGTGCCAATTCGGCCGCCAACGTGGTCTTGCCCTCGCCGCCATCGCCCTGGAAGACGACGTAAGATTGACAGGCCGGGAGGCCTGTCCCACAAAGAATCCGCTCAGCCGCCAGCAGTTCGCGACTGCGTCCGACAAACCCGTGCGCCGGCTCCGCAGGCACAGCCCCGAAGGATAGCTCGCGCTGCCGGGCAATCAGCGCCCGGATCTGCTCCGAAGGCAGCTTGCGGATGAGCTGCGCATCCTGCTCCTCCTGGAAGAGCACCGGGACGAACCAATCCTCCAGCCGCAACTCGAGATTGAAAACCTTGCCGCGAAAGTTATCGCTCTTGAGAATCTGCTGGCCGGCGAGCATGGCTTGGCCCACCCGCTTGCCGCCCATTAACTCTTCGTAAAACTTCGCGACGAAGCGGCGCGCGGTTTCGACCAGCACCGAATGACTCATGGCCACAATCGAAGCCACGCCGCTTTCGAGCAGCTTGCCGGCCACCGAATTGGTCGGGTCTTCCCTCGCGGCGGCCGTCTGGCACGCGTCCAGGAAAAACAGCGGGACACGGTGGTCGCGCACCACTCCCGCGATCTTGTCCGCCGTCACCAGATCTGTCTTCTTGCAGTCGCTGGGATCTTCGAAGCACAGCGCGCCCAGGACCTTCCTCGGGTCGTAGACCCCGTGGCCATCGAAGTGGACCACATGGTAGGTCTGGCGTTGCAGTTCCTGTTCCAGCGCCTGGAAAGTCGGAGGCACCAGGATGTGGAAGTCCACCAACTCTCCGAGCTTCGAGAGCGCCTCCACCAGCGGACGGGCGCTCACCCGATGATCGATGTACCCTGCGTCTTCCGGGCGCGGGCTGACCAGCAGCACCCGTATGGGCGGCTCGGTGGCCACCGCCGGCTGCGGTTTCCGGTTGGGTAGGCTGCGACGGACCCGCACACCGCGCTTCCCTTGAAACAGAAAGCCCTTGCCATCGTGGATCAATTCCCAGGGCAGCGAAAGCAGCAGCGTGGCAGCCTCATCGGCCTCCTTCTGCCGCTCGGGCGTGGCGCCAGCCATCAAATCCTTGTCCACTTTGATGGTGAACCGTCGCTCCGCCTGGCTGGCTGAAGCCTGCGTGAACAGAGGAAGGAATCCCTGCGGCACCAGCGCCTGCCCCCAACCAGGCAGCGCCGCCTCGACGCGGTGCGCCCGATCTTGGAAGACGCCGCTCGGCCAATTGATGTAGCGCTCCAGATACCACGCCAGTTCCCCCGATTCTATGGGGCCAAGCGGCGCAGTAAAGGGGAAACGTTGGCCTTCGACCGCGCGGCTGCCATCCGGCGGGTTATACGTCAGGCGGGCAGTGGCCGTGGCGCGCCGCTTGCCGTCAGACAGATCGATCCCGGGGTCGCTCAATTCCAGGACCAATTCCGCGATCGAGCTCGGAGGAGTTTCGACGGGCGGCGCCTCATCCTCCGGGAGTTGCACACCCAAGGCAGCCAGCAGCGCCGGCAATGCATCCGTCACCCCGCGCGGACCCACGGTCAACTTCACGCCCACGGGTTCCTCGCCGAACCAAAGCTGCAACGCACTGGGTTCAATGCCCGGTAGCATAACCGGGATTACCTTCTTACCCAGACTCAGGGCGAATTTGATTTCCTGGAATACCCACTTGGAATTGATCGCGTGGAGGCTGAGAATGGCAGCAAAGTGGGACGCTCGCTCGATGGCCTTCTCAATCTCTGGCTTGAGCTTATCGCCGCCGGCCAGCCGCTGCGAGTCAGTCCACGCCTCGATTCCCAAGCCCTCCAACGCCCGCCGAATCTCCGCGACCACCGCGTCATCCTTGCCGGAGTGAGATACGAAGACCACTGACTGCTAATTATGTCACGACTGTCACGACTAGAGGTCAGCTTTGCGCCTGAATCCATTCCTTGAGGGCACGGAGCCACTCGCTCGCCTTCTCATGGCGATCCCGTTCGAGGAAGATTGTGGCTTGAGCCGCGGTCATCGGTGGCAACACCAGGCTCCCGTCGATCAGGCGCCAATTGTTCCCATCGAGCGTATGGAAGCGAACGCGCTCGCCGTCATAGCGCCAGATTTCATGGACCCCGATTGCCGCATAGATCGGAAAGCGATCGAGGGAGGAACTGGTGATATCCACTTCGATGATCAGTTCCGGCGGAGGGTCTGCGGCGAGATCGATTTCGTCTTTGCCTCGGATAACGTCGGCGTTGTGGAAGTAGAAGCTGGAGTCCGGCTCGAAGCCTTTGGCCAGATCTTTGCGCTTGAAGGTCGTCGATCCGGCGCGGACAAAGTCGCGTTCCGTTTCATAGGCTGTGATCTCGGCGATCGCCGCGAGGGTGCGGTTCGGCGTTTCGTGGCCAATGGAGACGACCATGATTTCCAGGTTCCCTTCATCGTAGGTGAAACGGGTGCCACAATTGTCCACGCTCTCGGCGAGCAGTCGTTCATAGGTCTCCCAACTGATGTTGTGCAGCAGGAGCCTCTGTTCGGGGGGCGCGACGGTAGTTAGCATTCCTCCTCATTTTGGCATGTAACTGCGGACCAATTCCATATATACTCCCAAATCCCGATCCAGATCCGACTTCCCACGGCAGGTACGGGCCCGCACACTCCAGAAAGATATTGGGCTCCTCGCGGCGCTATGAAATCCTGATGGACCTCTGTCGGTCGATCTCCCCTGCCTGGACGCGCGTCTTCGCAACGGCAATGGGGGGACGCGCTCTATGATCTACCAGGTTCGAGCGGGGTTAGACTGGAAAGACCGGCCGGAGAGAAAGTGAGCCACACGATGCAAGGTCACGCGAGGGAAGCACCCGGCTCAGAGACGGCATGAAACATCAGCTCGACAGTGAAGGAATACCGACCCTGGCCGTGGCGCTCTCCGACTACCTGAAGACAGCCGACGTCAGGAAGCTTGCCGCGCTGACCAAGGAGAAACTGCCCACGGGGAAAGACGACCTCGCCGCGGTCGTCATCCGGCATCTGGCGGGGGAGCGGTTGCGTACCGTCTGGCAGGGCCTCGATGAGTTGCAGCGGGCGGCGGTGGCCGAGGTCGTCCATTCCGAGTCCACACAGTTCCCCGCTGAAAGGTTCCACGCCAGGTACGGCAGGGATCCCAACTGGGGCTCGGACAGCCAGTACGAGTGCGATCGCCGCCCGTCGGCCCTATGCTTTTTCTTTTATCGCAGTGTCATGCCAGACGACCTCAAGGAACGGCTCCGGACGTTTGTGCCGCCGCCGGTGGAGGCAAAGGTGAAGATACTCGACCAACTCCCCCCAACATACGACGTCCCATTCGAGCGGTGGAATCCGCAGCAGCGAACTCGCGACAAGGGAATCGAGAAAGTGGCGCTCACGATCCATGAGAGGGAACGGGCGGCGCAGCGGGAGGCGCTCTCCGTCCTGCGGCTGGTCGACGCCGGCAAGGTTGCGGTGAGCGCTACGACGCGCCGGGCTTCCGGCGCCACAATGGATGCCATCACGGCGATCCTCGAGGGTGGCGACTATTATCCGCGCGTGCCGCCCAAGAACGAGTGGCATGACGAAAGCGCCGGTCCGATCCGCGCGTTCGCCTGGCCGCTGCTGATGCAGGCCGGAGGGCTCGCCCAGATCTCGGGGACGCGATTGCAACTCACCAAGACGGGCCGCAAGGCGCTCTTCGAAGCGGCCGCCGGGACGATCCGCACTCTGTGGACGAAGTGGCTGGACAACAAGATCCTCGACGAACTTTCCCGCATCGAGTGCGTCAAGGGGCAGACCGGCAAGGGCAAGCACGGGCTCACCGCGGTCTCGCCGCGCCGGGAGGCCGTCGCGGACGCCCTCGCCAAGTGCCCGGCCGGCGGCTGGGTCTCTACCGGCGAATTCCTGCGGTTCATACATGCCTCTGGAAATGACTTTGCGGTTACCCGCAACCCCTGGAATCTCTATATCGGCGAGCTGCAGTACGGCTCGCTGGGCTACGAGGGTGGCAGCCTCTTCCTGGACGAGCGCTACATGCTCGGGCTGCTGCTGGAGTATGCCGCTACACTCGGTGTGATCGACGTCGCCCTCATCCCGCCCGCGGGCGCCCGGCGCGATTTCCATAGCTTGTGGGGAACGGATGACCTTCCGTTCTTCAGCCGTTACGACGGGCTGATGTACTTTCGCCTCACGCCACTGGGAGCGTATTGCCTGGGCGTGGAATCGGGTTACCAATCCGCGCCGCCCGAGGCGAAGCAAGTTCTCCGCGTGCTGCCGAACCTGGAGATCGCGGCCGTCGGCCCGGACCTGGAGCAGGGCGATCGGCTGGCCCTGGATGTCTACGCCACCCGCGTTTCGGACCTCGTCTGGCGACTGGAAGAGGGCAAGATCCTGGTTGCCATCACGGAGGGAAGAACGCTGGAAGAGATCCGCGAGTTCCTCGCATCGCGAAGCAGCGCGCCGATTCCCGGCATCGTCGCACGTCTGCTCGATGACATCGCAGAACGGAGCGTGAAAGTCCGCGACTGCGGCCTCGCCCGGCTCATTGAGTGTGCCGACGCCGCTCTCGCCGCCCTCATTGCCAGCGATGTGCGCACCCGCAAACACTGCATGCGCGCGGGAGAACGGCACCTGGTGGTTCCGGCGTCCTCGGAGGCCGCCTTCCTGCGGACTCTGCGGGATGTTGGCTATGTCCTGTCCGCGGGAGTGGCGGTCGACAAGAGCAAGGCGAATCGTCAGCCGGCGGCGGCCAAACGGCCCGTCTGATAGCTCCGCGCCAATTCCATATATACTCCCAGATCCCGATCCAGATCCGACTGCGTCCCGTCGAAATAGAAATTGCGAATCGGAATTCCGCCCAGATCCCGGCTGATCCTCGGATAGATCGCCTCGCACACAATGCCGTTCATACACGTGAACGGACTGATGTCGATGATCCCGGCCGCGCCTTTCTTTGCCAGGTAAACTACTTTGCCAACATTGAGCACCATCTCGCCGAAAGCCCCCTCCCGCGGCAGGTACGGACGCGCACATTCCAGGATCTCGTAGATATCCGGCTCCTCGCGGCCCGCGAAGTCTTCGTGAAACGGCTCGGCCAGCACGTGCTCGTCGCGCTTCTGCACGCGCTTCCGCACCCAAGCGCCCAGCGCTTCAGACGTCCAGATCCGTCCCGCCAGCTTCAATTTGCGGAAGTGCTCGGAGTTGGTGTACCAGATCCATTCCACCAGGTCGGAGACCCACGCTTCCGCGCCGTACCCTTCCAGACACTGCACCAGGTTCTCGTTCGAGAACGTATTCAGGCGGCAGAAAATTTCGCCCACGATGCCGATCAGCGGCGCGCCACCCGCCCGCGTCGCCACCTTGCGGAAGCGCCCGCGCGCCCGCACCATGGACTCCTTCAACGCCTGCAGTTGCACTGGAGGCTCCGCGGGAGTCTCCTCGAGCGTGCTGCAGAGATCGGTGAGCGATGCCTCGTAAGCTGCCTCGGCATCGCCGCGCCGTTCTTCGTAAGGCCGCCGCATCAGCAGCAGCTTTTGCAGCAGGTCCGCGCACAGCAGCGCGCGCCAGCCCGTGCGCACGAATGGACCCGCCAGGCTCCCCAGCCCCGCATACGCATTCTGGCTGGTGGGCGAAAGAATCTCGACATCGCGCCATCCGTTGGCATCCAGCACGTGCCGCAGATATGGCGCGTATTGTCCGAACCGGCAAGGACCCTGCGCGGTCGGCATGAAGAACGCGACTCGTCCGGGATCGGTCTCCGGACGCTCCAGCACCTTCACGAAATCGCCCACCGTCACCTTGGCGGGATAGCATTCGTCGCCCGACGTGTACCGCGCCCCCAGTTCCCGCGTGCGGTGGTCGGAGGGCGGAGTCGGCTCCGCATCCAGCCCGATGGCGCGAAACGCCGACGCAAACGCCCGCGCGCTGCCGTAAGCCATCGGCGGAATATAAATGCGCTTCGCCTTCAAGCCACACGCCTCACCGCCGATCGGGTGCGCTGACGTGGCGCAGGCACTCCTGCCTGCCGCGTCGGCACTCATGCCGACGGGCTTCGGCACTGTCGCACAACCGCGAGAAAGTGTCGAGACGCCCGGAACGGGTCCGCAAACTGGAAGTCTCGACACGGCAGGCACGGGCCCAGAGGGCACCCCCTGCGCCACGGGGGTTATTGGATGGTCGCTGCCTGGTAGCATCGCAGAATTCCTTTGCTGTCGAGATACGCCTCGCACCGCGTCATATACCCCGCGTCATTTCCATGCCCGTCGAATTGCAGAATCAGCAGCGGCGCGCCGGCGGCCTCGCGCGCGAAATGCTTGATATACGAATCCGGCCCGCACTTGAAATTCGTGATGTAGACCAGGTGCAGGTTGGGACGCCCGGCGGCCATCCGCGCCGCCTCCAGGATCTTCCGCCCCGAGATCCAGAACATGTTGTCGTGCAGATCGCCGATAGGCTCCCGTCCGGTCACCAGAAAATCCAGCGGGATGACGTTGGCGCCGTAGCGGTGCCGCAGCTTCCGCGGAATATCGCAATTCACCCCGCGGTCGTAGATGTTGTAGCCGCGGCCCGCCAGCACCAGGCCAGGCTCGCCCGTCTCGTCCAGGACTGCCAGCGCCCGCCGCCCCGCCTCCAGCAACCGCTCCTGAAACTCGCGCTGCGCCCGGTACGCGGCATCCACCGCACGGTCGCTGGCCCGCCGCGTCACCCCGATGCGCCGCATGGTCTCCGCGAGCCCCTTCTTCACCTGCGCCGGCCCGAGCTGGAAATGCAGCGTCGGAATCAGGAATCGATGCTGGTGCGGTTCGAGCGCAGGCGCCGACCGCAACACCCACGGCAGCGTCTGGTTCCACGGGCAGTAATGCGACGCGCACGATTCGCCACCGCCCTCGGCATCCGCGATATTCGGCACCAGGACGTAGTCGACTCCCGATTCCAGCAGCGCCTGCACGTGCCCGTGCGCCACCTGCACGGGGTAGCAGGGCTGCGCCACCGCCAGCTCGATGCCCGCCGCGGAAATGCGCGGATCGGTGACCGCCGAAAGCACGGTCGCAATCCCCAGCTCCGCAAAGTACCCGCGCCAGAACGGCAACTGGTCGATCATCGTCATCGCGCGCGGCAACCCGACCCGCAACCGTAGCACAGGCATTCTTGCCTGTGTGCCTTCTTTCAGTAACTCCTCCCGCAACGCGAACAGATCTTCGATTACAGGCTTCCGTCCCGTAGTCGAAGGCTTACGGAACTTATCCGAGCACTTATCGCCCCAGTAACTCTTCTGCCCCTCGATCACAAACTCCTTCATGTCGCACAAATTCGAGCATGCCTTGCACACGAAATCGCGCGACGAAAGCTGCAGCTTGCCCAAATCGTACCCGCGGAAACGCGTCGCGCCGCCCGTAGCCTGGTGCCATTGCCGCGCGATGAGCGCCATCCCGATCGCGCCCATCACCCCGTTATACGGCGGCACCGTGATCTTCTTGCCGAGCAGGCTCGCGAACGCCGCGGTCACCGCGTCGTTGTACGCCGTGCCGCCCTGGAAGTAAATCGCGTTCCCGATCTTGCGCCCGCGCACCACGCGATTCAGATAATTCAGCGCGATGGAATACGCCAGGCCCGCCACCAAATTGGGCACCGTCTCGCCCTTGTGCAGCCAGCCCGTAACATCGCGCTCCATAAACACGGTGCAGCGTTCGCCGAGGCGCGTGGGAGCGTCGGCCCCCAGCGCCAGCTTCGCGAATTCGCCCTTGATGCTGATCCCCAGCTTCTCCGCCTGCTCCTCCAGGAACGACCCGGTCCCCGCGGCGCACGCCTCGTTCATCGCGAAGTCCACCACCACGCCGTTTTCAATCGAGATGAACTTCGAATCCTGCCCGCCGATCTCGAAAATCGTATCTACCGGCTCCCCCGCCGATCTCGAAAATCGTATCTACCGGCTCGCCGCCCAACGTGCGGCTGATGTGAATGGCGCCCGTCTTGTGCGCGGTGATCTCGTCGTTCACCACATCCGCGCCCACGAACTCCGCGATCAGCTCGCGCCCCGACCCCGTAGTGCCCGCGCCGCACACGCGCAGCTTGCGGCCCCAGATCCGTTCCACCTCCGCCAACCCCTGCTGCACCGCCTCGATCGGCCGCCCCGCAGTGCGCAGGTAGACATCGTGAATCACGGCGCCGAATTCGTCGATCGCCACCACGTTGGTCGAGACCGACCCGATGTCCAGCCCCAAATAGGCTGCGATCGGCTCCCCGCCCGCCGGGGCCGCGTACACCCCGACGCGGTCGCGCAGTTGCACCACGTGTTCCGTGGAGAGCGGGTGCGTGTCCTGCACCTTCTCCTCGGTATCGTGCTGGCGGAGCCGGTGGATCTCCAGGATGGAGCGCTTGCGCGGCTCCTCGGCCTCCAGAATGGCCGTGCCGATGGCGCCGCACCAGGCGTACTCACGCGGCACCAGCAGGTCGCCCTCGCCCAGCGAAAAGGCCTCGCGCAGCGCGCCCGTCACTCCTGCATTCTGCGAGACCGCGCCAATCAGCGCCACCGGCGCCTGAACCGGTCGTCCCTTCACGATCGAGCTTTTGAAATTGCGCGCCACCGCGTCGCACAGGCCGCGCAGAATCTGGGCGGGCGAGTAGCCCTTCTGCTGCGCGTGGATCATGTCGCTCTTGGCGAACACCGAGCAGCGCCCCGCGATCCGTGCCGCGCAACTGGCCGTCGCGACCACCTCCCCGACCTCTTCCACCGAGTACTGCATGCGCAGCGCCTGCTGATCCAGAAACGAACCCGTACCCGCGGCGCATTCGCCCGACCGGTCGTAGTCCAAAATGTTAGTGCCGGCCAGCCGGATGTACTTGGAGCTTTCGCCGCCGATCTCGAACACCGTGCGGACCTGCGGGTAGAACGTCCCGACCATCCGCGCAATCGCCTTGAATTCGTTCTCGAAAAACAGCCCGAGCACTTTGGCGATGGTGCGGCTTCCGGATCCGGTTACGCGGATGCCGTCGACGCGGTCTTCGGGCACGGTTTCATAGAATTCGTGCAACAGGTCGTAAGTCGACTGGATGGGGCTGCCGGAAATGCGCCGGTAGTCGGAAAGCACCAGCGGACGGTCATCCAGCGCCGCCATCCGGAACTCCGGCCGCGCCGCGCAGAGGGCCTCCAGGATGCCCCGGTCGTCCGGTTTCCCCAAAGCGGCCAGCTTGAGACTGATGGCCCCGATGTCCAGACCGATATTGATGCCCATTTCGGTCCAGTTTGACGCAAATCGCGGCGCATTTCAAGTAAATCAGACCCCAAAAGCTCATATCTGCATCCATCGGCGATGTGCCGGGGGTGAACAGAGCCGCGGCCGTGAGGGAGCGAGGCTCCGCCAACCCCCTAGAACTCCGCGCGAATCATGAACTCGATACGCCGCGGCGCCCCGGTGCCCACCGCGCCGGTATTCAAGATCCCCGTGATCCTCCCGAAACTGGCGGACGACGTGTTCCCCGATGGGTTGGCGTATTGCGGGTGGTTGAACAAGTTGTAGCCCGCGGCGCGGATGTTGAGTCCCAGTTTCTCGGTCAACCGAAACCGCTTCTGCAGCGAGCTGTCGATCTCGTACGTCCCCGGACCGTTGGCAATGTAGCGTCCCAAGTCCCCCCACGTCCCGTTGGCCGGCGTCGCGAATGCGGCCTTGTTGAACCAGTCGGTGATCGATTGGTCCACGGCGTAGATGGGCTGGCCCGCAACATAATTCGGGCGCTGGCCGGAAGCATTCTGGTCGGGCAGCGTGGCCGCCTTGCGCGTAATCGTGATATTCACCGGCAACCCCGTGCGCGCCCCCACGATGCCCGCCAGTTCCCATCCGCCGAAGATCTGCGATCCCAGCCCGCCGTTCAAAAACCGCTTCCCGCGGCCGAACGGCAATTCGTAAATGGCGTTGGTGGTCAGGGTGTGGCGCACGTCGATGTTCGTGCTGCTGCGGTCGCACGCGCGGCAACTCTGGTCCTGAAACGACACGCTTTCCCCCGACCCTATGGAGCCGTCCGTGATCCCGTGCGACCACATATAGTTCATCTGAAACAGCAACCCGCGCACGAACCGGCGTTGCAGCGACGCCTGCAGCGCGTTGAAGTTGTTGTTGCCGTCGTTCGCCTTCAAGCCGAACGAGCTGAAATTCGGCAGGGGGCGCGTCCCCGTCAGCGGATTGATCAGGTTGATCGTATAGCGCGTGAACAGGTGATGGCCCTCGCCGCCCACGTAGCCCACCTGCGCCACGAAGTCCTTGGCCACCTCGTGCTGCACCACAAAGTCCCAGTTCTCGTAGTACAGGTCCTTGCGATGGCGGTCGATGGCCTTGGGCGAAAACAACTGGTTCTTCGGATCCAGAAACGCCACCAGCGGGAATCCCAGCGCGGGGAAGTCCGACTGCAGCAGCGAGTACCGCGGCACCGCGCTCTCCGCCGGATCGCTGAAATCGTCGTTCTGGTTGCCGCCGTAGTAGATCCCGAAACCGGTGCGGACGGTGGTCTTGCCGTGGAACATCCCGGGAGCCCACGCCAGCCCTATCCGCGGCCCGAAATCCTTGGTATTCGGATCGTAGTAGGGCGTTCCCTTCGGGCAGTACCCGCCGCAGCCCAAGATGTCCACCACCGCGGAGCGATTCAGAATCTCGTGCATCACCGAGTAGTATTCGTAGCGCAGCCCGAGGTTCAACGTCAGGTTCGGCGTGGCCTTGAACTCGTCCTGCGCGTAGCCCTGGTAAAAGGTGCGCCGGTTGCCCACCACTCCTTCGCCCTGCAAGTAAGTTGCCGACGCTGCGGTGTTGTTGATAAAGTCAGTCGCGGTATCATAGCTGAGCGTGGAAGTAGTCAGTGTGTTCCCGGAGTTATTCAGCCGGATGCGCCGGATATCGATGCCCGTTTTGAAAGTGTGCCGGCCGCGCACCAGCGTCAGGTTGTCGATGTGGGAGAACGTGGTACCGACCTCGGTATCGAGCGACGTGTCACTCACGCTGTCGAAGGGTCCCGGACTCACTGCCACGGGGGCGGTGCCATAAGTGAAGTTATGATAGTTGGCGCGATTCACTCCGAACTTCGTCTCATTGACCGTAGTCGGCGAGAAGATATGCTGCACTTGCACGACGAAATTCGTGGGGATGTGCGGAATCACGTTGTGATCGCCCAGAGCATCGAGGGGGACGTCGATATACGCGTTGTCCACGTTGTACCGCGCGTAGGCCGTGGTCTTGTCCGAGAAGCGATAGTCGAAACGGAACATGCCGGCATCTTCGCGCACCGTGTCCGTGGCCACCTTGGTGACTTGGTCGGTGATGCTGTCGATGGGAGTCTGCCCCAGCGGATAGGCGTCCAGAATCGGTTTGAGCACCGGCGACGTAGCCAGCACCTGCGCGCGAAACGCCGCGTTCGGCACGAAGTTGATGAACGTCTGCCCCAGGTCCTGGCGAAGGCCCTCGTAGTTGGCGTAGAAGAATGCCTTGTCCTTCACGATGGCGCCGCCAAAACTGGCCCCGAACTGGTTCAACGTAAACGGCGGGATGCTCGATCCGTCGAACGGCGACCGCGAATCCAGCGCATCGTTGCGCACCGCGTAAAACGTGCTGCCGTGATATTGATTGCCGCCGCTCTTCGAGACCACATTGATCTGCGCGCCGCCTGCGGCTCCGCTCTCCGCGGTGTAAACGGCGGTGCTGACGCGGAACTCGGCGATGGAATCGAGCGCGATATTCAGGCGCGTATCGGCCTTCTGGGTCTGCTCCTGCACCCCGCTGGTATCGATGCCGTCGAAAGCGAAGTTGCTGTCATCCAGTGAGTGCCCCGCAAAGCGGATGCTCCGTTGTGCGCCGTCTCCGTAATTGATCGCGCCGGGAGCCAGCAACATCAGGCTGGCCCAATTGCGTCCGCTGATCGGGATCTCCTTGATCTGCTCCGATTCGATGGTGCCGCCGACCTCGGCCGATGTCCGGTTGAGGGTCTGCACTTCGGCGGTCACCTCGACCTTCTCCGTCATGGAGCCCACTTCCATGCGGGCGTCCAGGGTACGCGGTTGACCCACCGCCAGATCCACATTCGCGAACTCCACCGGCTTGAATCCCTCCTTGGAAAAACTGACCTTGTAAGTGCCGATGGACAGCGCGGGCAGTTGGTAAGTTCCCGCAGCGCCGGTGAGCGTCTCGCGGCGGAAGCCCGTGCCGGTGGACACGGCCACTACCGCCGCGCCCTGGATCAGCGCGCCCGAAGCGTCCATAACCGTGCCGCTGAGCGATGCGTGATCGACCTGTGCCGCGAGGGGCAGGGCGAGTAGAAAGACCACAAAGCGATGGATTGTCATTTCGGCTCCAATTCTACCGATTCAAGATGAATGGGCTATGAGCCTTCGGCTACAAATCGGTTACTGAGCCGGGCAAGTTGTAAACGTGGGGCGGGCGCCCTGGCAATTGTTGAACCTCGCACAGTAGCTGATACAATCCGCCATATCAGTAGGAAGAGAGTCTCAGATCCTATTTCCCGCGATCCTCCGGAACCATTCCCACCCAATGTTCGTATTTCATGGTTGTAGGCCACCGCGGCTCGCCGCGATGGTCATCACCGCTTTCAGGAGAAAGGCAGGATGTCGTTATTTCAGGATGTTCATTACGGCCTTCGCGCCCTGGGAAAAAATCCGGCGTTCACGGCCGCGGCGGTGGTTGTGCTGGCGCTCGGCATCGGCGCCAACACGGCCATCTTCAGCGTCGTCAACGGCGTGCTGTTGCAGCCACTGCCATATCGAAACCCCGCACGGCTGGTGCAGCTCAGGGAGAAATCGCCGGACTTCTATCGCCGGACTTCTCCAGCATGTCTGTCTCCTATCTCAACTTTCGCGACTGGCAGGCCGGCAGCCGCAGCTTTGCCGGTATGGCCGCCTACCGGTGGGAGGATTACGACCTCACCGGCGAAGGACAGGCCGAGCACCTTAGTGCCAAAATGGTATCGGTCGATTTCTTCCGCGTCCTTGGCATCCACCCCGTGTTGGGCCGCGATTTCGACCCGCAAGAGGACATTCCCGGCGCTACCCCGGTGGTGGTGATCGCGGGCGGCCTCTGGGAGCGGCGATTCGGCTCCAGCCCGGGTGTCATCGGGAAGCCGATCACGCTCGGCGCGCGCGATTATACCGTCGTCGGCGTCGCTCCCGCGGATTTTCACCTGGAAGGCAAGGCCGACCTCTATACGCTCCTCGGACAGTGGGACAGCATCCTGGTCAAGGCTCGCGACATGCATCCCGGCATCCAGGTGGTGGCCAGCCTGCAGCCTGGAGTTACGCACTCCCAGGCCCGGTCGGAGATGGAGGCGATCGCCGCTCACCTCGCCGAGGCCTATCCCCAATCGAACGCCAAACACGGCGTCAACGTGGTCCCGCTCACTCAGGTCATTGTCGGCGACGTCCGCCACACCCTGCTGGTCCTGCTGGGCGCGGTAGGTTTCGTGCTCCTCATTGCCTGCGCCAACGTAGCCAACCTGCTGCTGGCTCGCGCCGCCGGCCGCCGCAAGGAGATGGCCATCCGCACCGCGATGGGCGCCGGCCGCGGCCGCGTGGTCCGGCAGTTGCTGACCGAGAGCGTGGTGCTGGCATTCTGCGGCGGCGCGGCCGGACTAGCCCTTGCCAAATATGGCGCCCGGGCCGTGATCGCCGCCGTGCCGGGCGGATTGCCGCGCATGGAAAACATCGGCGTGGACGGCTGGGTTCTCGCCTTCACGCTGGCCGTATCGCTGCTCACCGGAATTATCTTCGGCCTGGCGCCGGCCCTGCAGGTTTCCGCCTGCGATCTCAATGAGACCCTCAAGGAAGGCAGCCGCGGCTCCACCGCCGGCCCGCATCGCCTGCGAAACCTGCTGGTGGTTTCCGAAGTGGCTGCCGCCCTGCTGCTGCTGGTTGGCGCCGGCCTGATGCTGCGCACCATGTGGCGCCTCAATGCCGTCAACCCGGGATTCGATCCGCACCGCGTGCTCACGTTTTCAATGGGCCTCCCAGCCGTCGATACCGCCAGTCCCGAACGCATCCTCCAGTCCCTGGATCGCACCATCGAGCGTGTCCGCGGCGTCCCCGGCGTCGAGAGCGCCTCCCTGACCACGCTCATCCCCATGGCGGGCAACGACGACGAAATCCCGTTCTATGTCAACGGGCGGCCCCGGCCCACTTCGCAGGGCGATATGTTGTGGTCCCTCCTGTATGCCACCGGCCCCGGCTATCTCGAGACCATGGGCATTCCCCTCCTGCGCGGCCGCTACCTCACTTCCCGCGATACCCGGAACGGCGCGCGTGTGGCGGTGATCGACGAGGTGATGGCGCACAGCGTCTTCCCCAATCAAGACCCGCTCGGCCAGAGCCTGATCGTGGCCGACCTTGGCGGCAGCCTTCCTCCCGAGCTCAGCCGGCCCATGGAAATCGTCGGCGTGGTGGGACACGTGAAGCACTGGGGCCTGGACAACGATCTGACCGCCAGGGTCCGGAGCGAACTGTACCTGCCCTTCGTCCAGATTCCCGGTCCGTTCCTCAAGGGTATGGCCGGCTCCAACCACTTCGTGGTACGCACCGGCAACGACCCTTTTTCCATGATGGCGGCCGTGCGGCATTCGGTTCTCGAGGCCGGCGCCGGCCAACCGGTTTTCGACATGCGAACCATGGACCAGATCGTGGCAGCCTCCCTGGAGGGCCGGCGCTTTTCCATGCTGCTGCTGGGCATCTTTGCGGCGCTCGCGCTGCTGCTGGCCGCCGTGGGAATCTATGGCGTGGTCGCTTACTCCGTCGCGCAGCGCACCAATGAGATCGGCATCCGCATGGCGCTCGGCGCCAGGCCGCGGGACGTGCTGCGAGTGGTGGTCTCGCAAGCCATGACGCCCGCCCTGGCAGGCGTGGCAATCGGCTTGGCCGCCTCTGCCGGG
>OMOG01000106.1 GCA_900290305.1 Candidatus Sulfopaludibacter sp. SbA4
CCGCCTGCCCCACCAAGACACCCATGTACTTCAGGCGACTTTCAGTCGTCAACTGGGGTGGCATTTAGCCCCCCCTCTCGACAGCTATCCGGAGAAGCACGGGGGCGAGCGACGCCAGCGCCGTGAAACACGCGTCGCTTCCACGAAAATGCAGGGCGCCGAGCGTCCGAAACTGTCCCGCAAACCCACGCGCGAGCATGGCACGGTGTATGTCCTCGGCCCGCCCGTAGGAACGCGCGAAGAGCACGGCGAGCGCGCCGGCCGCCGCGCGAAAACGGGACCTGCTGCCAACCAGGCTGCGGGCCGTGGCCCCGCGCGAGNNNGCGGAGAGGTAACTCTTGAGTAACAGGGCAATCCCCCGCGATGGGTCTCCCGCCAGCCAGCAGACCGCGGCGAAGACCGCGCTGAAGGGCAAAACAATCCCCGCCCGCGCCACCGCGCCTGCAAAGGGCAGCCTTGCCGCAATCACCCCGGCGAACAGGAGGGCAAACAAAGCCAGTGACAAAGCAACCAGGTTGCGGTGCGCGGTCGCCAGGACTACTAAGAATACTAGTAATGTTACTATCTTGGCGCGCGGGTCGCGCCGATGGATCGTACTGTTACCCCGGCTCCAATACTCAAGAACGACGTGATGCAATCAGACGCTCCTGTTACGGGCCACCGCTCGACCTATGACGAGACATGCGGCATAGATCAATGCCAGCCCGGCCAGCCCCGCCCCGGTCTTACTGAGCCAGGAAGAATGCAGAAAGGTCACCTCGTAGCCGCTCAAAGGGGTCGAGATCAGCGTCCGGGCCTGAGACGCGATGCCGGTCTGTTGGCTCAGTTTCTCGATTCCGTCGGGGGCGGTGGAAGCGAACAGCACGCCGACCGCAGCCAACAGCACGGCGCCGATGCTCACCGCTCCCAGGGCGTACGAGCGCCCCGCGGCAGGGCGCCGGATGAAGCCGGGCTGGATGGATTCGAGCGCCTGTATGACGGCCAGCGTGATCGCGCCTTCCAGGAGCCCCGACACCAGGAAGAGCGCCAGCGAAACGCTCAGCACCGAGGCGGGCATCTTGACGCCGGAGATCATTAGCTCCGACAGGGCCAGCACGGCACTTACCAACACGGAGAGTGTTCCGCCCGCAAAGATAGCGAACTTACGCCGGCGTCCATTTAGACCCCCCGGGCCTCCGCCCCAAAGATAGAACGGCAGATAACCCGCCAGAACCCCGAGGATCGCCATGTTGACTACGTTGGGACCAAGCGCCAGGATGCCTCCATCTTGGAATACCAACGCCTGGATCGTCAGGATCGCAGCCATTACCACGCTGGCCGCGGCCGGTCCGAGGGTGAAGGCCAGCAGCGCGCCGCCCACCAGGTGACCCGTGGTCCCGATCCCTACCGGGAAATTGATCATCTGCGCGGCGAACACGAACGCGCCCATCACGCCCAGCAAAGGGATTCGGGCTTCGTCAAACTCCCGCTGCGCACGCCTCACGATGAACCCGGTAGCCGGTATTGCGGCCGCATCCAGCGTGGCCCACACGGGAGTAGCGAGAAATCCGTCCGGTATATGCACGGCTGCCCTCACAGTATCACGATTCTCAGAATCGTGCCACCCGACTGTCCAAATATGCAGGTGATAATATGTTTACGCATGAGCGTCCTCAGCCGGATTGGCGTGGCCATCGACTCGGACCTGTTGGACAAGTTCGACCGCCTCATTTTGCAGCGCGGCTACACCAACCGGTCGGAAGCGTTTCGCGACCTCATCCGCGACGAGCTGGTCGAAAAGACCTGGGAATCGCCGGAGAGCCAGGTAGTAGGGACCGTGACCCTGGTCTACGACCATCACGTGCGCATGCTCAACGAGAAGCTGACCGATATCCAGCACGACTATCACCGCTCCATTCTCTCCACGCTCCACGTCCACCTGGACCACGACCATTGCCTGGAAGTGCTGGTGGTGCGGGGCAAGTCGGTGGAGGTGCGGAAAGTGGCGGATGTCCTGATCAGCACCAAGGGGGTGAAGCATGGCCGCCTCACCATTACCACCACGGGAACGGAATTGAAATGATCGTGGGCACCGGCGTCGACCTGGCGGAAGTCCCGCGCATCCGCGCCTCCATCGAGCGGTTCGGGGCGCGGTTCATCGATCGCATTTACACGTCCGGCGAGATCGCTTACGTGGAGCGCAAGGCGAACCGCTTCGAGCGCTACGCCGCGCGCTTCGCGGCCAAGGAAGCCGGAATGAAGGCCATCGGCACGGGCTGGAAGCGCGGCGTCACCTGGCGCGATTTCGAAGTGGCCAACCTGCCCTCGGGAAAGCCCACGCTCCGGCTGCACGGAGTGGCTGCCGAAATCGCGACCAGGCTGGGCGTGCGCAACATCTCGCTCTCTATCACTCACACGTCGGAGTTGGGGATGGCGCACGTGATTCTGGAAGCGTGATGTCGGCCGATGTGGCGCGGGCACTCGTGCCTGCCGCGTCGGCACTCATGCCGACGCTTGGCTTCGACACGGCAGGC
>OMOG01000301.1:0-4113 GCA_900290305.1 Candidatus Sulfopaludibacter sp. SbA4
GTGGATCCTTACAAGCTGCTGTCCCGGCAGCTCAGTCTCATGGATGTAGTCGACGCCTTGAACAAGAGTAACCTCATTCTTCCGGCCGGCGACGTGAAAATGGGGCCTTATGACTACTACGTCTACTCCAACAGCCTGGTGAAGAAAGTTGAAGACCTGAATCAGCTTCCGATCAAGACCAAGAAACACAGTTGGGTTACCATCGGCGACATCGGGGAAGCCCAGGATGCCAACCAGATTCAGTACAACATCGTCCGTGTGGACGGCCAGCGCTCCGTTTATTTGCCCATCATGAAGCAGGGTGGCGACACCAATACCATCCAGGTGGTCAACGGCATCCGCGACATGCTTGGAAAACTATTCGATATTCCGAACGAGCTCGAACGCGCCGTCGTGTTCGACCAGTCTGTCTTCGTGAAAGAGGCGATCTGGACGCTCCTCGAGGAAGGGCTGATCGGGTTGGTACTCACCAGCCTGATGATTCTGATCTTTCTGGGAAGCCTGCGCGCCACGGCGGCGGTGTTTCTCTCGATCCCGCTTTCCGCGGTGGCCACGTTCGTCGTCCTCTACATGATGGGGAGCACGATCAACACGATGATCCTGGGCGGACTGGCGCTGGCCTTCTCGCGCGTGATCGATAACTCGGTGATTGCCCTCGAGAACATCTACCGGCACCTGGAGACGGGAGCGTCGCCCGACATAGCGGCCGAACGCGGCGGCTCTGAAGTGAGCCTCGCCGTTCTGGCCGCCACTCTCACCACGATCGTGGTTTTCTTTCCGGTTACCTTCTTGTACGGCGTCAGCAAGTTCCTGTTCTCCGCGCTGGCCGCGGCCGTGGCGATTTCGCTGTTTGCATCGTACTTTGTCGCCATGACGGTGATCCCACTGTTTTGCGCGCGCTTTCTCAAGGGTTTTCACCGGGCGCACGAGCAACAGAGCGGCGGCCTGAATGCGTGGTTCAATCGCATGTTCACTCATCTGCTGGATTATTACGAGCACTGGGTGCGGCGCGCGGTGAGGCGCCCGGTTCTGACGATTGGGCTGCTGACTGGAGTCTTTGCCGCGAGCCTCGCCATCTATCCGCTGCTGGGTGTCGCCTTCTTTCCCCAGACGGACGCCGGCCAGTTCACCATCAACCTGAAGGTTCCGACCGGCAGCCGCATTGAGGCCACCGAGGACTACGTGGCCAAAGTCGAAGACTTGGCCCGCCAGGTGGTCGCTCCGGCCGATTTCAAAATGATCGTCTCCAATATCGGAATCGTACCGGACTTCTCGGCGCTCTACACCGCCAATGCAGGGCCATACACAGCGACCATCCAGGTGGCATTAACCGACTCACACCGGGTGAGCAGTTTCGAGTATATGAACCGGATGCGCCGCCAGATCGCGAGTAAATACCCGGACCTCCGGACATTTGTCTCCAGCGGATCGATGGTCGACGCAATTCTGAATATGGGCGCACCCGCGCCCATCGACGTTCAGGTCAGCAGCCGGGATCTGGACGTTACTTACAATGCCGCCGTGAATCTTGCCGCGCAGATCCGCAAAATCCCCGGAGTCGGCCAGGTCTACGTGCCGCAGGACATGAACTATCCGGCCATTCGCCTCAAAGTCGATCGCATCCACGCATCGGAGCTCGGCCTTACGCAGAAAGAGATCGTGGATAACGTGATCACGGCGCTCAACTCGAATACCATGATCGCTCCGAACTATTGGGTAGATCACCAGACGGGCAACGATTACTTTCTGACCGTCCAGTACTACGAAAGCGGCCGGCCCGCGATACACAACTTTGTAGACTTGGCGCAAATTCCGCTGCGCCGGCGGACCGCCAACAGCCGCCCGGCCGCGGCTGGGCACGGGTTCAACGTGGCCGAAGGCGAGCGGCCGGTGACGACTCTGGGTAGCGTGGCCGGGATCGATTTCGTGCAGTCGCCCACGGAGATCGACCACTATCAGATTCAGCGCGTGGCGGACGTGTACGTCACTCCCTCGGGCGAGGACCTGGGGAAGGTTTCCGGACAGATTTCGGAGCTGCTCGCGGCACAGAACAATGGCCCCGGCATCCGCACCAATCTGCGCGGCATGGTACAGGCGATGCACCAATCCTTCTATAGCTTTGCAGTGGGCCTGTCGCTGTCCGTCGTTCTGCTTTTCCTGATTCTGGTGGCGCAGTTCCGTTCGTTTATCGATCCTTTTCTGATCATGCTTGCCATCCCCATGGGCTTCATCGGCGTGTTAGTTGCGCTTCCGCTGACTCATACGACCCTCAATGTGATGTCGCTCATGGGGGTCCTGATGCTGGTAGGAATCGCCGCTTCGAACAGCATCCTGATCGTGGATTTTGCGCACCGCCTGATGGAGCAGGGCCAATCCGTGGAGGACGCTGTAATCACCTCCTGCCGGGTGCGGCTGCGCCCGATTTTGATGACCTCGCTCGCCACCATCATCGGGATGGTGCCGATGGCGTTGAAACTGGGCACCGGAAGCGAACAGTATGCGCCCCTGGCCCGGACGATCATCGGCGGCCTGACTTCCTCGGTCCTGCTGACCGTATTCATTGTGCCGGCCGCGTATCTTCTGGTCTATCGCAGGAGGCCCGCCCGGGCGGAGTAATTACCGATGCCGAGCTTCTCAATTCGAAATCCCTATTTCATCATCGTTGTTTGCCTGGCGCTTGCCGTGATCGGAGTCACCAGCTATGTGCGCATGCCGGTGGATCTGTTCCCGGCCATTAATATGCCGGAGGTCATCGTGGCGACGTTCTATTCCGGCATGCCCCCGGAGGACATCGAGACGGATATCACCAATCCGCTGGAACGCTTCTTCACGCTTGCCTCGGGCATCGACCACATGGAGTCGCGCTCCCTGCTGGGCGTCAGTATGATCAAAGTCTTCTTCCAGCCGGGTACCAGCGCCGATGCGGATGTGACTCAATTGTCCAACCTGGCGCTGGCCGACCTGAAGCGCTTACCGCCCGGCACGCTCCCCCCCGTGGTGCTGAAGTTCGACGCTTCCAGCCTGCCCGTCTGTCTGGTCACGGTCAAAGGCGAAGGACTGAACGAGACCCAGCTTCACGATCTGGCCCAGTTCCAGATCCGCAACCAGATCGCGGTGGTGAAAGGCGCGGAGATCCCAGGCGTGTTTGGCGGCAAGTACCGCCAGGCGATGATTTATGTCGATCCATATAAGCTGATGTCGCGACAGTTGAGCGTGATGGATGTGGTCGGCGCCGTCAATGAGAGCAACCTGATTCTCCCCGCCGGGGACGTCAAAATCGGACCGAACGACTACTACGTCTACTCCAACAGCCTGGTCAAAGACATCAAGGATCTGGACGACGTACCCTTGAAGACCGTTGGCGCCAAGTGGGTCTCGGTCAGGGATGTGGGAGAGGCTAAAGACGCCAGTCAATTGCAGTACAACATCGTCCGCATCGACGGGCAGAAATCCGCCTATATCCCCATCATGAAGCAGGGCGGAGACACGAACACGGTGCAAGTTGTCGCCGATGTCAGTAAGTTGACCAGTCATCTCTTCGATCTCCCCGCGCAATTGAAGACCGCCATCGTATTCGACCAATCGGTCTTCGTGATACAAGCGCTGAAGACCGTGCTCCATGAGGGCTTGATGGGGTTGGTTCTCACCAGCCTGATGATCCTCATTTTCCTGGGAAGCATGCGGGCCACCTTCGCGGTGCTGTTGTCCATCCCGATTTCCGCGCTGGCCACTTTCGTGGTTCTTTACATGCTTGGCAGCACGGTAAATACCATGATTTTGGGCGGTTTGGCCCTGGCCTTCTCCCGGGTCATCGACAATTCGGTGATTTCACTGGAAAACATCTATCGCCACCTGGAGTTGGGTGAAACCCCGGCGGTGGCCGCCGAGCAGGGAGGCGCCGAGGTGAATCTCGCAGTTCTGGCGGCGACTCTTGTGGATGTCGTGGATTTCTTTCCGGTCACCCTTTTGGTGGGTGTGAGCAAGTTTCTGTTTTCATCGCTGGCCCTGGCGTTTTGCCTGTCGTTGCTGGCCTCTTTCGTGGTGGCCATGACGGTGATCCCGCTCTTCTGCTCCAAGTTTCTCAGGGGCGTCCATCATGAGCACGGCGCCGCG